>CALVST010000015.1 GCA_944359365.1 uncultured Clostridia bacterium
CCTTTCACCGACGTTCTGGACGAGTGCAAGCCCGTTTTCAAAACGGTCAAAGGGTGGAATCAAGATATTTCAAAATGCCGCAAAAAGGAAGATTTGCCCAAAGAGGCGCTCGATTACATCCGCTTTATAGAGGATGCGTGCGAGTGCAAGATAAGGTATGTCTCCGTCGGCGCGGAACGCGACGCTTATATCGAACTGTAAAGCGGGGCGCGGTTTCGCGCGGGACAAAAAAATAGTTTTTTTGCAGACAGCGGCGTTTATTATGCGCCGCTGTCGCCTTTTTTAAAGGCTCGCGGCCGTTTATGAGGAGGCTTTTCATGTTGAAAAAATTTGTAAAAATGCACGGCGCGGGCAACGATTATATTTATTTCGACTGCTTTGCGGAAGAACTTGCAGCCCCGTCTGCTGCGGCGGTGCGCCTTTCCGACAGGCACAAGGGCATCGGCGGCGACGGCATCGTCATGATCTGCAAAAGCGATATCGCCGACGCGAAAATGCGCATGTTCAATGCCGACGGAAGCGAAGGGAAAATGTGCGGCAACGCCATACGGTGCGTGGGGAAATATCTTTACGATCGCGGCATCGCCCGCAGGGAAGAGCTGCACATAGAGACGCTTTCGGGCGTCAAAAAACTGCGGCTGAACATCGAAGGCGGAAAAGTAAAGTCCGTTTGCGTGGATATGGGGCGCGCGGAATTTGCCCCGAACAAGGTGCCCGTTCTTTCGGACGGGGAAGTCATCGGAAAGGAAGTGGATATTGCGGGCGGCAGGCATAAAATAACCTGCGTTTCCATGGGCAACCCGCACTGCGTCGTGTTCGAAGATCCCGACGTCGTCGAATTGGAGAAAGTAGGCCCGCTCTTTGAAAACGCGCCGATCTTTCCCGAACGGGTGAATACGGAGTTCGTGAAGGTGCTCGGCAAAAACAGACTGAAAATGAGGGTGTGGGAGCGCGGCAGCGGCGAAACGATGGCATGCGGCACGGGCGCCTGCGCCACGGCGGCGGCAGCGGTCGCTTTGGGGCTGTGCGACGCGGGCGAGGATATAACCCTCCTTTTGAAGGGCGGCGAGCTTACGATACGGGTGGGGGAAACGGTCTATATGACCGGCCCCGCGGAAGAAGTATTTACCGGAGAGGTCGAATTATGACAAAATACATATTCGTGACCGGCGGCGTCGTTTCGGGCTTGGGCAAGGGCATCACCGCGGCGAGCCTCGGCAGGCTGTTGAAATCGCGTGGCTACAAAATCGCGTCGCAGAAACTCGATCCGTACATCAACATCGATCCGGGCACCATGAGCCCGTATCAGCACGGGGAAGTGTTCGTGACCGACGACGGGGCGGAAACAGACCTCGACCTAGGGCACTATGAGCGGTTCATCGACGAAAACCTGAATAAATTTTCCAACCTTACGACGGGCAAGGTATATTGGAACGTGCTCAACAAAGAGCGCGCGGGCGAATATCTCGGGCAGACGGTGCAGGTCATACCGCACATCACGGGCGAGATCAAGTCGTTCATTTATAACGTCGGAAAACAAAGCGATGCAGACGTCGTGATCACCGAGATCGGCGGCACCATCGGCGACATAGAAAGTCAGCCCTTCATCGAGGCGATCCGTCAGGTCAGCATGGAAGTGGGGCGGGGCAACTGCTGTTTCATCCACGTTACCCTCGTTCCGTACATCACGGGTTCGTGCGAGTTCAAATCAAAACCCACGCAGCACTCGGTCAAGGAATTGCAGGGCATGGGCATCGTGCCGGATATCATCGTCGCACGCGTGGATGCGCCCCTTCCCGACGACATCAAAAAGAAGATCGCCATGTTCTGCAACGTGGGGGCTGACTGCGTGATAGAGAATCTGACGCTGCCAAATCTGTACGAGGCGCCCGTCATGTTGGAAAGGGCAAACCTTTCCGCGATCGTGTGCCGCATTTTGGGGCTGGATGCGCGAAAGAGCGACCTTTCCGATTGGAACGGGATGCTCGAGCGCGCGCACAACTGTCATAAAAGGGTGAAAATAGCTCTTTGCGGCAAATATGTGCGCCTGCACGACGCGTACCTTTCCGTGGCGGAGGCTCTCACGCACGCGGGCTTTGAAAACGCGGCAAAGGTCGACATCGATTGGGTAGATACCGAAAATCTTTCGCCCGAGAACGTCGGAGAACTGCTCGGCGGCACGGACGGCATCCTCGTGCCCGGAGGATTCGGCGGCAGGGGGATAGAAGGGAAGATCCTTGCGGCGGAGTATGCGCGGTCGCATCATGTGCCTTACCTCGGCATCTGCCTCGGCATGCAGGTCGCCGTCATAGAATACGCGCGCGGCGTTTTGGGGCTTCGTGACGCAAACTCTTCCGAATTCGATCCGGACGGAGCGCATTCGGTCATAGACATCATGCCCGACCAACTCGGCGTAAAAATGGGCGGCACGATGCGCCTCGGCGCGTATCCCTGCAAGGTCGCAAAAAACAGCAAGCTGTATGCGGCATACGGGCAGCCGCTCATCTCCGAACGGCACCGCCACCGCTTCGAGTTCAACAACGAATACCGCGACGCCTTTCAGAAGGCGGGCATGAAAATTTCGGGCACCTCTCCCGACGGCACGCTCGTAGAGGCGGTGGAACTTCCCGAAGAGGATTTTTACGTCGGCGTGCAGTTCCATCCCGAATTCAAATCCCGCCCCAACGCGGCGCATCCGCTCTTCCGCGAGTTTGTCGGAGCGGCGGTCAGAAAGCATGAGAAAGCAAACGGAGCGCGAAAATAAATGAAAATCAACGCAAATTATCTTAATTTAAATGAGAGTTACCTGTTTTCCACCATCGCGAAAAAGGTGAACGCCTATACGCAGGCGCATCCCGAAAAGAAAGTTCTGCGCATGGGCATCGGTGACGTGACGCTGCCCCTCGCGCCCGCAGTCGTCTCGGCGATGCAAAAAGCGGCGAGCGAAATGGGCGAAAAGGAAACTTTTCGCGGCTATGGCCCCGAACAGGGCTATCCCTTCCTGAAAGAGGCGATACGCGGCTATTACGCGTCGCGCGGCATATCTCTCGAAGAGGATGAAATTTTCGTTTCCGACGGCGCTAAGAGCGACGTAGGGAACATCCTCGATATATTCGATACGGACAATACCGTGCTCGTGCCCGATCCCGTCTATCCCGTGTATGTGGATACCAACGTCATGGCGGGGCGCAGGATCGTCTTTGCGGACGCGGCGGCGGAAAACGGTTTCCTGCCCATGCCGGACGAGAATACGGATGCGGATATCATCTATATATGCTCGCCCAACAACCCGACGGGTGCGGCGTATTCCGCGGCACAGCTCGCCGAATGGGTGGCATACGCGCGGAAAAAGGGCGCCGTCATCCTGTACGACGCGGCATACGAAGCGTTCGTGAGCGAAAAGGGGCTTGCACGCAGCATTTTTGAGGTGGAAGGCGCAAAGGAATGCGCCATAGAGTTCTGTTCTCTCTCCAAAACGGCGGGCTTTACGGGCACGCGGTGCGGCTATACCGTCGTACCCCGCGCGTTGGTGCGGGGCGGAGCGTCCCTCAACAAACTGTGGCTGCGCAGGCAGACGACCAAATTCAACGGCGTTTCCTACATCGTACAGCGCGGCGCGGAGGCGGTGTTCTCCGAAGAGGGGATGGCGCAGGTGCAGAAAAATCTCGAAGTGTACCGCCGCAACGCCGCCGTGCTTTCCGAATGCCTCGATTCTCTCGGCATCCCTTATACGGGCGGCAAAAATTCTCCGTATATCTGGATGAAATGCCCCGGTTTTTCGGACAGCTGGAAGTTTTTCGATTATCTTCTCGAAATGGCGAACGTGGTGGGAACGCCGGGCGGCGGTTTCGGCAAAAACGGGGAAGGGTACTTCCGTCTGACCGCGTTTGCGTCGGAAGAGGCTACAAAAGAGGCTGCGGAAAGGCTGAAACTTCTGTTTTCAAAATAAAAAACGTTACGATCCCCGCGGAGCGCTGCGATTTGCGGGGATTTTTCCTCTCTTTTGCCGGATTATTTATTGAAAACTCTTGCAAAATGCGTATTTTGTGGTACAATAGAATGGCATATACAATATAACGGAGGAAAAATTATGGAACGCAGGGAGCGCGCGGCGGGCGTGCTTTTGCATATATCGTCATTGCCCGGCAAAGAGGGGATCGGAACGCTCGGCGAAAGTGCCTACCGTTTTGCCGATTGGCTGAAAAGGAGTGGCGCGAAATATTGGCAGATACTGCCCCTCGTGCAGACGGGGTTCGGCGATTCGCCCTATCAGTCGGCTTTCGCGTCTTCGGGAAATCCGTATTTTATCGACTTGTTTGCGCTTGCGGAACGCGGGCTTTTGAAAAAGCAGGAGATCTCGCCCGTTTGCCGCAAGGATATCGATTACGGTTTTTTGTACGAAGAAAAGTACAGGATACTGCGCCGTGCCTTTTCCCGTTTCGATAAAAACGATCCCGATTTTTGCGCCTTTGTTGCGGGCGGGGAATTTGAAGATTATGCCATGTATATGGCGGTCAAGCAAAAGAGCGGAAACAAGAGTTTCGACCTTTGGGAAAAAAAGTACAAATTCCGCGACGCCGCGGCGCTCGCGGCGTTTAAGGAAGAGCATGAAGGCGAATACTTATTTTGGCAGTTCTTGCAATATGAGTTTTCGCGGCAGTGGCGGGCGCTCAAAAGTTACGTCAACCGGCTCGGCATCCGCATCATTGGCGACATCCCTCTGTACGTTGCGGCGGATTCCGCCGACGTGTGGGCAAATCCCCGTCTCTTTAAGCTGAAAGCCAATTTAAAACCCAAAAAGGTGGCGGGCGTGCCGCCCGATTACTTTTCGGCTACGGGGCAGCTTTGGGGCAATCCCGTATACGATTGGAAGGTGCACGAGGCGGAAGGTTTTTCGTGGTGGTGCGAGCGCATCCGCCGTTCCTTTGCGCTGTACGACGCGGTCAGGATAGACCATTTCCGCGGCTTCGACAGGTATTTCGAGATCGACGCGGGCGCGGAAACGGCCGTGGGCGGCAGGTGGCGCAAGGGGCCGGGCATCGCGCTTTTCGATGCGGTGAAAGCCTCGCTCGGTGCGCTCGATTTGATCGCGGAAGATCTGGGAACGTTGGACGCGGGCGTGTACCGCCTCATGAAAAGGACGGGTTTCCCCGGCATGAAGGTGATACAGTTCGCCTTCGACGGCAATCCGAAAAACCCGTACCTGCCCGAAAATATCGGCGAAAACAGCGTCTGTTATACTGGTACGCACGACAACGACACCATGCTCGGCTATTTAGAGGGGTTGGACGAAAACGAGAGAAAGGGCTTTTGCGCAAGGCTTCGCGCGGCGCTCAGAAAACAGGGCATAGGCGCGCGGGTTTCGGGCGCGAACAGCGCGGCAAGGGCGGCGGTTGAACTTGCGCTTTCAACAAAGGCGTATCTCGCCGTACTGCCTATACAGGACGTGTTGCTGTCGGGCTCGGAAACGCGCATGAATACGCCTTCGGTGCCTGCGGGCAATTGGAAGTACAGACTCGCCGCTTTTCCTTCCGAGAAGTCGGCGGATAAACTTGCGGAGCTTTTCCGCAAATACGGCAGATAAAGTAACGGGGGGATGAGCAATAAATTTGGAGAAGCATGTATGGAAAGAGGACTTTTAACTCCTTTGAAATTACTGAGAAGGCAGGTTTTCGTAGAACTTGCCCGCGTCGCCTTTGAAAGCGATAAAGCCACGATCAAAGACGATATAGAGGCGATCCCTTATAAGATCACCCCGGGCGATAAACCGCTGTACCGCGAGAGCATCTGGCGCGAGCGCGCGATCTGTTCGGAACGCGTGCGGCTCGCCATGGGGCTTTCCCTTCGCCCCGAGGATTCGCCCGTGCACGTCACGAGCGGGCTTTCCGGCAGTGACGTAGCGGATAAATATTACGAGCCGCCGCTCATGCAGGTCATCCCTTCCGCCTGTGCGGCGTGCCCTCCGAACCGTTATAAGGTGACGGATAACTGCCGCGGCTGTGTGGCGCATCCCTGCACGGCGGTGTGCCCAAAACAGTGCATTTCCATTGAAAACGGCAGGGCGGTCATCGACCAGAGCAGCTGCATAAAGTGCGGCAGGTGCAAGAACGTGTGCCCTTACGCCGCGATCGTGCATCAAACGCGTCCCTGTGCGGAAGCGTGCGGGGTGAAGGCGATCGAGTCGGACGATCTGGGCAGGGCGAAAATAAATCCCGAAAAGTGCGTTTCCTGCGGTATGTGCATGGTCAATTGTCCGTTCGGCGCCATTGCGGATAAGTCGCAGTTCTTTCAGCTCATCCGCGCGCTCAGGCGGGGCGACAACATCATCGCCGAGGTCGCGCCCTCGTATGTGGGGCAGTTCGGCGAAAAGGCGACGCCCGGCAAAGTGAAGGCTGCGCTTCTGGAACTCGGGTTTAAAGACGTTTACGAGGTCGCGCTCGGCGCCGATATGGGCGCCGCGACCGAGGCGGAGCATTACGCGGAGCGCGTGGCAACGGGCAAGCAGCCCTTCATGCTCACTTCATGCTGCCCTTCGTGGGCGATGCTGATAAGGCATTATTTCCCCGAATCGGCGGATAAAATTTCCAACACGCTCACGCCCATGGTCGCAACGGCGCGCACCATAAAGAAAAAATATCCCGATTACCGAGTCGTGTTCATCGGGCCGTGCGCCGCAAAAAAATTGGAAGCGTCGCGCAGGTCTGTGCGCAGCGACGTCGATTTCGTCATCACGTTCGAAGAGCTTTCCGCCATTTTTGAGGCGAGGGGCATCGATTTTGCGACATTCGACAAGGAAGCGGAAATGAACGACGCCACGGGAGCGGGCAGGGGCTATGCCGTCGCGGGCGGCGTTGCGGGCGCCATCGAAAAGTGCATCGCGGCATATTACCCCGACACAAAAATGGATATTCAGCATGTAGAGGGGTTGGAAGACTGCCGTAAAATTCTGCTTCTTGCAAAAATGGGCAAGCTCAGCGGCGCATTGATAGAGGGTATGGGCTGCCCCGGCGGATGCGTCGCGGGCGCGGGAACGAATATCCCGATCAACAAGGCCGCCGCGCTCGTCAAAAAGACGGTGGATTCCTCCGCCGAGGCTGTGCCGCCCAAAGAACTTGCGGAAATACAGCTCGACTGAACGCCGAAACAGGTAATTGTTTTGCTCTCCGCGCATTGCGCGGAGAGCTTTTCGTAAATATTTTTTGCAAAAAGCGGCGTACAAGTGCAAAAAAGCGTGAATAAGCGGGTAATTTATGTTTTTCTCTTTTCAAAACTTTCGAAACGTGATACAATATAGCTATGTGTGAGTTATTGGCGCCTGCGGGGGACGAGGCTTCCTTTTACGCCGCCGTGCATTCGGGCACGGATGCCGTTTACTTAGGACTGACGGATTTTTCCGCGCGCAGGGCTGCGGCGAATTTTTCCCTCGAAAACTTAAAAGAACATATCGATTACGCGCACGCTTTGGGCGTAAGGGTGCACGTTGCGCTCAATACCCTTATCAAAGAGGACGAGCTTGCGCGCTTTTTTGAAAATGTCGCCGCCGCATGGAACGCGGGGGCGGATGCGCTCATCATTCAGGATATTTTTCTCGGAAAGCGCATCAAGGAACTGTATCCCGAAATTGTTCTGCACCTTTCCACGCAGGCGGGCGTATGCAATCTTTACGGCGCGCGCATGGCAAAGCGGTGCGGCTTTTCGCGCGTCATTCTGGCGAGGGAAACGCCGATGGAGAGCATTGTTTCCATTGCGAAGGAAATAGAAACGGAAGTTTTCGTGCAGGGGGCGCTGTGCACCTGCTTTTCGGGGCAGTGCTATCTTTCCGCATTCATCGGCGGCAACAGCGGCAACAGGGGGCTGTGCAAACAGCCTTGCCGTAAAAAGTATAAGGCGGACAGGGCGGGATTTGAAACGCTTTCGTACAAACTGTCGCTTTCCGATCTGTGTATGGGTGAAGACGTGAAAAAACTCGCGGAAGCGGGCGTCGCGTCTTTCAAAATAGAGGGGCGCATGCGTTCGGCGGCGTATGTCGGCGCGGCGGTCAATTATTACCGCGATATTTTAGACGGGAGAGAAGGTGGACGCGCGGCGTTTTCCGATTTAAAGCGCGCCTACAACCGCGGCGACTATACGAAGGGGTATGCCTTCGGACAGGATAAGGCGCTCTTGTCCTCAGACATACAGGGGCACAAAGGGGAGAAGGTAGGCGTCATAGCAAAGTGCGGCGCGGGGAAATTTGCCTTCGTGCGCTCTTCGTATGCCCCGTCCGACGGCGACGGGTTCAAAATCATCCGCGGGGATGCCGGCGCGCAGACTGAGATCGGCGGCGGAGGATATTCCTCGGCTTTTCCGAAAGCGGCGGGCGGATTTTATTTGCCTGCCAACGCGAAATATCGCGAGGGCGACGGAGTGTTCCTCACGTTGGATGTATCCCTTTCCGCGCGGGTTTCGGCAAGAAGGCGCGCCGTTCCTATTTCGGTAAGCGTTTCTATTTCAGAGGGGAAGCCGCCGCGCGCGGAGGTCAAAGGCCGTTTCGGCGTGCGGGAATATACGGCGGGCTTTGCCTGCGAACGGGCAAAAACGATGGATCTTTCAAGGGATGAGATTGCAAATTGTTTTCAAAAAACGGACGGATATCCCTTTGAAGTTTCCTTCAAAGAGATATGTATAGAAGGGGCGCCGTTTGCCGTAAAATCGGCGTTGAACGCTTTCCGCCGCGACGTATATGCCGACGTTTTTCGCACCCTTGCGGGAGAGAGAAAGCCCCTTGCGGCGCTCTCTTTTGAAAAAAATACGGGAGCGCTCCCTGTGCCGCCCTTTCAAAACGCTGTCATCGGCGATGATTTTTCCTTTGCCGAAAAGTCCGCGCGAAAGATCGGTGCGGCTGTGCTTGCACCGAAAAATTATCGAGATTCAGAGGATATTCAAAAATTTTTGAATATTTCAGAGTACTATGCGTGGCATAAATGGCTGTATTTGCCTGCTTTTATGACCGATGCGGATATCGCCGCCGCGAGCGATTGCCTCAGCCTTTTCGACGGCGTATATGCCGAGGGCGCTTGGGCGGCAGAGCTTTGCAGGGAGCGCGGTTTGAAACTTTTTGCGGGTACGGGGTTCAACCTGTTTAACAGCGTATCCCTTTCCGTTCTAGCCGAAGAGCAGAGCCTGACCGCTGCGGCGGTTTCGAAAGAGCTTTCCTCGACAGAATCTTCCGCATTGCAAAACGTGTTCCGCCTTGCGGGCGGTGCGGTGAAGGTGATGGAGCTGGGGCACTGTCTCTTCGGCAGGCAGTGCGGCAGTTGCGACAGGCGCGCCGCGTATACGCTGACGGACGAACAGGGGCGGGCATTCCCGTTGCGTCGCTACGAAAGTTCCGTCTGCCGCTTTGAGCTTTTCAACTGCGCGCGCCTTGCGCCGCGCGCGGAGGCGTATCCGCTCTTCGATCTGCGCACACTGTCTGACGAGGAAAAATGCGCCGCGCTTGCCGGGGAGAGAACGGGAAAAATTACGGCAGGGCTTGCCGATTCTGGCGTGCTTTAAGCCGTGCGAAATTCCGCGTTTTTGCGGGGAGAGAATTGGATGGATCAAAGGACGATCGAAAAACTTGAATTAAATAAAATACTCAAAGCGGCGGCGTCGTTCGCGGTGTTGCCCGAAACGAAGGAGAGGCTCGCCGGCACGTTTCCCGAAACGGAGCTGAAAGAGGCGCGGTACTTTCTCGACCTTACGTCGGAGGCTGACCTTCTTTTGTTCCGCTACGGAACGGGAAGGATCGAGGCATACGAAGGCGTTGCCGATTCGCCCGAACGCGCGGCGAAAGGGGCGTCGTTATCCTGCGGAGAGCTGCTTGCGGTGGCGGCGCTGCTGCGTTCGGCGCGCGTCGCCTATAACGGCGTCAGGGGCGTTGCCGACGAAAATATCGTGCATATGCGCGAGATCGCCGACCGCCTTTATTTTGACGAAACTTTGGAGCGGGATATCGGCGATAAAATTTTGTCCGAAGAAGAGATCAGCGATTTTGCGAGCAGCGAACTGTACAATATCCGCACGTCCATTCGCCGCCTGAACGAGCGTATCCGCAACAAACTTTCCGAATATCTCGGCGGGGCGGGGGCGAAATATTTGCAGGAAGGCATCGTTACGATGCGCGATAACCGCTATGTTCTGCCCGTGCGCGCGGAATACAAATCGCAGGTGCGCGGTTTCGTGCACGACCGCTCCGCAAGCGGGGCGACTTTTTTCATAGAGCCGGAAGAAGTGCTGGAAATGAACAACGAGCTGCGCGAGCTTGCCGCCGCGGAAAAGGAAGAGATAGAGCGGATACTTGCCGCGCTTTCCCGCCGCGTCGGCGCGATGGCGGCGCAGCTGCGCGAAGACACCGAACGCCTTTCCGAGATGGACGCGGCATACGCGAAGGCGGAATATTCCTATAAGAACAAATGCGTGCGCCCCGCGATCAACGACCGCGGCGTCATCGCGATAGAAAAGGGAAGGCATCCGCTGCTCGACGCAAAGACGGCGGTCCCCGTATCCGTTTCGCTCGGCAGGGATCACAGGTTCCTGCTCGTATCCGGTCCGAACACGGGCGGCAAAACGGTCACCTTAAAAATGTGCGGGCTGTTCTGCCTGATGGCTTGCTGCGGCCTTTTTATCCCCGCCGCGGCGGGGAGCGAGGTCGCCGTGTTTGAAAAGGTTTTCTGCGATATCGGCGACGCGCAGAGCATCGAGGAAAACCTTTCCACCTTTTCTTCGCACATCAAAAACGTCATCTCCATTACGGAAGGCGCCGACGAAAAGAGTCTTGTGCTCATCGACGAGCTGGGCGGGGGCACCGATCCCGACGAGGGGCAGGCGATCGCCAAGGCAGTGCTTTCCTATCTCTTGAAAAAGGGCTGCCGCGGCATCGTTACGACGCATTATACGTCTTTGAAAGAGTTTGCATATGCCCAAGACGGCATAGAAAACGCGAGTATGGAATTCGATATGACCACGCTGCAGCCGCTGTATAAGATCAGTTTGGGCATACCCGGCAGCAGCAACGCCATCGCCATTTCGCGGCGGCTGGGGCTTTCGGAAGAGATCTTGCAGGGCGCCGTTGCCAATCTTTCGGAGGGCGCGCAGAAGTTCGAAAATATTATCCGCACCGCGGAGCAGGGCCGCATCGAGGCGGACGAGGCGAAAAAACAGGCGGAAGCGATCCGCGCAGAATGGGAAAAGAAGCTTGCCGAAGTCAACGCCGAGCGGGAAAAGCTCAGGCGGGAAAGGGAAAAATTATACCTTTCCGCGAAAGTCGAAAGCCGCCGCATCGTGAACGAGCGCGCGGAAGAGGCGGGCGAACTTCTCGAAGAAATAGAGCGCATCGCACAAAAGAGCGAGGTGAGCGAGGCGGACTTGATCCGCGCGCGGACGCTGAAAAACAAGATCGCCGACAGGGCGTACGGCCTGGAGTTCGAAAAAGACGAGCCCGAGCGCCGCATCCCCGCGGATATAAACGCGCTGAAAGCGGGCGACCGCGTGTTTGTGGGCGCGATGGAGAGCGAGGGCGAAGTTATCTCCGTAAACATCCGCAAAAAAGAGGCGGAAGTGCTTGTGGGCAGCCTTCGGCTCAACGTAAAGGCGGGCGATCTGTTCAGGAGCGTCGGCAAAAAGAAGGCGGAAAAGCCGAAAAACAGGGTGCAGGTCGTGCGAAACATCTCCTCGAACACGGGCACGGTGCAGACGGAAATAAATCTGCTCGGCATGACCGTTTCCGAGGCGATAGAAGAGGCAGATGCCTTTATCGACCGCGCCGTTTTGTCGGGTTTGGAAGAAGTCAAACTTGTGCACGGCATAGGCACGGGCAAATTGCGCGAGGGGCTGCGCGAACATTTGCGCAAACACAAAAACGTGGCGGAGTTCCGTTCGGGCAAATACGGCGAAGGCGAGGCGGGCGTCACCATCGTAAAACTCAAATAGCGGGGCAGTCGGATGACCTTCGGGAGCAATACGCCGCGTCTGGAAACGGAGCGGCTTATATTGAGAAAATTTGAACTGCGGGACGCGGACGAACTTTTCCGCATTTTATCGGACGAGGAAGTCAATCGTTTTTTGCCGTGGTTTCCGCATAAAACGCGGGAAGAAACGCTGCGTTTTCTGCAAGACAGCGTTTTTGCGGACTACGATAAGGCGATTGCTTACCGCTACGCGGTGGTCTTGCGGAGCGAGAGCAGGGTGATAGGGTATTTGTCCTTTCTCGGCATAGACGAAAAGGAGCGCAGCGGCGATATCGGATACGGGCTGTTGCGCGAATATTGGGGAAAGGGCATCATGACGGAAGCGGTCAAAGCCTTGCTTTTTCGGCTTAAAGCGGACGGGTTCCGCTATGCGACGGCGACGCACGACGTTCAGAATCCCGCCAGCGGGCGCGTGATGCAAAAATGCGGGATGCGCTATGTGCGCACATATCCCGAATTTTGGCAGCCGAAGGGGATATGGGTAAATTTTAACTTGTATCGGATAGATTTGAACGGCTGACGTGCTTTCATATCTTCCGCTTTTTCCGAATATATTGAAAGAAAGAGATTTTTTTGCAAAGTAATCGGAAAATGAGGTAGACTATATGATGCGGTCGGTCAAATTAGCCGTATTCACCAATGCGGTGCTGCTTTTGCTCGTGGTCGTCGTGGGGGCAGTCTGTTTTTTCCCGCTCGGCGCGGTAACCGCGGGGAAGCTGAGCGACAGGGTATATTACGGCGGCGACAAAGAGAGCGGGCGTGTTTCGCTGATGTTCAACGTATACGGCGGCGCTGATTATATTCCGTCGATTTTGGACACGCTCGATACGTTTGAGGTCAAGGCTACGTTCTTCATCGGCGGGTGTTGGGCAGACGATCACACGGAAACGCTGCGAGAGATCGCGTCCCGCGGGCACGAGCTTGGCAATCACGGTTATTTCCATAAAGATCAGGATAGATTGTCGCTTGCGGCAAACAAAGAGGAGATCGTGCGCTGCCATGACCTTGTAAAAGTGCTTGCGGGCGCGGAAATGGAGCTGTTTGCCCCGCCTTCGGGCGCTTATTCCGAAAACACGGTGAATGCCGCCGATGCGCTCGGCTATAAAGTGATCATGTGGTCGAAGGATACCATCGATTGGCGCGACCACGATGCTACGCTCATCTTTTCGCGCGCGACGGAAGAGGCAGAGAGCGGCGACCTCGTTCTGATGCACCCGACGAAAGAAACGGCGGAAGCGCTGCCTTCCGTTCTCGCAAACTATAAGGAAAAGGGGCTTTTGCAGTCCGTCGTTTCCCAAACGCTGGGGCTGTGATCGCCGAAAATAAATTTACATAACGGAGAAAAACGAAAATGACTTATTACAAAAAATTCCCGAGCGGCCTGCGTATGGTCGTGAAAAAAATAGACGGGCTTTTATCCGTCAGCATGGGCGCCATTGTCGGGACGGGTTCCTGCTTTGAAACGCAGGCGGAAAACGGCATATCCCATTTTATCGAGCACATGATGTTCAAGGGGACGGAAAAGCGGAACGCCTTCGAAATATCCGACGCGATGGACCGCATCGGGGCGCAGGTCAACGCCTTCACCTCGAAGGACATCACCTGCTATTACGCGAAGGCGACGTCTGAGCACGCGGGCGAAGCGTTTGAAATACTTTCCGATTTTGTGCTCGGTTCGGTATTCCCCGAAGAGGAGATGGACAGGGAAAAGGGCGTCGTTCTCGAAGAGATCGCCATGACTGAAGATACGCCCGACGATCTTTGCCTCGACGTGCTTGCCGAGGCGTATTTCGGAAAGGAAGGGTACGGCCGCCCCATTCTCGGGCCTGCCGAAAATGTGAAGGGCTTTTCCCGCGATGACCTGTTTGCGTACATCGCGGAAAGGTACGCACCCGAAAACGTCGTCATTTCTTTCGCGGGCAACATCGAGCCGAAATATGCCGAAGAGCTTGTAGAAAAATATTTTGAAGAGAAGATCGCCCGCCGCGCTTTTGTGCCCCGAAAAAAGAAAATATCCTGCAAGGGCGGCAATCTTTTCAAGACGAAAGATATCGAGCAAGTGCATATCGCTTTCGCTTACCCTTCGCTGAAAAGGGAGGACAAGCTGATGGACGCGGCGCTCGTTATGAACACTGTTTTGGGCGGTGGCATGAGTTCGCGCCTGTTCCAGAAAGTGCGCGAACAGATGGGGCTTGCCTACACCGTATATTCCTATATCTCCTCTTTTACGGAAGGGGGCTTGCTGACCGTCTATGCGGGCGTGAACCCTTCCAATGCGGACAGGGCGAAGGACGCGATCTTTGAAACCATCTCCGATTTTCGAAAGAATAAATTTACTGCCGACGAGTTTGAGCGCGGCAGGGAACAACTCAAATCTTCCGTTATCATGGGGCAGGAAAACACTGCCTCGCAGATGGTATCCTACGGCAAACATCTGCTGTTTACGGGCGAGATATTAGACCTTGAAAAGCGCGTCGCGGACATCAATGCGATGACCAAAGAGGACTGCGAATTGGCGCTTTCCATGAATTTCGATGCGGAAAAGATGGCTGCCGCCGCCGTCGGGCGCATAGATAAGCCTCTTTCCGTTCGCTGAGGATAAAGCCGCCGATTCGGCTATTTCGGCGGCTTTATGCGTGCTTTTAGTGTATTGGTAAAGTACTATGTCAGATATAATAAGCGGTTTTCCGCCTGTTTCGGATGCGAGCAGCCGCGTGTTGATATTGGGAAGTTTCCCTTCCGTAAAGAGCAGAGCCGTATCGTTTTATTACGGGAACAGGCAGAACAGATTTTGGAAAATACTTTCCGAATTTTTCGGGGAAGCAATAGAAGAGGCGGCAGACTTCCGTCGTTCATTTGTGTTGGCGCACGGCATCGCGCTTTGGGATATCGTAACAGAGTGTGAAATAGTCGGCTCATCGGACGCCTCTATCAAAAACTATAAGATCGCGCCGATAGACGAGCTATTGCGCGGCGCGCCGTGTGTGCGCTCCATCCTTCTAAACGGCAGGCGTGCCTTCGATATCTTCTGTGAAAATTATAAGGATATCGGCATCCCTTATCTGCTGATGCCGTCCACATCTCCCGCCAATCCGCGCTTGGATAAAAGCATTTGGTTCGAGGCGCTGTCGCAGGCGTTCGCGGAAAAATAAGCGGTGCAAGCCTTTCAGAAAGCATATTGCAAATAATTGCAGAAACACATATTTATCGAGGTGTACAAATGAAGAGCTACGAGGATATCGTTGCCGAACTTTCCGCGTTGAAAGACGAAAAATACAGGGTGTTCAACGAGCGCATCGTCAACATACCCGCAGGCACGAGCATCGGCGTAAGGACGCCGCTTTTGCGCGATTTCGGTAAAAAGTTGGTCAAGGGCGACGGGTTCGATCTGGACGCGCTGCTGTCTTTTCCGAACGGCATTTTCGAGATCAGGCTTTTGAAATGTTTTGCCGTGGGCTATACGAAAATGCCCTTTTCCGAAAAGGTCAAATACATAGAAAGATGCGTGCCGATCATTGACGGTTGGGGCGTGTGCGACCTTTTCTGTTCCACCTTGAAAGAGGTGAAAAAGCACCGCAAAGAATTTTTGCCCGAAATTAAAAAGTATGTTGCAGAGGGCACGGAGTTTTCGCAGCGTTTCGGCTACATCATGCTGCTCGGCTGTTATATGGAGCGGGAGTACCTGCCCGAATTTTTTGCCTCGCTTGCGGATGCCAAAACGCAGTACTATTATACGCATATGGGCGCCGCATGGCTGATCGCGGAAGTGCTCGTTAAATTTTACGAAGAGGGCGTCGAGTATCTGAAAAATTGTCCGCTCTGCGCAAAAACGGTCAACAAGGCGATACAGAAGGCGCGGGAAAGTTACCGACTTTCGGAAGAACAAAAAAATTATTTAAAACTTTTAAAAAAGTAATGAAAAACTTTTCGGAATGTGTTACAATATTAACAATGTTTCGGCAAAGGGCCGAAACATGCGAAATATGACACGGAGAGGAGCATGGACATCGTAAAGAAGCTGACGGAAGAATTTCCTTCCGTCAAAGAGGACAAGGTTCAAAACATCATCAATTTGATCGACGAGGGCAACACGATCCCGTTTATCGCGCGTTACCGCAAAGAAATGACGGGCAGCTGCGACGATCAGGTGCTGCGCGAATTCAACGACCGTTTGGCGTATCTTCGCAACCTCGAAAAGAGGAAGGAAGAGGTTGCCGGAGCGATCACCGAGCAGGGCAAAATGACGGACGAGATACAAAAAGCGCTCGACGCCGCCGCCACGCTGACGGAAGTGGAGGATATTTACCGCCCGTACAAGCAGAAGAAAAAGACGCGCGCGAGCGTCGCCATCGAAAGAGGCTTGCAGCCGTTGGCAGAATTTATCCTCGCGCAGGATAAAAATGCCGACGTTAAAGCGGAGGCGGAAAAATATATTGACGAAGAAAAGGGCGTTTCGAATGCAGACGAGGCGATCGCGGGGGCGAAAGACATCATCGCCGAGATCGTTTCCGACGACGCGAATGTCAGGAAAAAGCTGCGCAATCTTTTCATGAAGAACGGCGAGGTCGTCACCAAGCTCGTCAATGCGGATAAAGACGAGGCGAAAACATATGAAATGTACGCCGATTACAGCGAGCTTGTGCCTGAAATCAAGAGCCACCGCGTGCTTGCCGTAAACCGCGGGGAGAAGGAAGGGTTCTTAAAAGTCAAAGTTACTTTCAACGACGAGATCGCAAAGCGCATCGCTGGCGCGGGGTATCTTAAAGACGGCGGTTATGCGACGCAGCTCGTGAAAGAGGCGGTGGAAGACGGCTATGAGCGGCTCATCTATCCGTCTATCGAGCGCGAAGTGCGCGCAGAACTGACCGACGCCGCGAGCGAACAGGCGATCAAAATGTTCGAAGTCAACCTCAAACCCCTTCTGATGCAGCCGCCCGTCAAAGACAAGGTCACGTTGGGGCTGGATCCCGCATACAGGACGGGCTGTAAGATCGCCGTGGTCGACGGCACGGGCAAGGTGCTCGATAAAACGGTCGTCTATCCCACGCCCGGGCCCAAGCAGAACATAGACGCTGCCAAAGCGAAGCTGAAAGAGCTGATCGCAAAGTACGGCGTGCAGGTCATATCCATCGGCAACGGTACGGCATCCAAAGAGAGCGAAATATTCGTCGCCGAACTTATTAAGGAAATAAAGGAAGAAACGGGCAGAGATGTGGAATACATCGTCGTTTCCGAGGCGGGCGCATCCGTCTATTCGGCAAGCCCCCTGGGCGCGGAAGAATTTCCCGATTATGACGTCGCGGAGCGCAGCGCCGTTTCCATTGCCCGCCGTTTGCAGGATCCTTTGGCGGAACTCATCAAGATCGATCCGAAATCCATCGGCGTAGGGCAGTATCAGCACGATATGGACAAAAAGCGGTTAGACAGCGTGCTTTCGGGCGTGCTTGAAGACTGCGTCAACAGCGTAGGGGTGGACCTGAATACCGCGAGCGCGTCGCTTTTGAAGTATGTGGCGGGGCTGAATGCGGGCATCGCAAAAAATATCGTCACTTACCGCGAAGGTAACGGCAGGTTCCGTTCCCGCAAAGATATTTTGAACGTTCCCAAATTGGGCGCGAAAGCGTTCGTGCAGTGCGCAGGCTTTTTACGCATCCCCGGCGGCGACAATATACTCGACAACACTGCGGTGCACCCCGAATCGTATGAGGCGGCGGAAAAACTTCTCGGGCTTTTCGGGTATACCGATGAGGACGTAAAAGAGAGCAGAATTTCCGACCTGCCTCAAAAAGTGAAGTCATACGGCGAAGCGAAAGCCGCGGAAGAAGTCGGGCTGGACGTTCCCACGCTGAAAGACGTGGTCGCCGAACTGATCAAGCCCGGCAGAGATATCCGTGACGCCCTGCCTAAGCCGGTTTTGCGTTCCGACATTATGGATATGAACGATCTTGCGCCCGGTATGGAGCTTACGGGTACCGTGCGCAACGTCGTAGACTTCGGCGCGTTCGTCGATATCGGCGTGCATCAGGACGGGCTCGTGCATATTTCGGAAATCACGGACAGGTATATCAAACATCCGTCCGACGTGCTGAAAGTTGGGCAGGCCGTCACCGTTTGGGTGAAGGATGTAGACGTCAAAAAGCATCGCATCGGCCTTACCATGAAAAAGCCGAAGGCAAAGGCGCAATAAAAGATAATTGTACAATGCTTTTCAATCAAAATGAGAGCGAAATTTTGAAAAAGTATTGACAAAGTGCTGAGCATTTAGTAAAATAATTGCATAACGCAGGAGGATCATGTTATATGTTTGAAAAGGTCAGGGCGATGCTCGCAAAACAGTTAAATCTGCCGGCGGAAAAAATTACGCCGGAAAGCGATATCATCAAAGATTTGGGGGCGGATTCGCTCGATGTGGTCGAGCTTCTTATCTCTCTTGAAGACGATTACGGTATTTCCATCCCCGAAGAGGACATTGCCGGAGTAAAAACGGTCAGAGATATCGTCGATATGATAGAAAAATTAGAAAAGTGATTCGATTACATAAAACAGACGCCCCGCACGAAATGTACGGGGCGTCTGATTTTATATAAAAATCGACAATCACAACCGAAATGTTTTATTCTCTTGACAATTATAAAATATACGACTATAATAAAATAAAAATGTTCATAAAAAGGAGCAAACGTGAAAGAAGATTATGGTGCAATGACGCGTGAACAGCTTGTGCGAGAACAGCAAAGATTACATAAAAAACTTACGGTCCCGAATATTGTGATTTTGCTGATTTCGCTTGTTGCGGCGTTTTCGCTGATATTCGGTACGCTGTTCAGCGTAAATGTACATATCGATTCGGGGTTTATGGATACGGTAACGGAATTGCAGTCATCCGGGGAAGGTTCCGCCGATTCGGCAGACGAGGAAGAGATGCAGGAAATGATGAGTTTTCTGATGAAGGACGTTGACCTTGATGTGTCCGTCTCTTTATATCCCCGCGCTGTTTTTGCCGCAGCGTTTTCTGGAAGTGAAGGCATAAGCAGCCTGATCGTGAGCGCCGTTCCCGATTTAGAGGCTCTTGTGGATAAACTCGGGGAACAAGTCGCTCCCGCTATGATCAGTTATGCCGTAATGGCCGCTATGGATGATTTGCCCGAGTCGTTTGACGATATAGACACGCAGGCTTTTGCCGAAACGATCCGCCTGATCAACGAACAGGATGCGGCAGGGGCAAAAACAGCTTTTTTAGATGCGAGCGAAACATTTGCAGACGAACAGCTCGGCATAACGTTGACGGATGAAGATCGTGCGAATATTTCTGATGTGTTCGACGAAATGCTGGAAGCGATGACCGATGAAAACGGACATATGTCTGTTACGAATTTGATATTCGATATGTTCGGCAACGGCAGCGAGAATTCCGGCGGCAGCGTTACGGTCGTGGAGTCCGTCGGTTTGTTTAACATGGAAAGCCAAGTGCCTGACGGCGAGTCCGGTACGGAAAGCGGCTCACAGGACGGATCGGACGGAGAAACTTCGGAAGGTGCGGAGAGCGGCGATCCCGCTGCGGAAAATCCGCTCGGGGAAATGATGGCGATGTTGGAGGATCCTGCTTCGATCGTAGAAAATATGAGCGATGAAACGCGTCAAACGATACGGTTGGCCTGTACGGTGATATCAGTAGTGGTGTTGGTCTGCGCAGGTTGTTGGGCATTGCTCGCGCTGTTTGCTCTGTTGCACATATTTACCAGAAATAAAAAGGTAGGGATGTGGTATGTAAAACTTACGGGGATCATACCTTGTCTGATATTTTTCATATTGCCGACGGTTGCAATGAAAATTATGCCTAACGTCATTCCCGATTTCCCCGCAGCATTGGCGTCTATGCCCTTATCATTTGGCGGATTGACTATTATATCGGCTGTTTGCCTGCTCGTTTTGTGGGCGGTATCGATATTTTGGTGTCATCCTATCAAAAAGCGCATAAAGCAATGCAAAAAGCGTCAGCGGGCGATAGCATAAACGCTCGCGCGAACCCCTGCGGGTTTCGCTTCCTGCGGAAGTACCAAAAAAAGAACACAGGACTTTGCCTGTGTTCTTTTTTTGGTAGCCCCGATGAATCCAAGAGCGAACCCGTTGCTGCCTCGATTTCATCAAGTAGAGGATCGGAGATTTCGATCGTTTCACCGTTTATCGTCAAAATAAGTGTGAGTTTGTCGTCGTAAAGGTAAATTGCTTTTACAAACGCGGCGATGAGCGCTTTTCTGCTGCGGAGATCGTCGAACTTGCGTTTTTTGAGTTGATGAAAGAAAAAGATGATCTGATCTTCTGTCGGCATGGTAGTATTCTTTAATTCTTCGGAAGATATGATTTTTTCGATTTCTGCTTTTTCTTCGGTCTTTTTCCTCAGACGTTCGACGAGCGGTTCGGGCGGCGCTCCCGTTTCGATCGCGCATAAAATGCTTTCGATCGCCTGTTCGATACTATCCAACCGCTTGCGTAAAATTTCGATTTCCGACGTTTCCTTGTCTTCCTGATATATTTCCCAGCACCGATTTGCGATCATGGCGATCGTTTCTTCGGTCAAAAGTTCACGACACTTATTTACAACGAGATCTTCTATGTACTTTTTTCTAACGGCTTTTTTATCGCATTTCTTTTGCTTTGCGTTTTTGCAAACGTAATAGTAATGTGTTGCGCCTGTTTTCGACGTTCCGCTCGCGCCGATCATCATCTCGCGGCAATGCCCGCAAAATAAGCGAGTCGTTAAAATAAATTCTTCCTTTGCCCTTGCCCGTGCAGGGGCTTTTGCTTTTTCTTTCATTTTCTCTTGTACCTCGTAAAAAAGTTGGTCGGAGATAATGCGCGGCATACCGCCGGGCGTTTCTTTCCCCTTATAAGTGTAAATGCCGATATATCGTTTATTGGTAAGCAGGTGGTGCAGCGAATTTTTATTAAAGGCGCTTCCACGGCTCGAAACGATTTTGCGCGCGTTCAGATAGTCTGTGATCTCCTTTACCGTATATCCGTCCGCATACATTCGGAAAATCATTTGAACGACGGCAGCCGAGTCCTCGTCGATCGCAAAAGTTTTGTCGGGGTTTACCTTGTAGCCGAGTGCGGGGGCAGGCCCGCCTGTATAGAGGCATTTTTCAGCGCAAAGAGCCATTCCGCGCGAAACCTTTTGCGCAAGTTCCGCAGAATAGTATTCTGCCATGCCTTCAAGTACGGCTTCCATTAAAATGCCGCTTGCATCGTCCGATATGTTTTCCCGCGCGGACAGCACCCGAACGCCGTTTTTTTTCAGTTTTGCTTTATTCTTGGCGCTGTCGTAGCGATTGCGGGCAAAGCGGTCAAGTTGATATACGAGAACGTATTTAAACTGTTTCTTTTTGCTGTCTTCGAGCATTCGCTGAAAGTCCGGGCGTTGGTCGTTCCTGCCCGTCATTCCGCGATCGATGTATTCTCCGACGACAGTATAATTGTTGCGACGGGCATATTCGTAACAGACTTTTAGTTGCCCTTCGATACTCTGTTCGTTTTGCGCGTGAGAAGAAAACCGCGCATAAATTACTACGTTTACCGTATCCATTATAATAATATCCTATTTTAAAATTCAGCATATAAAGAATAAACTTTCCCAAGAAATAATACTTTGGATTCATTTAATTCAGTATTAGAGTAAAACAGAGGAGGATAAGAAGGATTTGTAGATAAAAACCACATTCCATTATTTTCCTTTTTAATTTTCCTTAAAGTAATCTCATTTTTATCAAGAATAATAGCGACAATATTATTTTCTTCATATTCTTTTTGTTTTTGAATTTTAACTAAATCTCCTTTACATATACGAGGCGCCATAGAATCATCTGAGACTTCTAAAGTAGAAATATTAGAGTCATGATAACTTTTTAATTTAAATAGTTCCTTAAAATGGTACGGATTTGCAGGCGATAATATATGAGGCTCTTTGTGATCAACGTCAGCAGGATTGGGATAGTATATAATTTTGGAATCAAAAATAAAAAAATCGAGATCAGTTCTGCCTAATAAATAATCGATCGAAACCTCAAAAAAGTTAGCAAGTTTAATTAAAGATTTTTGATCTGGTTCATATGTTCCTTTTTCCCAAAAACTATAGGTACTGACTGATACGTTTAGATATTTTGCAACATCTTTTTGTAGTAAACCTTTTTTTTCTCGCAATTCTTTTAAACGATTAACCATAATAGCCCCTTAAATTCAATTTACTTGTAATTATAATAGCATAAATTATAATTAAATACAAGAAAATTAAAATATTTACTTGACATTTTAAGAAAACTCAATTATAATTAGTGTAAATTTAAGAAACTTAAAAAGGAGAAACTCATGAACCTTAAAGAATTGCGCGTGAAAAGCGGCTATTGTACGCAAAAGGATTTTGCAAAAGCCATAGGAAATAACGTTTCTACTGTTTCAATGTGGGAGACAGGAAACAGTTCACCAAGGATTAAAGATATTCCGAAGATTGCAGAGGCTTTGCGTGTTCCCGTTGAAA
The DNA here is from genome assembly GCA_944359365.1 of uncultured Clostridia bacterium. GTDB lineage: Bacteria > Bacillota > Clostridia > Christensenellales > Borkfalkiaceae > Borkfalkia. The sequence goes on from CALVST010000015.1 coordinate 22,522, forward strand.
TTCTGATTAAATGTTTTATTGAAAATGAAAAATTAAGAGAGAGTTATGAAAAACATAGAAAAGAATAAAAGCGATTGGATAGATAGAGTGCATAAATTAGCGTGGCAATTGTTGCCCTCTATTCAAGAATACATAGCAACGCATCAGGAAGAATATCAAGCCTTTCTCAGTGAACGCGCGGCAAAAGCGGAAACGCAGCGGAAGAACGGTACGGAGCGCGCCGCCAAAAGCGGCGAACGTGAATAAGTGAGGGCGGTGGCTGTATGGCACATTCACCAATCGTTTACTATGTGTATGAGGAACTGAAAAAGCACGTCGGGCGGGAGCAGGCGATCAGCGCGGCGGAACTATGCGCGATCTTCGGGATCGGCGAGCGGCACCTGCGGGAGATCGTACACACCATACGCAACAGCGGCGAGTTGGAAAAGGTTATCGGCTCGTGCAACGCCGGGTATTTCGTCTGCACGAAGGAAGAGCAAACCCGGGCGAACCGGCGCATATACCGTCAGGCTTTCAGCCTGCTGAAAACGGCGCGTGCGAACGACAGAAAAGCGGAGCGGAACGGTCAGGGCAAAATCAAGTTGGGCGAATACTTTAAGGACTTTTACGAGTCGCTCGGCGAGACGGGCGGAGAACGGGACGAAGGAGCAAAGCAATGAGCAAACAAGCGCAGGGGCGGGAGATCGTAGCGGAAACGATGCAGACGGTCAAAGACATAAAGACGTTCATGGCGGGGTATTATTACCGCCAATACAAAGCGGGCGAAGATTTGCCGTCGCCGCTGCTCGCGTTCATCGCGGACAGGGTAAACACGGCGATGCAGATGCTGTGCGATTTATCGCAGATCATAGACGGGTAAAGCGTCAATAAAATTCGGAGGACAGAACATGAAAAGACAAGCAATCCTTATGGAAAGAGCGCCGATCGATAAGAGCGGGCGGCCGTATTTTATTCGGTTCGAGCTGTACGCGCAGAACGGCAAGTGCCTGGGCGCGGCGGGCTGGAACGAAGACGGAGACTATGCAGCGAAGTATCTGGACGAGGACGGACAGCCGACGGACGCGGCGGTACGCGGCGCGTGTTTAAGTGCGGGCGTGGATTACGGGATACTGTCCCATGTGTTCGTGTATATTCGTTTGCTTTGACCGCATGGACGAACGGGACGGGTATTTCGACGGTTGGAAACTGACGGAAGCGCAGAAACGTCTCATAAACCGCCGCGACGGCTCTGCCGAAAGCAAAGCCGCCTTCGAGCGGTTCTTTTTCGAGAATTACGGGCGGTTGTTCGCACTCGCCAAAGCGGTTTTATATAAAGTCTTCCGCATCGAAGTAAGAAGTTACGCGAAGACGTTTGCGATATACGGGCAAAAAGAGATCGCGGCGGGAGAGTATAACCGGTTTGCTAAGAATGTGATCTGCGCGCGGAGAGCCGTAACGCAAAACGAAGTGGTCGAGGCGAGCGACTTATTGAATTCGCTGTATGCGGACTATTTGAGCGGGCACATCGTTTTGAGAATGGAAGAAGGATACATCGCGGGCATGATCTGCCATTCGTACCGCTACGCGGCGGTAGGTGGGTTGGACGGCGTGGACGAATATAAACGCAAGAGCACGGAGCGAAAATGTCAAAATCAGCCGAATTACACAATATCCGACGCAGGAACGTAAGCGGAGACAGAGAGATCGGCGGCGAAGGTTTTACTCTGTTCGGCGCGATCGCCGCGCCGGATTCTGTGGAATTTGCGGAGCGGTTGGAAACGGAAAGCGAACTTGCGCAGCGGCGGCGGTATTGCGGCGCGTTTTTGTACGGGCTGAAAAAGGTATTGCCTTCGGAAGATTTTGTGAAATTGCAAGCCGCGTTGACCGATACGGCAAAGCAAAAGAGGATAACCTATACCGCCGTAATGCAGATATTGAAAAACCGTTCCAAGTTTGAAAAGATAAAGCGGCTGTACCCGTGGGAAGGCGTGGGAGTTTTCGAACGACGGCTTTTTCGCAGGTTGGAAGAGCGTGCCGCCACGCTTGCCCGATATAGACGGCAGCGTGCGGAATATTATAAAGCCAATAGCGAGGCGATCCGTGCGGCAGGCAGAATATACAGAGGGAATAACCGTGAACGGATAGCCGAACGAAAGAGGCGGTACAGGGAAAACAACCGCGAACAAATCAGAGAATACCGTCGCAAATATCGGTTGGAAAACCGTGAAACGATAAACGCAAAGAACCGAATGCGCGCGGCGGAAAACAGAGAAACGGTTAACGCAAAACACCGTCAATATATAGCCGAGCATCGGGAGCGAATCAACTTTATGAAACGTGCGAACCGTGCGAAAAACCGAGACCGAATCAACGCCGAACAACGCCGGCGCAGGGAAGAGAACAAGGCAGCATATAACGAGTATCAGAGAGCGTACCGGGAGAAAAACAAGGAGCGGCTCAACGCGGCAAGGCGGGAAAAACGCGCGGAAAACGCGGAAAAATACCGCAAGCAACGAAGAGAGTATTGGGCAAAAAACCGAGAAAAACTCAACGCCGAACAACGGCAACGCAGGGAAGAAAACAGAGAGGCGTATACCGAATATCAGAGAGCATACCGCGAAAAAATGCGGAAAAAGAGAGAATCGGAAAAACCCGTTTAAACGGTTTGAGTCAGAATAAATTTTGAAAATATAAATTATTCCGATCGCAAAAAGGATCGCGGCGAGAGAATGCGCGCCTTTATGCGGTCGGGAACGGAAAGGCGGTGGTATTACTGAAAAATACGATGCAGGCAAGGCAAAAAAGCGGCGCGCGGGTGCGGGAAGTCGCCCGTGCAGACCGCAGGGAAAATACATACGGGAGGGTTCAAACACAATGGCGCGCCCCGCAAAAAAAGGATTGGATTACTTTCCTTTCGAAACGGGGTTTTTCGAAAGCCGGAAAGCGCGGCTGATACGGTCGCGGTTCGGTTCGGACGGGTTGGTGCTGTATATCTATATCCTCTGCAAGGTGTACGGCAAGAACGGGTATTACTGGAAGATAGACGAAGACGAAAATTTCAGCGATACCGAGGATTTTTACTACGTTTTATCCGATGAGTTGGGCATAAATCAAAACGTAGTTCGGCAGGCGGTAGAATACTTACTGAATCGGTCAATGTTCGATGCAAACTTATTCAGATCGGTCAATGTGCTGACTGCAAGAGAGATACAGCGCGATTACGTCTGCGCGATGCGCGGGCGAAAAAAGAGCGTGGCAGAGGCAAGGGGCAGGTTTTGGCTGCTGTCCGACGAGGACGAAAGCGAACTTGCGACCTTTTATAAACGCACGAATAACCCGAGTTTTTCCGAGAAAAACCCCGATTATTCCGAGAATAACGCGAGTTATTCACGGAATAATGACACAAATGATATAACATCAGACGACAGGACAGGAGAAAACAGGACAGGAACGGAAGAAGGAAGAAAGGAAGGAAAGAGAGGTCGGGAGAGTTACGCCGAGATCATGACCGAATACGGCACGGAAGAGATGCTGAAAAGCGCGCTGTGGAATTTCATACAGCATTGCCAACTGAACGGGCGGACGGTAACGAACGAAAAGTTAAAAAACTTGCTCGTGCGGTTGGATATGCGGTACGGAAAGGACGTGCGTGCGAAGATCGCGGCGGTGAATACGGCGGTAAACAAGGGATATTTCGACATAAAATAGAGCAAGCCCCACGGGAACGCGGGGCTTTTTCCATTCGAGTGGAAAAAGAAAAGCGCCGAAGGCGCAAGGAATGAGCGAAAAGCGCGGGTAACGCCGCAAGGCGGCGTCAATCCCTCCCTAATAGCATATTTCCGCAGGAAAAAGAACGGCGGGGCAAAAGCGCGAGCGCACGAAAAAAAACGGGCGCGCGTGCGCGCCCGTTTTGTGCGCCGCGCGTTGTCCGTCCGTTCCCTGCGGAAAATGCGGGGATGGATGACGGCGAAGCCGGAATCAACGGGTGAGTTCGGTCGTAAGATACGACCGCATTTTTTCAAAAATTTGCGCTTGTCGCAAATTTTTGAACCGCCGCGCCGGTGTGGAAAAAATCGGCAAAAATTTCGGGGAGAATGGCGAGGTACGCAAGCGGCAAGCCGCTTGCCGCGCCGATCGGCGCGCCTCGTTGGGGGAGCTCCCCCAAGCCCCGCAGGGCGAACGGACTTTTGCCGCGCCGTCGCAAAAGTATAGTGAGCTATACCTTTTCAAAAAAGCGCGATCGACGTCGCCACACCGCCACACAAATTTTTTCCATTCGAGTGGAAAACAAAAAGGCAAGGAAAACCTTGCCTTTTTGCGTATCACAATAGAACCGTAAAAGCGAAACCGCCTTTGAAAAAATAAAAGTTCGTGTAATACTGATTTGGTAGCCCCACGGGGACTCGAACCCCGGTTTTCGCCGTGAGAGGGCGACGTCTTAACCGCTTGACCATGAGGCCGTTTTCAAACTTGCCAAATGATTATATCATAAAAAATAAAATCGGGCAAATGTTTTTACGCCGTTTTTCATGTTTTTTTATGCAGTGCCGAACATTTTCTTTTAAAATAATGCGGGCGGAACTTACTGCTCCGCCCGACTTTTACAAAGAAGGATCCGCCTGTGCCGCAGAACGAAAAAGTGTTAACCCGCTTCTCGCAGGTGGGTGCGCCGCTTGCCGCCTCAGCCTTTCCGTTCATAAACAGACCTCGCCTATCGGCATAGACCATTTAGAAAAGCGCTCCCGTATTTTCAATGTGGATTAAGATAATTCGGACTCCGAACACCGCAGATCGGTTTAAACTTGACCTTCTTTTATAGTAGTATTATACACCATAACCCGAAATAATTCAAGGGGAGAGGCGTATTTTTTACAAAGTGATCACAAAAATTTTTCAGGCGTCATTTCGCCGCGCCGTCGAGCGCTTTCAGGTAGGCATACATTTGGCTTTCGGAATTCAGCCCGTAACGCGCCTCCGTACCGTCGAGGGCGGTTTGGCGTATGGAATCTGTCGTGAACTCGGCGGCGATCCTGACGGCGCTGTCCGTATCGACGCCGCGCGCAAGGCACCCGACAAGCGCGCTTGCATAAACGTCGCCCGCGCCGTGGAATGCGCCTTCTATTTTTTGCGTCGCATAGCTTTTGCCGTTGCCCTTTTCGTCGGTATAGAATACATAGCTTTTCGTGCCGTCGGCGCCCGTAACGTCGCATCCGGTAACGGAAGGGCGGGGGCAAAGGGCTTTCAGTTTAGCCAAAATGGCGGGGTAATCTTTTTCCGTGACAGAGGCAAAAGCTGTATCGGTCAAAAAGCACGCTTCGGTAAGGTTGGGAACGATCACGTCGGCGGTGCGGCAAAGTCCCTTCATTTCCTCGACAAATTTTTGATCGAAATGCGAATAGAGCACGCCGTTGTCGCCCATTACGGGATCGACGATCATCAGTCCGCCCTCTTTCAAAAAATCTCTTTTGATGGCTTTTACCATTTCTATCTGACTGATGCTGCCGAGATAGCCGCTTATGATGATATCGTATTGTAAGCCGAGCGTTTTCCACTGTGCGAGCATAGCGGGGATGTCTTCGCTTAAATCGCGGAATGTATAGCCGCTGAATCCGCCCGTATGCGTGGAAAGAATGGCGGTGGGCAAAATATCGCAGGTAACGCCCGAGGCCGAGATGATGGGCAATGCCACCGTCAGCGAGCATTTGCCTACGCAGGATATGTCATTGATAGCGAGAACGCGCATGGTGTTTTCTCCTGTATAAAGTATTCTCAAATTATATAGCGCGGGCTAAAATTTGTCAAGCGAAACGGAAGCGTTTTGTACAGGCGAATTAACGTTAAATTATTTCCCGAAAATAAAATTTATCGTTTGACAAAAGGGGTGCGCTTTGCTATAATAATAAAGCTGTCGGATATAAATTGACGCGTGGCGCAGTTTGGCGGCACACATAAACAGGATTAGCGAGGTGTAGCGCAGTTTGGTAGCGCGCTTGGTTCGGGACCAAGAGGTCGTGGGTTCAAGTCCCGTCACCTCGACCACAAAAGGCAGGGAGGATTTTTACCTTCCTGCCTTTTGTTTTGTCTAAAACAACCACTCGCTGAGCGAGTGGATAAAGAGTTTACAACTGTGGACAAAAATAAACTCCTGTAATACAATTGAAGCGACTGGCAATCGCAACAAAAGTAAAACAGGAGGTCTAATGAAAGACATAGATAGTTTAGCACATACGAAGTGGCGGTGTCAATATCATATCGTGTTTGCGCCGAAATATCGCAGGCAAATCATATACGGAAAGTATAAAGCGGCAATAGGAAAGATATTGCGGCGGATATGTGAGCGATGCGAGGGAGTGGAAATCATAGAGGCAAATGCGTGTGAAGACCATATCCATATGCTGGTAACAATACCGCCGAAGCTTAGTGTAAGCAAATTCATGGGGATACTGAAAGGGAAGAGCAGCCTGATGATATTTGACCAATTCGCCAATCTGAAATACAAGTACGGGAACAGGCATTTTTGGTGCAGAGGTTACTACGTAGATACTGTAACACTTTTTTATGGACACTTTATCGTGATAATCAGTGATTTGTAATTGCAAATCGGGCAAGAGGCATAATCGGGGCGGCGACGAGATTGCAATGCAGATAAATCGTAAAGCGAAAATAAATTCGGACGCAAGATAAAAGTTGTGGAAGAAAAAGTCGTGCGGTGAGGAAAGGTTGCGTAGTAAAAGCTATGAGTTATACTATAATTCGGGGTGGGGGAGTTTTTTCGCGCCATACGCCGGGAGTAAAGCCGGTGTGTTTCTTAAAACAGCGATTGAAATAATATTGGTTTGAAAAGCCGACGCTTTGTGCGACGGATTCTATTTTCATATCGCTTGTAGCCAAGAGTTCTTTGGCTTTTTTGATACGCAATTCGATAATGAATCGGCTCGGAGTCATATTGGTGGTGCGGCGAAATATCGTTCGCATATATTGCGAGGAAAGTCCGAATTTATGCGCGAGAAATTCCACGTCTATGGATTCGGTGAAATGCTCGTTGATAAAACGGGTGATTTCGTCCATCAAAAGCTCGTATGACTTTTTTGGACAATCGCTTTGCTGTATCCAATTCACGAGTTGAGCGGAAAACAGAGCGGCGGCATATTGGGGATTGTCTTTATTGAGCGAACGCGAAACTTCGGAGATAAACGTTTTTTCGCGTTTAGACGCTTTTATGGACAAAACGGTGTTGAGCGGGAAAAATATTTGATCGATTCGAAATTCTATCCAATGCATATTCCAAAACGGGGTCAGCGTTTTGTATAGGCGCGGTTGGTTGATATAGAAAAATATCAACGTATTTTCGGTTAATTCGAACCGTTCGTTTTCGAGTGCGAGCAGACCTTTGCCGGACAGCGTTCTGATTGCGACGATAACGTTGCAGTCGTACGCAAGTCCCGTTTGACTGTCGGGTACGGCTACTCCGTTTTCCGACCAATTATAATGGCGTTCGTAGTACGAGTCGGCATTTATCGCCCAAATGCGATCCAGCGTAAGAGCGGGCGAATAGCGTTGAACGGACGGTTGAGATAATTTATCGTATTGTTTTTTCATTGTGATTTTATTATACCAAAAAGTCTATTATGTGTCAAGTATTGATTTATTGTTTCGAAAAGTATAAAATCTGTTTGATAATGTGCATTGATTTCGCCGATAGTATATGGTATACTACAAAAACACAATGGCGGTGATTTTGCAACCCGTCGGAAAACGTTTGTTACGGAATCGGTGCGTCTTTACGGAAAAGATGAAGTTTCAAAAGGAGAGGTACGGTATGCCGAATACGGCGAACTTGTCGCAAGGCAAAAAGAAACACTCAATGAAAAAGCGCAGTCAAACTATTTTTTTGATTTGTATGCTGACGGTACCGTTTTTGCAATGGCTGATTTTTTGGCTGTACGTCAATCTCAGTTCCATTGTTTTGGCATTTCAAGATCCGCGAACGGGCGCGCTCACTTTTGAGAACTTCCGACTGTTTTGGGAGGGATTGACTTTGCCGTACGGAGAAATCAAAATCGCCGTACGCAATACGCTTATTTACTTTGCTGCGTCCGTCGTGATCATGATGCCGCTGTCGTTTATCATAGCGTACTTTTTTTATAAGCGGATCCGGGGATATAAAGCGTTCCGCATTATCTTTTATTTGCCGGCGATCGTAAACGCAGTGGCAATGGTCGCCGCATACACGAACTTTATCGACCCCAAAGGACCGTTGGGCGCGATCGTGAAATTTTTCGGTGGGCAAATGGATCCGGAAGGGCTGTTGGCAAAACCCGGTACGGCGACTTGGACGATCGTCCTATATACGATATGGACGGGATTCGGCGCCAATATGCTACTGTTCGGCGGCGCTATGACGCGTATTCCCGTGGATCTGCTCGAATCGGCGCGCCTCGACGGGATCGGCGCGTGGAAAGAATTGACGTCTATCATTCTGCCGCTTGTGTGGTCTACCGTGACCACGGTCATAATTGTGACGCTTACGGGTATCTTTTCCGCGTCCGGACCCATTCTGCTATTCGGGGGCGGGGCGCAAAACGAAACGACGACGATCGCCTATTGGATATTCGCGCAAGTGTACGGCAGCGGCAACGTGGGCGGCTCGGGATCGTACAATCTCGTGTCTTGCGCGGGACTGTGCTTTACCGCAGTGGGCGTACCCGTGATACTCGGCATACGCAAGTTGCTCGAACGCATTCCCACCGTGGAATATTAAAGGAGAAATGCATATGGCAAACGTAACGGTATCCGAAACTTCGCTGCAACAGAAACAAACGTTTAAGAAGGCGAAAGAAAACACCGTGCTCACCAAGCGCAGCCGCGGCGAAAAAGCGCTGTTCGGTATAGTGTTTACAATCTTCGTTTTATACGGGCTGAGTTTGGTGATGCCCTTTCTGTATCTGTTCGTCAATTCGTTCAAAGACGGGCTGGAATATATAAACGATTTGAACGGCGGCGGCACGCTGTCTGCGCCCGACAAATGGCTGTTCGGCAACTATCTCGAAGCGTTTACCGGTATGACGATGATCGATTCCATGGGCAATGAAGTCAATCTCATCATGATGTTTTTCAACAGCGTTTGGTATGCGCTCGTGTGCGTTTTCGCGTCCGTGGCGGCGAGCACGCTCACGGCGTACTGCGTGTCTAAATACAAGTTCAAGTTGCGCGGATTTTTCTACGGCATTGCCATTTTCACCATGACCATTCCCATTGTGAGCGCAACGGGCGCGCAGTTCAAACTTGCCGACACGATAGGCATATACAACACGCCGCTGTACCCGATAATAATGAACTTCTCGGGGTTCGGGTTCAACTTTTTGGTGCTGTACGGATTCTTTTCCAATATCCCGTGGAGCTATGCCGAAGCGGTGTTTATCGACGGCGGCGGGCACGGAACGGTGTTTTTCAAGATAATGTTGCCGCAAGCGTTGCCCACCATGCTCACACTCGGTATCATGTCGTTTATCGGGTCGTGGAACGACTATCAGACGGTTCTGCTGTTTTTGCCCGATTTTCCCACGCTTGCGTCGGGCATATACCGCATAGAGCAATCGATCACGCGCGGCGGCAATTATCCGATATATTTTGCGGGACTGCTCATATCCATAGTTCCCATCATCGTGCTGTTTTCGTGTTTTTCCAACACTATAATGAAGAATTTTACCGTGGGCGGCTTAAAGGGCTGAGCGCGGAAAAAAGAATATGATTGAACGGAGGTTATGAAATGAAAAAGTGGTTAAGTTGTGTGCTTGCGCTGTGTTGTGCGTTTTCGGCGGCGGCGCTCTCGGGATGCGGTAAAAAAGTGCCCGACACCGAGGAAACGCTCGAAGTTTACGTGCTCGATGCGGGCTACGGCGTAAATTGGTGCGATGATTTGCTCGAACTGTTCAAACAGCAAGAATGGGTTAAAGAAAAATACCCGAATTTGCAAGTCGTATTCACGTATAACAACGTTCGCTCTTACGGCAGCAGCCGTTTAGACGCGGGATCGCGCTCGAATACCATAGATCTACTTTTCGATATCGACCTCAATAAATACAATTACGCGGGACCTACCGGCGATTTCGAAGATTTGACCGACAGCGTATATAATTCTACCGTACCCGGCGAAGGCGACGTGAAATGGATAGATAAGTCGACGGACAGCTACGACAAATCCAATCTTTACGCGGACGTGACGGGCACGCTGGAAGGCGATCATTATTATATGACAAGCTGGGTGGATGGTATGGTCGGTTTTTTGTACAACGAAACGCTGCTTAATAATCTGAATATCGAAGTGCCGCGCACTACCAATAAATTACTCGAAGCGTGCGAAAAGATTAAATCCACCGTAAACAATCCTTTGAATACGACCGAAAACGGCTATTGTTTCATACAAGGCAAGGAAAACACGTATTGGGACTATTTGCACGACATATGGTGGGCGCAGTACGAGGGAATAGAAAATTACCGTAATTTCTGGAACGGTTACGACGCGGCGACGCATACGCGCTCGACTAAGATATTCGATCAGCGCGGCAAGCTGGAAACGCTTAAAGTGTATGAATCGTTGCTCGATTACAACAAGGGCTATTACAATCCGTCGTCGTCCACGTATAATTTCATACAGGCGCAAACGCTGTTCTTGCAAGGAAAAGCCGCTTTTTGCGTAAACGGCGATTGGTTCGATAACGAAATGCGCCCGTACGCGGAGCAGATCAAAAAAGAAAACGGGCGAATCGATACGATCAAGATGATGCGTACGCCCATAGTGAGCGCGCTCGGCGAAAAACTCGGCATTACCGACGACGAGCTTTCCGCTATCGTGGATTATGTGGACGGAACGACCGCGCAAGAGCCGGAGTTTACGTCTACCAAGAGTATAGCCAAAAACAAGGTGATAAACGCCGTACGCGAGGCGCGCACCGTAATATATTCGCTGGGGCCCAACCACAATGCCGCCATACCGAAATACGCCAACGGCAAAAAAGTGGCGATAGACTTTTTGCGGTTTATGGCTACCGACGTGGCGAACGAGCAGTTTATCAAGACGACGAACGGCGTGACGCTGCCGTTTGACTACGATGTAAAGACGAAAAATCCGACATTATACGAATCGCTTTCGCCTCTGCAAAAGTCGAGACTCGATTATTTTGCGAGCGATAAATACGAAACGTACACGTTGCCGTCCACTCTTTCATTCCCGCTTGCCAAGTACGGCGGATTGAAAGCCAACGTAAACGAATATTATTTGTCCGTATTCGCCGCCAAAGGCAACACGACGATGGCGCAAGATATAATAGATGCCACAAAGCAAGCTTGGACCGACAGCAAATGGCGCACTGCGTGCAACAATGCGGGACTTAACGTATAAAAAGGGAGGAGAGACATGAAGAAAACGAACGTCTTTCGTAAAATCTGTACGGCTCTGCTTGCCACAGTAATGGCTTTTGGCTTAGTCGGTTGCGGCAACAAAGCAAAAGGCGGCGGGAAGCTTTCCGACGTGGAAATTTGGGGCGCACCCGCCACGGAAAAAGTTTTGCGCGACAAAAACGGAATTTACGATGATTTTAAGACGGACGCGGCAATCGACTTGACCGTGGCGCGCGGCGAGTACGAGGGCGCGCAAATCATTTTGAGCGCGCGGAAAGATTTGACTTTCGACGTTTTGATAGGCAATCTCAAATCGTCGGACGGAACGGAGTTCCCGTCGGGCAAAGTCGAAGTGTTCGGCGAGAAATACGTGGAAGTGCGCACGAATTACGACAACAACGGCGCGCCTACGGGTTGGTATCCTGACGCGCTCGTGCCGTTCGACGGGCTGAAAAAGCAAGGCGAAAACACAGTTAAGGCGGGAGAGAACCAAGGACTGTATTTCCGATTCGAAATTCCGCTCGATCAAAAGGCGGGCGAATATACGGGCAATGCGTCGATAATCGTCGGCGGCGAGTCGAAAGATATTCCCGTTCGGCTGAACGTTACGAGCGTGACGGTATCGGAAGTTTCGCACACAAAGAATATATTTCTGACCACGTGGTCGCATCATTTGGGCGAATTGGACAGCACGCAGGCTATGCACGATAAGTATATCGAAAAGCTTTTCGAATACAGACTGAGTCCCAACGATATTATTATGGACAGCGACAACAGCGACGAAGATATAGAATATTACGTCGAAAAAGCGTATGCGTTTATGCAAAATCCCAAATGCACGAATATATCGATTCCGTACGTAATAACGGTAAAAGAGAATCCCGAAAAACCGGGCGCGGACAAAGGCACTAATATCGCCGACCCCGTATTGCTCGACAAATACATAACCGCGCTTGCGAACAAAAGTTTTGAAACGGGCTTTAATATGCTCGCTAAAAGCACGACGTATTTCGCTACGTTTTTGGACGAACCGACAGCCGACAGACTTATCGACGTGGAATTCGCGATAAAAGAATTCAACGCCGTTTTGAAATCGACCGCCGACCGCATTGCGAGCGAAAAAACCGAAAACAAAACGGATATGACGGACGACGAATTCGCATCTTTCAAGGCAAAAGTCGTGCAGTCGATACGCAACGTGCGCAACGTTCTTACGACGGATTATAACGAAGATCTTCAAGCCGCGGGCGCGACGTTCTGTCCGCAAATGACCGCATACGACACGGAAAGCGGACGCGAAGATTATGCGGAGCAAGAGGAAAAATGGTGGTATACCTGCATAAGTCCGCGTGCGCCTTATCCCTCTTTCCACACAGAGGACACGCTTTTATCGGCGCGTTCGATTGGCTGGATGCAAGCGCAATACGGAGTGACGGGCAATTTGTTTTGGGCGACCGATATATACGGCTATGCGCACAACGTGAACAACATTCAGCCGATAGAGGAATTATACGAGGGGTCTGCCGTGCGGTTTCCGAACGTCAACGGCGACGGATATCTGTTTTATCCCGGAAAGAAATACGGCGTAGACGGACCGATAGGGTCGCTAAGGCTCGAAGCGTTGCGCGACGGTCTGGAAGAATTCGAAATTTTATACGCGCTTTCCGAGCGTTACGCCGAGATATCGGCTTTGTGCGGAGAAGAATTTACGAGCGAATCGGCAATCGAAAGCTTGACGCGCGGTTTGTATAACGGCACTGTCGTAGATACCGATTCGTACGCGTTTTCGACGGCGAGAAGCGCGCTTATGCAACTTTCGATATTGAGCGAATCCGATGCGGATTTTTGCATTACGGACTTTGCAGACGACGGATACGGAAACGTTACGTATAAGCTGTATGCGAACAATTCCGCCGTAGTTAAAAATCACGGAGAGGAGCTTACGCAAAAAGAAGCCGCGGGAGACGGATTCGTTTATACGCTCAAAGTGCCGCTCGAAAAGGCGGAAAATTCTGTTGCGTTTACGGTTGCCGTAAGTGGGGCGGAGTATGCGTTCGGCGCGTCGCTCGGCGGAAAAGTAAGCGTTAATTCGGCAGCCGATGCAAGCGAATCCGATTTTGCGGCGGAAGGAGTCGAGCCGCAGTTCGAAAGCGCGGATGCGTCCTCGGTAGCCGCGGGATATACGGGCGTATGGGCTGAGATAACGCTGCCCGCTTGCGAAGCCGAAACGCTTCAATCTTTCCGTATGAGCGGAGCGTTGCTCGGCGGCGCGGATAAGTCGGCAAACAAAATGCTGCTGCATATATACTACGACGGCGACGACGAGCCGGAGCTTATGATTTCGGCAAAGCACACGAAAGACGTGGTATATATCGGTATGGCAAACACCAAGCTCAAAAAGGGTATGAACGTAGTCGAGCTGTCGTTCGCGGGCAAAAATTGGACGAGGCTCGGCAATATGGAATTCTTGGCGTTCAACATAGGCGGCGCGGAGGGAGAACCCGAACGCGCGCTGTATATAGCCGATTCCGTTATATACGCCGAATAGGAAGGAGGAAACCGAATGATGAAAATGCGTAAAATAGCAAGTTTGTTGTTGATTGCCGTATCTTTGACGACGACGATGACGTTTGCGGGCTGTAAAAAAGAAAAGACGGAAGAATCTAAGCCGCAAACCGTTATGTTCGCGGATTTCGAACAGTGGGCGCCCGATTTTCAGCTTATGCGGGTTATGAGCAATTTCGGCGCGGTTTCGGTAAACGAGGACACGGAGTTCGTTCACGGCGGCAAGGCATCGGCGAAATTGCAACCGCTTGGCGGCTACCGCGTTTCGCAAGCTCCGTTTAAGTATAAGCAGTCCGACCCGCCGTATGTATATTTTCCTCTTTCGAGCGTGAATTTCGAGTACGATCATTCGAACGTTGCCAAAATCGAGAAGATCCGACTGCATTTATACAACGCGCAGTCCGAGCAAAAAACGGTAAAAATAGGATTTGTTGCGCAAATCGTAAACATAGAGGAAACGGTGCGCACCGCCGGTACGGAATTTGCATTGAAGCCCGGTTGGAACGAAATCAACTATTTCCCCGATTACGCGCTCTTGAACGTGCTGTGCGATATGCACGACGTGCCGGGGCTGTATTTGGAGTTCGAAAAGACGGCGTCGCGCGATATAGCCGATGCGCCCGTGTTCTATCTCGACGATATAGAGCTTTCGCTCAGAAAAACGCCGGCTGAGGCGGCGGAGGCGGAGTTCGCTCCCGGTGAAATTTGCGATTTCGAAAAGCGGTATCAAGAATTTATCATTGCGGTGGAAGCGATTAAGGAAGAAACACGCGGCGACGTAAAGGTCGTGCGCGCCGCAGACGAAGGACTTGTGGCTCCGAGCGGCGAACGCGTACTTAAATTGGTGACCAAGCCGGGAAGCGTGGATTACGCCACTTGGCCCACGTTCGCTATTCCCGAAAATATCGTGCGCAAGAGCGGATTTATGAATATACCCAAGGACGAGTGGGCGGATTACGTGTTCCGTTTCGAGGTGTATATGAAAGATACCACCGACTATTTCTATGCCGAGTATTTCGTTGCGGGCAACAACAACCGTCACACCATATCGGTAAACGCGCGTATTCCGGGCAAAAAACCGCAAACGGGCAAATGGCTTACGTACGAACAGCCGTTCACCGAGTTTGCGTCCGCTATAATAGAAAACCCCGGATATATGCGTATCGCTTGGGCGGAATACAGCGCACAGGAAGAACGCACGTACTATTTCGATAATTTCCGTTTTGAAAAAAAGACGGTACAAGAGTAGGAGGGGAATGGGAAAATGAAAACCAAAAAAGTTTGGGTTGCGATAATCCTTGCTTGCGTGACGGTGCTTGCGGCGTTTATGCTTGCGGCGTTTATGCTTGCGGCGTGCGGTGATAAAGGAAACGGAGTAACCGTAGACGGCTTTACGGATAAAACCGATACCGTGCTGTGGGGAGAAACGTACGAGTTCTCCGAAACGTCCGTTACGGACTCGAACGGCAACGTGCATCGCATAACGTTCGAGGTCAAGACGCAAAGCGGCGAAACGGTAGAGGTCGTTGCGGGCGGTTTCAACGCGCTCGACCCCGACGGATATATCGCCGTTTGCAAAGTCGAGATATCCAAGGAAGTTATTTTGTCGCGCACTATCACGATACGCGTAGTATCGCCCGAAATCGTAACCGAGGACGGCACAAAAATCGAAGAAGTCCTGCTTTCGTCGGTAAACGAGGGCGACGAAGTAACTTTGCCCGCCGCAAAAGTCGTAGACGCGAAAACGGGCGAAACCCTTTCGGAAAGTCCGATCGTTTCGGTCAAATATATGGGGAAAGACGTAACCGTAGAAAACGGCAAGTTTGTCGCTTGGGGCGGCGAATATACCTTTACGTACGAGGGAAAAGTAGGCGAAAAAACGTTCCGAAAAGCTTACGAGAAAGAGATCGCGCGTAGAGCGCCCGCAAAAAACGAAGTGGAATCGTTCAACAGTCCTGCGGCGCTCGCCGATTTCAATATAGGCGATGTGGGCGGCGAGACGGAGTGGATGCCCGAATACAAAGGGGAACAAGGCGTTATCAAGTGGACGTTTAACAACCTTGTCAACAATTGGCCGCAGATCCGCTTTAAGCCGAGACGGCCTATGGCAGACTACGAGGAGTACGATTATATTTCGTTCCGCATTTATGTGGGCGAGCAGCAAAACAACGTGGCGAATTGGCGCTTTTTCAATAATTGGGACAACGAAGCGGATCGCGTCAATCAAATGCCGATCGGACACGAGAACGATGTTGTGAAAGGCGAATGGTGCGATTACGTATTCCCTATCAAGCATTTCCTCGAAGGGTGGCGCGACGACGGAAACAACGATGCGCGAGCGTTTCTGTGGTCGTGGTACGAAAATAAAGATACGGGCGCGAGAGAAGTGTATTTCGGCGATATTTCGGTGTTTAACGATACCGCGCCCGCCAAAAACGAAGTACTTTCGTTCGATACAGCTCTTTCGCAAGGCAATCTGACGGCACAGGAAGGAAAAATAACTTGGCTTAACGAGTTCGAAGGCGAACGGGGCGTAATAAAATGGACGAGCGACGGCGTAGTGAAGGACGGTTGGAATAAGAAGTGGGATACACTGACGTTGGAGCCGAGACAAAAAATCACCGACGTGTTTTTGAAAGGCAGTTACTATTTCAAAGTGAAGATGTATGTAGAGGAAGGAACGTGCAATAAGTTGTCGTTGATTGACTCGGAAAACGATAAATATCCGTTTGATCCCTATCACGGAAACGCCGCCGTGGACGCTACGTTCTCGATAGAAAACGGAAAGTGGCAAACGCTCTATTATCCGATTGCAACATTCAAAAACGGCTTGGAAGATAAAGTAGCCATTCCTTTGCAGCTCGGTATGGAGAATGGCGGCACGATCTATTTTTCCGACTTTTCGGTGTGCGCGCTACCCGACGGTGTGCGCAAAGACGAAATCGTTTCGTTCGACACGCAAGAGCAACTCGCACTGTTCACGC
Source organism: uncultured Clostridia bacterium (assembly GCA_944359365.1). Taxonomy (GTDB): domain Bacteria; phylum Bacillota; class Clostridia; order Christensenellales; family Borkfalkiaceae; genus Borkfalkia. The sequence goes on from CALVST010000015.1 coordinate 39,450, forward strand.
CGGAAAGCACCAAAGGCGCTTCTGTTGAATGGATAGACGAGTATAAAGGCGAACAAGGCGTGGTGAAGTATACCTATACGCAAGCCGGAGATAGTTGGCAGGCCGGCTGGGATAGTTGCGAGCTTCGACCGCGGCAGTCTGCGGAGGCGTATAAGGCGTACGGTTACGATCAACTCGTTGTGAGAGTTTTGGTGGAAAAGGGTACGCTCAACAATGTACGAATTTACAGCAATAGTGACGGCAGCGCTTCGATTACACAGCTAAACTTCGAGGAAACGATCAAAAAGGGCGAATGGGCGGAACTGATATTAGATGCAAGCCCGTTTAGCAGTGAGTTATTTACCAACGATACATGGAATTATACCTGGATTCAGTCGCTTATTTTAGATATGGGTCCCGAGTCCGATTCGGATAAGTCGTGCGTGCTGTATATTGCCGACATTTCGTTGCGTAAATCTGCGGGGGACTTGGTCGTAAAATACGATAACCCGTACTCGATCACGCAGTTCGCCGCTTTGGACGGTGCCGGCGCGTGGAGTTTTGCAAAGGCGTGTTGGGTAAATTCCGAAACTGCTCCCAAGGGTTCCGACGGTGCGATCCGATGGAGTCTTGACGCGGCGGAGGGTAACAAAAGCGCATGGCAAAACTTTAACTTTGCGCCGTCTCGCAGTATAGAAGCGTATCAAGACAAAGGCTATACTCACATTGTGTTCAAAGTGTATTTGGCAAGCGGTACCGTAAAAATAGGCGGTGTTGAGGTTTCGGGAAAAGCCGAATGGCAAACGGTGCGTTTGGAGTTTTCCAAGTTTACGACGAATCGCACGGACGGTGGCGCTCCGTACGGTCCGCATATCACAGTCGAAAGGGCAGACGGAGGCGCGGAATACCTATACATTTCCGAAATCTACTGTGAAAAAGCGACAGAATAGCAAGCCTTTTTGAACCGACGTAGGTATTGGGAAACAGATGGGATCGGTAGACACTATCGGTCCCATTGATTGTAAGAGGATAAGAGAATGAAAATTTATAAAGGCGTTATGGAAAAGGCGGCGCGCGTCAAGACGGAAAATATACCCTTCCGTCTTGACGAAAAGGAATTTTACAAGTTTGTTTTGAGAATTGCCGGCAAAAAGTACGCGGACAAAATCAAAGTATCGCAAAAACCGTCCTCGAGCGGTTTCGACGAATACGAAATGTACGACGACGGAGAGCATATCGCCGTAAAAGCGACGTCCGGTTCCGCTGCCGCGGTTGCCTTTAACGTATATCTCAAAGAGCGTTGCGGCTATTACGTCGGGTTTATCAATACGGTAGGCAGTCTGCCCGAAACGCCGCCCGCCGTCGGCGAACGGATCGCAGATAGAAGCCTGTATCATTACAGATATTTTCTCAACTACTGCACGTTCGGCTATACGTTTGCCTTTTACGGGTGGAAAGAGTGGGAAAAGCTGTTGGACGTCATTCTATTAAACGGCTACAACTTAGTCTTGAACACCGTGGGGCAGGAATGTGTGTGGAGAGAACTGCTGAAAGAGCTTTCCTATACCGATAAAGAAATTAGGAATTTTCTCGCAGGTCCCGTGTTTATGCCGTGGCAACTCATGATGAATATAGAGAACTATCGCGGCTACTATCCCGATTGGTGGTGGGACGAGAGAATCCGTCTTGCTGATAAAATGATTGCAAGGCTACAGTCCTTCGGCGCGGGCACAATGCTTCCGGGCTACGTGGGTATGGTCCCTTGCGATTTTGCCGAGCATTATAAGGGCGCAAAGCTTATCGCGCAAGGCGAATGGTGCGGCTTTATGCGCCCTATGTATCTGTCGTATGACGACGATCTGTTTTCATTCGTCGCCGACAAATATTATCGTATACAGGATAAGCTTATAGGCAAAGGAAGAGCGCACTATTATAGCTGCGATCCTTTTCACGAGGGGGATGTTCCCGAAGGCACGGATCTGAAAAAATTCGCCGCAAAAGTGTACGAAAGAATGACGCTCGCGGACGAAAACGCCGTATGGGTCTTTCAAGGTTGGCACGCCAATCCGCACAGGGAAATGCTGAAAGCCATACCTGCGGAAAAAACGCTGATCACCAATCTGTTGTCTGACTCCAACGTCAATGCGGGCGACAACTATCTCGACAGACCTTGGATCTACTGTACGGTCAACAATTTCGGCGGGCAGTGCATTTTGCGTGGCGGACTGAAACGTACGCTGGTTTCTCCGTACGAATGCGTGCATAATTCCGATGATACGATTGTCGGAATAGGTTCTATGCCCGAGGCGGTAGAGAACGGCGAGATCATGTTCGATGCGGTGGCGGCAAACGCCGTGTGCGCGCAAAAACCGTCGCTCGATGACTTTTTGACCGACTATATACGGTACCATTACGGGACGCCCACTCACTCGATACGGCAAGCGTTGCAAATTTTGGCGGAAAAAATTTACGTAAAAGACAGTATTTGTTCCTCTTACGAATCTCCGTATATTGCGTGTCCGTCGCTGTTTGTCGACAGAGTTTCCACCTGGGGCGAACACGCAAAAGACGATTATCCGCGCGCGCTGTTGACGGTAGCCCGTTTGTTTTCGGATAGTTACCGAGCGTATAAAGATTCGCCGTCGTTTTTGTTCGATTATACGGATATCGTTCGGCAACTGTCGGCAAATTTCGCGTGGAGTCTTGTTTACAAAATGCAAGCCGCGTTTAAGGCGCGCGACGGCAAACGGTTCGAAGAAGTATCCGAAAAATTTTGCGCAATGCTGTTTTTGCAAGAAAAGCTTCTACTGTCGAACGAGCATTTTCTTTACGCCAAGGTGCAGAAAACGGCAAGAAAATACGGCAGAACGCAAGGCGAAAAATTCCTGTTCGACAATTTGTATCGCACGCTGATCACCGTGTGGGGCGACGACAGAACGCTACATTCGCAATGGGAAACCAACGGCAGGCTCGAAGGCATTTTAGACGGCTATGCCGCGCGGGAATACGGCGATCTTATACGTGATTTTTACAGACCGCGTTGGGAAAAATTCATTTCTATGTTGCGTCTTGCGCTGGAAACGGGCGAAGAATATAAAGAATACAATTTCTTCGAATACAATAAACTGTTTTGCTACGACGCAAAAATATATCCGCTGCGGGCAGTAGGCAACACATACGGTATCGCACAAAAAATCTTGCACGAAATAGAAATTTCGGAGCAGGAATAAGCGTTGGGAGAATACGCATGTACGACATATTTTCATTGAAAGATTTTACTTTTCCCGCAGGCTTCGCGTGGGGCAGTTCCACGGCGGGGCACCAAATCGAGGGCGACAATATTCACTCGAATAACTGGCAAATCGAGCAAAACAAGCGCAAAAACGACCCGAAAGCCGAAGTGTCGGGCAAGGCGTGCAATAGCTACAATATGGTGGAAGAGGACATTAAACTGCTTAAATCGCTCGGGCACAAAATGTACCGCATGAGCGTAGAGTGGAGCCGAATCCAACCCGAGGAAGGCGTGTTCGACAAAGACGCGACCGAGCACTACGTAAAGCAGTTGGCGCTCTTAAAAGAAAACAATATTAAAACATGCGTCACGCTGGTGCATTTTGTCGTGCCGCAGTGGTTCGCCCAAAAGGACGGGTTTACCAAGCTCGACAATTATGCCTACTTCGAAACGTACTTACAGTATATCGTACCCAAGATTGCGCCGTACGTCGATATCTGGAACATCTTCAACGAGTTCAACGGCGGGGTGGACGACCTCGCCCGCAACGTCAAGTTCAACCACGTTATCTACCATGCCCGCGCGTACCGCCTTATAAAAAAATATTCGTCCGCGCCGATATCTTCCGCGCACGCGTTCGTACAGTTCTACGCCAAGCGTCAGCACGACACCTTCGACCGCCGTTTGCAGGAATGGTACGACATGTTACACAACGAGTTTTGGTTTCATGCCATACGCACGGGCGAGCTCGTGGTGCCCGGCAAAGACGGTATTTACGAAAAGGATATCAAAGACACGTGCGACTATTGGGCGGTCAATCTGTACGTGCGGCAAATGCTGGACGCGCGCAAAGCCGATCCGTACACCGAGGCGTACCCGTTCACCCGTATGCAGATGATCGGCAAAAAGTTCTATTGGGAAGAGTTCCACCCCGAAACGATGTACACGTGTTTGACAAGATTAACCGATAAGCCGATCTACGTTACCGAGAACGGGATCAGTTGCAATAACGACGACTTCCGTATCGTGCAGATCGCCGAATACTTGGCGGCAATGCACGCGGCAATAAAGGACGGCGCGGACGTGAGAGGGTATTTGCATTGGTCGCTCATGGATAACTACGAGTGGGATTCGTATTTGCCGCGCTTCGGTCTGTGCGACGTGGACTTTAACGGCGACTATCACCGCACGCCCAAGCCGAGCGCGCTGTTCTACAAAGACATAATAGACAATAACGGATTTACGCAAGAGATATTGCGTAAATACCTACACGAAATGCCGCGACTGTAAAATCGCATGATAAATGAGTATGAAGCAAAACAAGAAATTGAACGCGGATAAAACCCGCCAGGCGTTTCACCTTACGGGTCAAAGCGGCTGGATAAACGACCCCAACGGTTGCGTATTCTACCGCGGCAAATATCACGTGTTTTTTCAGTTTCGAGAATCGGAGCAACGTAAAGACGGTTAGACTGCCGAACGGACTTAAAAGCATTCGCAGAGCGAGGTGCAACTTACTTCTTTTTTGCCGTTTGCTTGATCTGTGAATGGTAAAAGTAGTTTATTATTATCGGCTTGCCAGTCGGATTGCGCAAGAAAGGCTCTTCATCTATGACATACAAAAAGCCATTCGCTTCCGCATACTCCGCCATCTTGCAGTCTAAAACCTGCCAATACGTCATATCGTTCTTGTTGTATATTTGCTGATAGAGAGGCAGTAATTCGGTGTATTTGTCCCCGATATATTCCATTATCTGAGCCTTAAAGTTGCTGCGCAGGTTTAAGTTTTCCAACCAGATATAGTCACAGAAGTCTTTTATCCGCTCTATTATTTCAAACACTTCTGTAATTTCCGGGAAAATAGGCGAGATAAAACAGGTGGTGCGTATGCCCGCTTCATGGCACTTTTTCATAGCCGCAATTCTGCGTTCGATCGATACCGCTCTGTCCATATCGTTTTTAAAGTTCTCGTCGAGAGTGTTAATTGACCAGCTTATAAGCGGAGAGGGAAAAGTTTTTATTAGGTTAAGATCACGTAGTACCAGATCGGACTTGGTTGTGATGATAAGATTTATTCCGCTGCCCTGCATCTGCTCCAAAAATGCGCGAGTGCGTCGAAAAATTTCCTCTTGCGGATTATACGCATCGGTCACCGAGCCGACTATCATTGTTTGTCCAGCATACTTTTGCGGGTTTTTAATAGTTTCCCAAGCAAAACATTTTTCATCGATCGTAAAATATAGGGCATAATTTTTTGGCACTGTGACGTGTGCTTGTCTATGACAAGAGGAGAATTCGGACATTGTTGACTTGTACGCGCAGTTATACCCATATATTTTTAATGCTACCGGTAAAGTATA
>CALVST010000016.1 GCA_944359365.1 uncultured Clostridia bacterium
CCTTTCCAAACAATATAACCAAAGTAATGTTGCTGACCCGTAGAACGGTCAAATCCAAACAACATTATTATACGAGATGATAAATATGAAAAATGAACTGACAAGGCGCAACGATTATGATTTCTTTGACGATTTCTTTCCTGCATTTTACGGCGGCAAACATTCGCAGAAGTATATGCGCACGGACATCAAAGAAGATGAAAACAGCTATCTGATGGAAGTGGAGATTCCGGGCGCGGATAAGAAAGATATACACGTCGATTTGAACGACGGGTATCTGAACATATCCGTGAACAAGAGCGAAAAGTCAGTGGGCGGCAAGAAGGACAATTATATCCACCGCGAACGCAGTTTCTCGTGCAGCCGCAGTTACTACGTCGGCGACGTGAAGAAAGAGGATATCAAGGCGAAGTACGAAAACGGTATCCTGAACGTCACGATCCCGAAGGCAGCGGAAAAGAAAGCGGCAGAGAGCCGTATCGAAATCGAATAACGGCGTAAACAAAGAAAGGGGGAAGGCGTGAGCCTTTCCCCTTTTTGGACGTTTGGATTTTTTGTTCCTTGTTTTCAAGCGATTGAAAATTTTTCTGAATGTGCTATAATAGAAAGCGTTATGGAAAAGATGCCGCCGAAAGAAAAAATATATGAAGCATACAGCGCAATCGCAGACAGCCGCGTCGAAATGGGTGCAGGAAGAGCGAGAGTATTGTCTTCGGACAGCTCAAAGACATATACCGTGACCTGGGAAGGAGAGGAATACCGTTCAGACGATAACGCGACTTATTGGCAGGGGTATTCAGGGTATCCGGTCATCGCCGTGCTTATGTTGCAGGGGAAACTGCCGTTCCGAGCGGAAACCGCAGCAATGTTTTCAGGGATCGGGTGGAAGAAGCTGAATGAAAGACACAAGCGTAATTACGAAGCAGCGGTTAAAGAGGTGTTTGAAGCGTTGCCTTGCGGCCGCGATGAAAAAGAAAGAATCCTTTCCGATACCGAAAAGATTTATGCGGAATTGAAGCGGATGACAATCACGGTGAAGAGAAGCAAAAGGCAGAGTAGCAAAAGGAAATGAACGACACAAAAGTTTGCCCGCAATGCGGGGCGCGCAACGAGGGACTGAACTTACAGGAAACGGACGGGTTATATATCTGCTGTAAGTGCGAAGCGGTCATCGGCACGAAGAAAAGCAGTACAGAAAATAACAGGGAGGCAGAACATGAAAAACAATAAAGAGTTGATCAGCGAGATCATTAAGGACATCAAGCACGATATGACGGACGAGGAAATTCTCGCATTATTGGCGGGAAGTAAAATATCGGTGAATCCCGCAAAAGAGGCGAAAGGCAAAGTCTCGTTCGGGCAGCGCGCGGCGGACGCGATCGCAAAATTTGCGGGGAGCTGGGCGTTCATCGGTTCGTTCGTCGGGGTGTTATTATTGTGGATGATCCTGAATATCTGCCTGGCGGCAAACGCCTTCGATCCGTACCCGTTTATCTTGCTCAACCTCGTATTGTCCTGCGTGGCGGCGATACAGGCGCCCCTCATCATGATGAGCCAGAACCGGCAGGAGGAAAAAGACCGTCAAAGAGCGGAAAACGATTATAAAGTCAATCTCAAAACGGAGATACTGATCGAGGACTTGTATAAGAAAGTAAACCGCATACTTGCGCGGCAGGAGGCAATACAAAAATCTATGGAAGGACGAGAATACATAGATAGGGACGAAGAAAAACTTCAAAAAGCGGAGAAGAATGACAAATTGAAATGAAGACAACATTGCTATTTGTCCGCCATGGTCAAAGCATAGCGAACGAGAACGGAATTTTTGCCGGGCATCTCGATGTGCCGCTCTCTGAATTGGGGCAGAAACAGGCAGTCGAGCTAAAGGATTATCTTTTGAGCCGATATAAAATCGATGCCATATATTCGAGCGATTTGTCTCGCGCGTATGCAACGGTTTTACCGACGGCGGAGGCAATTAAAATACCGATTCAAAAAGATACGGCATTGCGAGAAATCGACGGCGGGAAGTGGGAAGGGATGCTGCAAAAGGAAATAGCAGTCGAATATCCGCAGGATTACGCTGTTTGGCACAATAATACCGGCCTTTCCCGGTGCACGGGCGGCGAGTCAATGCAGGAAGTGCAAAGCAGAGGTATAGCCGCTGTGGAGCGCATTGCGAACAAGCATTTGGGGCAAACGGTTTTGATCGCAACGCATGCAGGATTTTTGCGTGCAATGCAGTGTTATTGGAAAAAGTTGCCACTGTCAAAGATGAAAGACATAACATGGGTGCCCAACGCTTCGGTAACAGAAGTGCGGTATAGTAACGACGATTATAAACTCGTTCGTTTAGGTGAGTCGGCTTTTTTAAAAGAAGATGTGACAAACCTTGTTAATATATAATTTGTCGTTGCTTAATAAAAGCACTAATATTCCATAACATAAAGGGAAAGACAGAGTCAAACCCTGTCTTTCCATTCATCATTCATCTTCTATGTCCGAATAATTATCTGAATTAAAGTTTTTCGACGGTTTTAAGTTTTTGGATCAGTTCGCGCGCCCGTTCCTTCAAATCTTCCGGCGAACCGTTATTATCGATATAATAGTCATATGTGATATCGAACACGCCTGCGTCGGCCATATTGGAAGTGATGTGTGGGATCGAGTCGCGCCGTACCAAAACGGATTTGGCTCCGTATTCTTTTTGGGCTCTTTCGATTTGCTCTTTTTCTCGCATATCGATGCATAGCAAGTCGAAGGAAGTTTCGCGCGTTCTGAATGCCTGCATAAGTTCAGCCATGGATTTATTTTAGCAAAAATTATATCTAATGTCAATAAGAAGCATCAGCTCTTCTTGTTAGTTCTTTTTTATGTTGTCGATTTACGGTAACTATGCTGAACCGCTTGGCGATCCACCCTTATCTCCCGTGCGGCTGTATTTGAGTTGTAGTGCTAATGTATACCGTCGGTATCCTTATATCGGCGGTTTTTCGCTGTTTGTATACTTGCAGTATCGGAAAGTGTCGGTTTTGCTACGTAAAGTATACTTTCACCTACTCACGCTTAAAGCGAAAAACAGTGTATAATTTCAAGTGCCGAAACGGAGAAAAAGCCAGTGTGCAAATAAAATTGTAAAATTTTCCGCTTAGACCCTTGCTTTTTGCCGTTTTCGAGCCTAAATAGTGAGCCAAGACCAAACGCCCCAAGGGGCTTTTTGTTTGCCGTTGGCAAATAGCCTACCATACGCCTTTCTCACATCAAGCGGCTTTTGCGGCATAAACCGTCCGCTTGTATGCGATTGACCAAATATCAATACAAACGGCTACAAGCCGATATAGGCGGTTTGACGACGATATATGCAATAATAAAAGCGGAAAAGAATAAAGAAAAAGAACCTAAACCGAGGGTTCGATTTAGGTTCTTACTGGCGGAAGGTGAGGGATTCGAACCCCCGGACCCTTGCAGGTCTTCAGTTTTCAAGACTGACGCCATCGACCACTCTGCCAACCTTCCTTGTGGGGAACCGGCGCTTTTTTGTTCAAAGCATTTCTTATTTTAACAGACATTTGCGCGTTTGTCAATCGTTTATTTTTCATAGTGTCCCGAAGAGGCGATTTTCTTGACAAAATCTGCGTTTTGGGCTATACTTCTCTTCATAGTCATCAATAGGCGGCGGATCGTCGCGGCGCAGTGAAAGCGCCGAAAAAATCCGGCGCCCGAAGGAATAATGCGATGGGAATTTTAATTGCGGGATTAGGGCTGATCGGCGGCTCTATGGCAAAATCTTTGAAACGAGCAGGATACATTGCGGACGGATTCGACAGGCAAGAGGTCGCCGTCCGTGCGGTAGGGCAGGGCGCCGTGCGAGCGGTCGCGTCCGATTTTTCCGTATACGATTTGGTGTTTGTTGCGCTTCCGCCCGATGCCGCGATGCAATTCATCGGAAGCGGACATTTTAAGGACGGCGCCGTCGTTGCGGATATTTGCGGCGTAAAGGGCGCCTTGGAGCGCTTTGTATTTGAAAAACCGCGCAATTTTCGCTACGTCGGATGTCATCCTATGGCGGGCAAAGAAGTTTCGGGTTTTGAAAATTCCTGTGAAGATCTTTTCGACGGCGCGAGCGTCGTCATAACGGAAAACGCGCAGACGGATAAAAGCGCGGTCAAAATGCTCGAAGAGATATTTTCGCAAATGGGGTTCGCTTTTGTTCGCCGTTGTTCGGCTGAGTATCACGATCGAAAAATCGCCTATACTTCTCAGCTTGCGCACATCGTGAGCAACGCTTATGTAAAAAGCAAAACGGCGTGCGGCTATGCGGGGTTTACGGGCGGCAGTTTTCAGGACATGACGCGCATTGCGGGCGTCGACGAAAAAATATGGACGCGTTTATATTTTCTCAACCGAAAGAACATCGCTGACGAGCTCGGCTGTCTGATAGGCGAACTGCAAAAGTATGAGACTGCGCTCCTTTCCGGTGACGAGCAGACGCTTTCCGGCCTTTTGAAAGAGGGGCGGCTGTGCAAGGAATGTCTTGACGGGCAAAATTAAGGTCTTGAAGGACGGCGCACTTCGGGCGCATTTGTTTTACAAAATATCAAAATCATGGTATAATAAAAAAGCGGCAGGCTGTTGTGTGCCGTGCCGCCTTAAAATTTTCATGCAAAAATTTAAAATTTATTTGAGAACGGAATCGGAAGAAGGGGCGGAGTGTTTTTCCGCCGATGCCGAGGCTCGGGGCGAGGAAGGCGGAACGACGTTTCTCTTTTCGGGCGAAGACGGCGCTTACCGCGTGCATATCGGCGGCAGTGCTTATATAGAACGCTCGGGCGACATCGCGTACAAGCTGTGCCTCACGGAAAAAGCAAGCGTATGTATCCGCACTGCTTACGGCGATATATATGCGGAAGTTTTGCCCGAGTCCTTTTCCGCGGAAAACCGCGGCGATCAATGTTTTCTTGAAACTGTTTACGTTTTGAAATTCCCGAATTTTTCGCAAAGGCATAAAATCATTTTCAAGGCAAAAGCGTGCGGAGCACCCGCCGCGGATAAAGATAGGATATAGGAGGGAATATGATCAGAATCGAATACTACGGGCATTCCTGCTTTTTGCTGACAACCGGAGGAATGCGCATCCTGACGGATCCGTTTACGGGCATCGGTTATGAACTGCCGCCCGTATCGGCGGATCTTGTAACGGTCAGTCACGGACACTTCGACCACAATTATTTGGAAGGCGTGAGCGGGGCGAAAAAAGTGCTGACGCAGGCTGGCGAATATGCGGAGAGCGGCGTAAAAATAACGGGCACCGCGTGTTGGCACGATGAGGCGCACGGCGCAAAGCGCGGCGCGGTGACGGCGTTCACTTTCGATTTCGGCGACGTTACCGTTTGCCATCTCGGCGATCTCGGCGAAAGGTTTTCTCCGGAGCGTGCCGCGATTTTCGGACATCCCGATATACTGCTCATTCCCGTTGGAGGGAATTATACGATAGACGCGCGCGAGGCGGTCCGCTATATCGGCGAAATACGCCCCAAGGTCGTCATACCCATGCATTACAGGACGAAAGAGTGCGCGCTCGATATTGCGCCGCTTTCCGAATTTGCCGAGGCGTTCGGCAAAGACCGCTTGGTGTCGATTTCGGCTTTTGACAGCAAGGAGACAGAGGCTTTTAAGGGCAAAGCCGTGATACCGGAGGTGAAGCGACATGGATGATATCGCAAAAAAATTCAGTGCTGCATACGAGTACATGGACGGTCTCAGTGTATACGAGGTACGCAATATTGCGCGTGAAATGGGCATCCGTTCCCCTACGACGGAGAAAAAAGGGGAGCTGATCGATCAGATCATCAGCGTGGAAGCAGGGCTGTATTCGCCCGCAGTAAAAACGAGCAATAAAGGCGCCCCGACGAAGGCGGCAAAGGTACCCGAGGCTGTCATTCGCGATATAAAAAGGCTGATCGCCGAAGGAAGGCAGATCGAACCTTATCCCGCGCCGAGCGGGGGCGGAGGCGTCAGCATAACGTTCCGCGATTCCGATCCCGCGCCTTCCGGTTACGGCGACGGCATTTACGGAGGCATTTTAGAAATGCATCCGCAGGGATACGGTTTTTTGCGCGCGGAAAATTGCGAACCCGGAAAAAAAGACGTGTTCGTTTCCGCACCCGTGATCCACAAATTCAAGCTCAAAAGCGGCGATCAGGTGCAGTGCTATGTCAAGCAGAACCGCGACAGCGGTTCGCCCGCGCTCGAACGGCTTGCGGCAGTCAACGGAAGGATGCCGTCGGGCCCCGTTGAACGCCCCGATTTCGACGACCTTACGCCGCGTTATCCCGATGAAAGGATCCTTCTCGGCGAGAGCGGAAAACTTTCTTTGCGGTGCATCGATCTGATGTGCCCGATCGGGAAGGGACAGCGCGGGCTGATCGTTTCTCCCCCGAAGGCGGGCAAGACGACGCTTTTGAAGGATATAGCCCGCTCTATTGCGGAAGAACATACGAATATCCACCTCATTATTCTGCTCATCGACGAGCGCCCGGAAGAGGTAACGGATATGCAGGAGAGCATTCCGCAGGCGGAGATCGTATATTCCACCTTTGACGAGTCTGCAGAGCACCACGTCGAGGTGTCGCGCCTGATCCTCGACAGGGCAAAGCGCATTGCGGAAAGCGGCGGAGACGTCGTTATCCTGCTCGATTCGATCACCAAGCTGACGCGCGCATATAACAACGTAGTGCCGTCTTCGGGGAAAATTTTATCGGGCGGGCTGGATCCCGCGGCGCTCGGCGGACCGAAAAAGTTTTTCGGTTCTGCGCGCAGTTTCGGCAAAGAAGGTTCTCTTACCATACTTGCAACCGCTTTGGTGGATACGGGCAGCAGGATGGACGACGTTATCTATGAAGAGTTCAAGGGCACCGGGAATATGGAGATACATCTTTCCCGCGACCTTGCCGAAAGGCGCGTGTTCCCCGCAATAGATATATATCGGTCTGGCACGCGGAAGGAAGAGCTTTTGCTCGGCGAACAGGAACTCGCCTGTTCTTATGCGATACGCCGCACCTTTGCTAAAGAGAATGCGACCGAACTGTTGTTCGAACTGATGAAAAAGACGAAAAGCAATGAAGAGCTCGCCGCAACGGCGGGTGAATGGTCAAAAACATATAAAGCACAGAGGTAACTGCAATTATGGCACAGTACTATGTAGGCATCGATTTCGGCGGCATGAGCGCTAAGGCGGGGCTTTTTGATGCCGGTTCGCGCATGATCGCCAAAGACACTGTAAAAACATCGAAAGACGACGCGTATGCGACGACGGTCGCAAAAATGGCGCAGCTTGTGAAAAAGCTCTGTCAGGACAATTCCGTCCCCCTCAACAGCGTAAAGCGGGTGGGGTTGGCGTCTCCCGGCGTTATCGACAGCAAGGAAGGCGTAGTCGTCCGTTGGGGCAATTACAGTTGGGAGGATAAACCTCTCGCAAAAGATATGAAGGCGGCGCTCGGCATCGATGTGCGCGTGGTGAACGACGCGAATGCCGCCGCTTACGGCGAGGCTGTTTACGGCGCGGCGAAAGACTTCAAAGACAGTATTTTCATCACCCTGGGTACGGGTGTCGGCAGCGGCATCATCCTCGGAGGGAAACTCTTTGAAGGTGTTTGCGGCGCGGGCGCTGAGGCGGGGCACATGGTCATTCAGGTCGGCGGCATTCCCTGCGGCTGCGGCAGAAGGGGGTGCTTCGAACAGTACGCATCCGCATCCGCGCTCATCCGCGATACTAAGCGGGCGATGTTCGAGCATAAAGACAGCCTCATGTGGGAGCTCGTCGGGCGCGATCCCGAAAAGGTAGACGGCAAAACGGCTTTCGCGGCATCCAAAGAAGGGGACGCTGCCGCGCAGACCGTCGTCAAAAATTACATCATGTATTTGGGTGAAGGGATACTCAACCTAGTCAGCATTTTCCGTCCCGAGGCGGTCATTCTCGGCGGCGGCGTCTGCAACGAAGGGGAATATCTCCTTGCGCCCCTGCGCAAATACGTCGCCGAGCGGCTGTATGTCGGCTGCGACAGAGTGCCGCTCACGCTCAACCGCGCGGTGCTCGGCAACGACGCGGGCATTTACGGCGCGCTCGCGTTCGCGATGGACGAATCGTAAAATATGTTTTCAGGCAAAAAGGGCATTTCCCTCGCGCTCGGCAGCGGCGGGGCAAAGGGCTTGGCGCATATAGGCGCGCTCAAAGCGCTGGAAGAGTGCGGGCTGCGCTTTTGCGCGGTCGCGGGAACATCGATCGGCAGTATCGTCGGCGCGCTGTACGCGAAGGGGTATTCCCCGACGGATATCGCAGAGCTCTTGCGGCGTTTTGATTTGAAGGGCATGGCGCTCTCCGTGCTCGCGGCGGGCACCGTCGCGCCCGTGCGCGACGCGCTCGATTCCATGCTCGACGAAAACGTTTTTTCCGAACTGCGCCTGCCGTTCGCTGCAATCGCAACGGATGCCGACAGCGGCGAAGAAGTCGTCCTTCGTTCGGGCAAAGTTGCCGACGCGGTGCTTGCGTCTTCGGCGATGCCGCCCTTTTTTAAGGGGATACGGTTGGATGACAGGCTGTTGTGCGACGGCGCTTTTACGAACGCCGTTCCCGGCGACGTGGCAAGGGCGCTCGGCGGCGATTTCGTGATCGGCATATCCCTTTCCCCTGCGGAAAATTATGCCTGCACGCGCTTTCTTGCAAGAAACGGCAAGGAAATAGAGTGCCGTCAGCGCGGCATCAAAAGTTGCGATTTCATGTTGGAGCCTGACCTTTCGCAATTTTCCGCGACTGACATAACGTCTGCGGCGGTAATGTACGATATCGGTTACGAATGCGCGCACAGCCGCGCGGGCGAGCTTTTGGACGCGCTGCGCGCTCATCATATAAAAATCTGAACAAAAGAGGCTTTTTCGAATGAGCGGTAAGGATGCCGCCGTCCGCGAAGCCGCGGGCGGAAAGAAAAGCAAAAGATCGAAAAAACTGCGCATATTGGCGCTCTGCCTTGCGGGCATACTGCTCATCTCACTCGCGCTCGTTCTTATACACTTCCTGTATTGCCCGATCAATTATCTTTGGGTAAAGTTTTCCAATCCCGATATCCCGGCGCGGCGCGAAGGGGAACTGCGCGTTCATTTTATCGACGTGGGGCAGGGCGATGCGATCGCCGCGGAACTTCCCGACGGCAAAACCATGCTCATAGACGGCGGCGACGAAACGCACGGCGCAAAGAGCGCGCTTTTGCGTTACGCCAACGCGCTCGGCATAGATGAATTTGATTATGTTTTGCTGACGCATCCCGATTCCGACCATGCCGGCGGCATGGACGACGTACTCAGATGTTTCGGCGCGAAAAAGGCGTTTATACCGTATTCGCGCAATTATGCGCCCGGCTCTTCCTATGACGATTTTCTCGGCGCGCTTGCGGATGTGGGCTGCGCAACGGAAATATCGCACACATTCGGCGCAGCGCTTTCCGAAAGCGAGGAATATTTTTACTACATGATGTTCCTTTCGCCCTTCGGTCCCGGTCTTGCGGGGAGCTATTACGATATCGCCAATGCGGAAGGCGCTACCGATACCGACGTGAACAACGCATCCGCCGTCATGTGGATGGAATATGCGGGGCGCGGTATCCTGTTTACGGGCGACATTACGTCCGAAACGGAAGAAAAACTCCTTTCCGACTATGAAGTTTTGGGCGCAGACTGTTTCAAACAGGTCTGCGAAACTTCGTGGGGCGAAAAAGTGACGCTTGCGCCCGCACTCGATTCTTTGGACTTTCTGAAAGTCGCGCATCACGGCTCGGCATATTCTACGTCGGCAGATTTTTTGGAACTTACCTCGCCCGAGGCCGCGTTTATCAGTGTGGGCGCGGGCAACGCTTACGGGCACCCTTCGCAGGAAACGGCGGCGCGCCTTGCTGAGGCGGGCGCGGAAATATACCGAACGGACGAACTCGGCAGCATCATGCTCACGATATGTGCCGACGGAACTTATACGATAGACTATCTCGGCCGCACATAGCGGCTTTTTCGGAGGATAAATATGTTGAAATTGACGACGGCAGGCGAATCGCACGGCAGGGCGCTCCTCGCCGTTATAGAGGGGCTGCCCTCGAACCTGACGGTGGAAAAGGAAGAGATCGACTACTACCTTGCGCTCCGCCAGAGCGGTTACGGGCGCGGCGCGCGGCAGAAGATCGAAACAGACCGCGTCGAAATTCTTACGGGCGTAAGGAACAAACTTACGCTCGGCAGTCCGCTCAGCCTGATGGTCGAAAATAAGGACTATAAAAATTGGGAAGAATATATGTCGCCCTACGGCGCCGACGTCACCAAGCGCCGCCTTACCCGCGTGCGGCCGGGGCACGCAGACCTTACGGGGCTTTTCAAATACGACCAGACGGACGCGCGCAATATTTTGGAGCGCGCCTCTGCGAGGGAAACCGCCGTGCGCGTAGCCGCGGGCACCGTCGCGCGCATGTTCCTGCGCGAATTGGGCGTAGAGGTCGCGGGGTATGTGAAGAGCGTGGAAGGCGTATCCGACGATAAGCATTACACCTTTGAAGAGGTCAAAGCGGCGAAGTCCTCCGAATTGTTCATGCCGGACGCGGCTCTGTGCGAGTGCGCAAAAAAGCGCATCGATGAAATCAAAGAGGCAAAGGACACGGCAGGGGGCATCATAGAACTGCGCGTAAAGGGCATGAAGAGCGGTTTCGGCAGCTGTATGTCCTATGCCGAAAAGCTGGACGCGCACCTCGCTTTTGCCGTCATGAGCGTGCAGGCAATAAAGGGCGTAGAGATCGGGCTGGGGTTTGAGGCGGCAAGGCGCCCGGGCAGCCGCGTGCACGACGAAATATACTATCAAGGCGGCTCCTTCTTCCGCAAAACGAACAATGCGGGCGGCATAGAGGGCGGCATGTCGAACGGGCAGGAGATCGTGCTCCGCGCCGCAATGAAACCTATCCCCACGCTCATGCGCGGGTTGGATACCGTCGATTTCGAAACGAAAGAGGCGTGCCGCGCGGCGACCGAGCGGAGCGACGTCTGTTCCGTTGCGGCGTGCGACGTTATTCTGGAAAGCTCCGTCTGTTTCGCGCTCGCACAGAAAATTTTGGAACGGTTGGGCGGCGACAATATGCGCGAAGTTAAAGAACGCTGGGAAAAGCTCCCGCAATAAGGATAAAAGATGCAAACGATAGAAGTTCATACAAAGTCGCGCCCGAGTACCGTTTACTGCGGCGCGGGTGCGGCGGAAAAACTCAAAACGATCATCGAGGGCAAAGACGTATTCGTTGTGACCGATTCCAATGTGTTCGGTTTATATAAAGACTTTATACAGAACACCTTCGGCTCCGCGCCCGTTTGCGTGCTCCCCGCGGGGGAGCGGCACAAAAACCGCAATTCCCTGTTTATGATCCTCGACAAAATGTTGCAGGCGCGGCTCAGGCGCAACAGCACGCTCGTTGCGTTCGGCGGCGGCGTAGTCGGAGATATGGGAGGGTTGGCGGCGTCTTTATATATGCGCGGCATTCACGCGGTGCAGGTGCCCACCACGCTTTTGGCGCAGGTGGATTCCTCCGTCGGGGGAAAAACGGCGATCGACCACCGCGGCGTAAAAAACGTGATCGGCACATTTTATCAGCCCGAATACGTCGTCTGCGATCCGATGTTTCTGAAAACTTTGCCTCCGCGCGAGATCAGGTGCGGGCTCGGCGAGATCATCAAAACGGGCGCGCTCGACGCTGAAATTTTGGATAAACTCGAACGGAATGCGGAAAGGCTTTTCGACCTTGCGTTTTTGGAAGAGATCACCGCAGACTGCGTGCGTTTCAAGGCGGGCGTGGTGGAAAAAGACGAGTGCGAGCGGAGCGGGCTGCGCAAGTGCCTGAACATGGGGCACACGACGGGGCACGCGCTCGAACTCTTTTATAAAAGGCGTTCGCACGGGGAATATGTGCTCATCGGCATGCTGCTTGAAAGCTATATAGCGGAAAAATTCGACATTTGCGCGCACGATTATGCCGAAGAGCTGCGCGCACTGATCGGAAAGGTCTTAAAGCGCGTGCCGCGCTTTGAAAATATCGCGGATGCCGCGGGCGTGGCTCTGTACGACAAGAAAAACCAAGGAGAAAACGAGGTCTCTCTCATTGTGCCAGCAAAGCGCGGTGAATTTGCCGAACTCAGGCTTACCGATGAAGACTATGTCGGTTATATCGAGGAGATCGCCGGAGGACTTGCATGAAGATATTGCCGAGAAAAAGTTTTACGGGAGAATTTGCCATTCCCGGCGATAAATCTATCACGCATCGCGCGATCATGTTCAATGCCATAGCGGAGGGCGAGGCGGATATAACGGGCGCCCTTCTCGGGGAAGACTGCCTTTCCACGGCGGCGTGTATGCGCGCGCTCGGCGCCAAGGTGGAAATAGAGGAAGGTCGCGTACACGTCTGCGGGGCGGAAACGTTGCAGGACGCTTCGCTCGACTGCGGCAACAGCGGCACGACCATGCGCCTGCTGATGGGGCTGTGTGCCGGCAAACGCGTGAGCGTTACGCTCACGGGGGATGCGTCCCTCTCCAAGCGGCCGATGGAGCGGGTGGCAAAACCTCTGCGCCTGTTCGGCGCGGATATACACACGACGCAAGGGTGCGCGCCCGTGACCGTGCGCGCGGCGAAACTTTCGGGCAGAGAGGTAGACACGGCGTCCGCAAGCGCACAGGTCAAAAGCGCGCTGCTGCTGGCGGCGCTCGGCGCCGACGGCGAAAGTTTCGTGCACGAATCTGTCAAAACGCGCGACCACACCGAGCGTATGCTCGCGGCGATGGGGGCAGATATCCGCGTGCTCGGCAATATGATCCGCGTGAAAAAGAGCAGGCTCAAATGCTGCGACGTGGAAGTGCCCGGCGATATTTCGAGCGCTGCCTATTTTATGGCGCTGGGCGCATTGCTCGGCGAAACGCTCTGCAAAAACGTGGGGGTGAACCCCACGCGCACGGGCATTTTGACCGTGTTCGATAAAATGGGCGTCGAATACCGCATAGAGAACGAGCGCACCGTCTGTGGCGAGCCGGTCGCGGATATCCGCGTGAAAAAGTCCGGATTAAAAGCGATCTCTCTGACAAAAGAGATCATGCCTTCGCTCATAGACGAGCTGCCCGTCATCGCGGTGCTGTGCGCCTTTGCCGAGGGCGAAAGCGTCATTTCGGGCGCGGAAGAGCTGCGCATCAAAGAGAGCGACAGGATCAGGACGACTGCCGACATGATAAACGGATTGGGCGGCGACGTCATGACGCGCGCGGACGGATTCGTCATACGCGGCAAAAGCAGCCTTGCGGGGGGCAACGTCGATCCCTGCATGGATCACCGCATCGCGATGAGCGCGGCGGTGGCGCTGATGGCGAGCGAGAAGGGCGGCGAGATCAAGAACGCGGAATGCGTCAACATCTCGTTCCCCGGTTTTTACGATATGCTCGGCTGAATTGCCGCAGAAAGAAGGCGGCGCTCGCGCCGCAGGGAGAATTATATGCTGAAACTTGCAGTGATCGGGAAAGACGTTTCAAAATCAGACAGCGGCAGGATGCACACCTTTATCCTGCGCGGGCTCGGCGAAGATTGCACTTACGAACACATTTCAAGCACTGCCGAAGCGTTCGACGAAAATGCGAAAAAATTGCTTTCCGAATATGACGCGTTCAACGTTACAATACCGTATAAGCTGGATATCATTCCGTATCTGAAAAGGATAGAGGGCGACGCGGTCGCGTTCGGGGCGGTCAATACCGTCAAAGACGGCGTAGGGTACAATACGGACGGGGAAGGCTTTGCCCTCATGCTCAAAAACAACGGCATCGAGCCTGCGGGCGAAAAAGTTTTGGTGCTCGGCGCGGGCGGCGCCGGCAGGAGCGTAGTCAAAAAATTGCTGGACGCGGGCGCGGAGGTGTATCTGTACGACCTGAAACGCGAAAGCGCCGAAGAGGTCTGCAAAGAATTTCACGGCTGCAACCTGCTCGAAAAAGTTTTGCCTGCCCCGTATTACATGATCGTGAACGTTACGGGCGTGGGGATGCACAAAACGGAAGGGCTTTCGCCCGTCGGAGAAGACATCATCGGGTGCTGCCGCGTGGCGGTGGATCTTATTTATTGGCCGCGCAAGAGCGAATTTTTACGCATCGCCGAATCCCTCGGCAAAAAGATCGTCAACGGAGAGGGGATGCTCTTCTATCAGGCGTATTTTGCAGACTGCATTTACCTCGGGCGCCGGCCTTCCGCCAAGGAAGCGGGCGCACTGTTCGAAAAGTATATGGAGGAAAGACAATGAAACTGCTCATATTGAACGGCGTCAACCTGAACATGACGGGAGTGCGCGAAAAGTCTGTGTACGGCAGCGAAACGCTGGACGACATCAACAGAGAGATCGAGGCATTCTGCAAAGCGCGCGGCGCCGAATGCGAATTTTTTCAGAGCAATCTGGAAGGGGAACTGTGCACGCAGATACAGCAGTCGGATGCGGACGGCATCATACTCAACGCGGGCGCGTTCACCCATTACAGCTATGCCCTGCGCGACGCGATCGCATCCGTCAAAACGCCCGTCGTCGAAGTGCATATGTCGAACGTGCACGCGCGGGAAGAATTCCGGCATAAGTCGGTCATCTCCGAGGTATGCAAAGGCACAGTGCTCGGGTTCGGCAAAAAGAGCTATATTCTCGCGGCGGAGAGCTTTTTGATATGAACATCGTACTTTGCGGAATGATGGGCGCGGGCAAGACGAGCGTCGGGATCAAAATATCCGATCTTACGGGGATGCGGTGGTATGATACGGACGATTTGATCGTGCAAAAATACGGCAGGATACCCGCCATCTTTGAATTTTACGGCGAAGAGCGTTTCCGCGAGATGGAAACGGAGATCGTAAAGAAGGTGTCCGACGAAGACAATATCGTCATTTCGACGGGCGGCGGCTGCGTTTTGCGCCCCGAAAACAGCGCCGCGCTCAAAAAATACGGAAAGATCGTATTTTTGAAGGTGGATATTCAGACGCTTTTCGATCGCACGGGGCACACGAGCGACGAGCGCCCCCTGCTCAAAAACACGACGTTCGAAAAGATGAAGGAACTGCTCGACTACCGCACGCCGATCTATGAAAGCTGCGCGGATTTCACCGTAGATACCAACGGCAAGACCGTGGAAGAGGTCGCAAGGGAAGTGTGCGCCGTCTGCGGGGCGGAGATAAAGGAATGAGCACGGTGCTCGTTACGGGCGGCTCGCGCGGGATAGGCAGGGCGGTGTGTCTGGCCTTTGCAAAGGCAGGCTACGACGTCGCTTTCTGCTACTCTAAAGACAGTGCGGGCGCGGAACAGACCTGCCGCATGATCGAGAGCGCGGGCGCGGGCGCGCAGCCCTTTTTGTGCGATGTTTCCGACGAGTCTGCCGTGAGAGAGATGTTTTCTTCCGTTTACGGGTTGGAAGTGCTCGTGAACAACGCTGGAAGGGCGCATTTTGCGCAGATACAGGATACGCCTTTATCTGCATGGAACGAAGTCTTTTCCGTCAACGCGGGCGGCGCTTTTTTGTGCACGCGCGAAGCCGTGCCCAAGTTTTTGAAGCGGGGCGGCGGGTGCATCGTGAACATATCTTCCTTATGGGGGGAAACGGGCGCATCCTGCGAGGCGGCATATTCCGCGAGCAAGGCGGCGCTCATCGGGTTTACAAAAGCCGCCGCAAAGGAGTTGGCGCCTTCGAACATACGCGTCAACTGCGTTTCCGCAGGCATGATCGCAACCGACATGAACGCGCGCTTTACGGAGGAGGAACGTGCGGCTTTCGTCGCATCTCAGCCGCTTGCGCGGGAGGGATATCCCGAAGAAGTTGCCGCCGCGGCGCTGTTTCTTGCAAGGCATAAATATATCACGGGCGAAGTGCTGCGCGTAAACGGCGGAGCGCTCATTTAGCGCCGAAAAAAATTTTTTCGGATATTGGCACGGAAAAAAGGTTTTTTTGCAGTTTTGTCTAATTTATAAATAGCGGGTATGTGTTGTTTCGCGGCAAATTTCCTGCCGCGGTTTTGCTTTTTATGGAGCCCGTTTATGCGCAATGAAGTTATCCGATTCCGTCAAACAGCGCACTTACGAAAAAGAGCGCGCGTTTTTTTCGCCCTATGCGCAGCTTTCGGAAAAATCGAAGGGAAGGCGGCGCACGGAAGAGCCGTGCAATATGCGCACGGACTTTCAAAGGGACAGGGACCGCATCATTTACAGCAAGGCGTTTCTTCGCCTGAAAAACAAGACGCAGGTGTTCTTCTCGCCGGAAGGAGATCATTTCCGCACGCGCATGACGCACACCATCGACGTTTCGCAGATCGCCCGTTCGATCGCGCGCAGCCTCGCCCTGAACGAAGATCTGACCGAGGCGATCGCTTTGGGGCACGATCTGGGACATACGCCGTTCGGCCATGCGGGCGAGCGGGTGCTCAACAGCCTGTCGCCCCTCGGGTTTGCGCACAACGAACAGTCTTTACGGGTGGTAGACGTGCTCGAAAAGGACGGAAAGGGGCTGAACCTCACCTACGAGGTGCGCGACGGCATCGTAAACCATAAAAAGAGCGGGCATCCTGCCACGCTCGAAGGCAAAGCGGTATCGCTTGCCGACCGCATCGCTTACGTCAACCACGACATCGAGGACGCCATCCGCGCAGGGCTTTTAAAAGAGAACGAACTGCCGAAAAGGGATATCCAGATCCTCGGCGGTTCCTCGCGCGACAGGATCAATACGATGATCACTTCCATCTACCGAAACAGCGTGGGGAAAAACGAAGTGATGATGGGAAAGGCTGAGGCGGAAGCGCTGGAAGATCTCCGTTCCTTTATGTTCGAAAGGGTGTACATAACCGAACTGTCTTTGAAGGAAGAGGAGCGTGCCAAACGTATGCTCTCCGCCATGTTCGACTATTTTCAAAGCGATAAGGACAAGCTGCCGCCATTTTATTTGCGGCTTTCGGAAATATATCCGCTCGAACAGGCGATATGCGACTATCTTTCGTCCATGACCGATAAATTCGCCGTGGCGGTTTTCAACAGCATATTCATTCCCAAAAGCTGGGCGCTGCGGGAAGAAGATATAGAAATGTAGGCAAAGCCGCGTATGCCGCGGCGATAAGGTGAAAAGATGGCGAAGGGGCTTGACGGAGAATTTCTCGCACAACTGAAAAGCAAGAACGACATTGCGGAAGTGATCGGCTCGTATGTGCATCTGGAAAGGAAGGGCACCAACTATTGGGCGTGCTGTCCTTTTCATCACGAAAAAACGCCGTCTTTTTCCGTGAATACGCTCGACCAATATTATCACTGTTTCGGCTGCGGCGCGAGCGGCGACGTGATAACCTTCGTGCGGGAGATCGAATCGGTCGACTTCATCGATGCCGTCAAAATTCTTGCCGAGCGGGTTAAAATGCCGTTGCCCGATATGAATTTCGATTCGGAAAAGACGCTGGAACAAAAGCGAAAGCGCGATCAGATACTCAAAATACTCAACGCATCGGCGCATTTTTATTTGGACAACCTCAATTCCGGCAAGGCAGACGCGCATATCCAATACATTCTTGACAGAAAACTTTCCTCGCCGACCGTGCGCCGGTTCGGGTTGGGCGCCTCGCTCGACTTTAAATCTTTGCCGCAGTATTTGTTGGACAAGGGGTTCCGCCGCGACGATATTTTGGAAAGCGGCGCCGTTACCGCATCCGACAGCGGCAAACTTACCGATGCGCAGGGCGGGCGGCTGATCTTTCCCATCATCAACGCCTTTGACGACGTTGTCGCCTTCGGCGGCAGGGTGTTGGAAAAGACGGATTTTGCAAAATACAAGAACACGAAAGAGACGCTCGTTTTCAACAAGAGCAAAAACCTGTACAACATCAACCTCGTAAAAAAGCAAAAGAAGGCGGAAGGGATAAAAAATCTCGTCATGACGGAGGGGTACATGGATACCATTTCGCTCTGGCAGGCGGGGTTTCATAATGTGGTCGCAAGCATGGGTACCTCGCTCACCAAGGAGCAGGCGCGGCTTGCGAAACGGTATGCGGACGATGTGCTCATCAGTTATGACGGCGACTTTGCCGGGCAGAAGGGCGCTATCCGCGGGTTGGAGATCTTGCGCGACGAAGGCATAAACGTGCGCGTGGTGGCGCTTCCCGAAGGGCTGGACCCCGACGACGTCGTCAAAAGATACGGCACCGAGGGGTATCAGAAGTGCTTGGACGAAGCGATGCCTCTCATCGACTTCAAGCTCACCGTATTGGAGAGAGGGAAAGACCTTTCCAAAACGGAGGAAAAGCGGGAATTTATCGCGCAGGCGCTCAAAGTCATCCGCGAGGAAGACAGCGCGAGCGTGCGCGAAGATCTTCTGAAAACGCTGCGTAATAAAACGGGCGTAACATACGAATCGCTTCGCCGCGATCTGGAAAACGAGCCGCAGCGCCCCGCCGAGCATGAGATTAAGGAGCCTGTAAGGAGTGAAGACGGCGCCGATAAATACGTCAAAGCCTGCCGTTTTATTCTCGCTTCCGTACTTTTTAATGCAAAATATGCGCGCAATTTCGATATTTCGCGTGTCAAATTTGACAATACTGTGCATAATATCATCGCAGAGTACATCGCTCTGCGGCAAAAGGGCGGGGAAAATGTCCGCGCGAGCGATCTTTTCGAAATTTTTGACGAAAGCACGCCCGAACTTTCCGCCATCCTCGATTTAAGTCTCGGCGACGGGTTTTCCAGCCCGGAATCGGAAAAATATTTTAACGACAGCGTAAAAACTCTTTCGCGCCGCAAAATAGAAGAGGAGCTGAAAGCCCTGAGCGCCAAATGCGACCGGGAAACGGAGCTCGAAAAGAAAAAGCAATATACGCGGCGCATTCTTGAACTTACCATTCAGCTCAAAAATTTTTAACATAAGCGGAGGATCATTTTTAAGATGAGCGTTTCCGAACAGAAACTCAACGAAATACTCAAACAGATCGTCGCAGAATACCGTCAGAAGGGCAGCATTTCCACGAACGCCCTCTGCGATATACTCGAAAAGATCGACACGAACCCCGATCAGATCGATTACATTTACAAATCGATCGGCGAGGCGGGCATTCAGATCGTAGACGAGGACGAGCGCGACAAAGAGCTGTTTGAACAGGCTCTGCGCGACATCGGGCTTGACGATCCCGTCAAGATGTACCTGAAAGACATAGGTAAAGTGCCGCTCTTGTCTGCGGACGAAGAGATCGACCTTGCGCGCCGCATGAGCGAAGGGGACGAGGCCGCCAAAAAGCGGCTTTCCGAGGCGAACCTGCGCCTTGTCGTATCCATTGCAAAGCGCTACGTCGGGCGAGGTATGCTGTTCCTTGACCTTATACAGGAAGGCAACCTCGGGCTGATGAAGGCGGTGGAAAAATTCGATTATCAGAAGGGCTTCAAGTTTTCGACTTATGCGACGTGGTGGATCCGTCAGGCAATAACGAGAGCGATCGCCGATCAGGCGCGCACCATCCGCATCCCCGTGCACATGGTGGAAACCATAAACCGCCTTACGCGCGCCTCGCGCGTGCTTTTGCAGCAGCTCGGGCGCGAGCCTACCCCTTCGGAGATCGCTAAAGAACTGAATATGCCCGAAGACAGGGTGCGCGAAATACAGAAGATAGCGCAGGATCCCGTTTCCTTGGAAACGCCTATCGGCGAGGAAGAAGATTCCCACCTCGGCGATTTTATAGAAGACGACCGCGCGACGACGCCGAGCGATTCCGTGGCGTTTACCATGCTCAAAGAACAGCTTTTGGGCGTACTCGATACGCTTACGCCGCGCGAAGAGAAGGTTTTGCGCCTTCGCTACGGCATAGACGACGGAAAGCCCCGCACCCTCGAAGAAGTGGGCAAGGAATTCAACGTTACGAGGGAGCGTATCCGTCAGATAGAGGCGAAGGCATTGCGCAAGCTGCGCCATCCGAGCCGCAGCAAAAAGCTGAAGGATTTTCTTGACTGATGAAGCTGACGGGAAGGCTCTCCGTTCTCTGTAAAGAGTTGGAATCGTGCACAACTTTTGCCGACGTCGGATGCGATCACGGTTACTGCACGCTTTACATGCTCGAAAGCGGGCTGTGCCGCACGGCGCAGATCTCGGATATCAGCGAAAAGAGCCTGAAAAAAGCGGAAACGCTCCTTTCGGCATACATAGCGGAAGGAAGAGTGCGCCCCGTCGTATGCGACGGGCTTGCAGGTATAGACAGCCAAACGGAACAGGTGCTCATTGCGGGCATGGGCGGCGAAGAGATCGTAAAAATCCTTTCGGACGGCTTTCTGCCGCCGAAATTGCTGTTGCAGCCGATGAAGAATGCCGAAAAAGTGCGTGTATTCCTTTTGCGGCACGGCTATGCGCTTTTGCGCGATCATACCTTTTATGCCGATAAAAAGTTTTACGACGTTATAAAGGCCGAAAGAGGCGGAGTGCAGGAAGAATACAGCGAAGACATGCTCATGTTCGGGCGCGGCAATATCCTTTTCCCTTCTGCGGATTTTGCAAAGATGCTCGAAAGGGATATCGAAAGGTGCAGGGTATGGCAGGAAAGCGCAAAGGAAGGGCGCGCCGAAATTTGCGCGCGCCTGCAAAAGTTGGAGGGGCTTTACGATGAAACTTGCAGACGTTTACGCGGTCATTGACGCGGCGTATCCGAAAAAACTGAGCGACGATTATGTAAAGGCGTGCGGCGGGCACGACAACAGCGGCATGCTCGTAGACGTCGGCGACGAAATAAAGGGCGCCGTGTTTTCGTTGGATCTTTCGCAAGGGGCGATCGCCGCGGCGAAGGAGCGCGGGGCGAATCTTATCGTAACGCACCATCCCGCCATATTCTATCCCGTATCCGACCTTCGCGTGCAGAATGCTTTGGGGAGCCGGCTCGTTTCCTGCGTGCGCGCGGGGATAGGCGTCATTTCCATGCATCTGAATCTTGATTTTGCGCCCGAAGGCATCGATTATTTTTTGGCAAAGGGCATCGGCGGCAAAGATCTTTCGAATACATATGAAAACATAGAGGGCGGAGGTTACGGGCGCATCTGTGACGTAAAGCGGCAGAGCTTTTCAGATCTTTGCTCTCACATGGAAAAAGAGTTCGGCACACGCCGGCTTTTGCGTTACGGCGGCGACGGCGATATTTCGCGCGTGGCATCCTTTTGCGGCGCAGGAGTAGACGGCGGCGCCGTTATGGCGGCAAAAAGGAACGGGGCAGACGTCATCGTTTCTTCCGACGTAAAGCACAATTATATCTGCGATATTCTCGAATCGGGTATGCGGCTCATCGTATTGACGCATTACGCGAGCGAAAATTACGGTTTTAAGAAAATTTATCAAGATCTAAGCGGAAAACTCGGCATTCCTTCATGGTATCATGAAGACGATTTCATGCTTTGATCTGAGGAGGTTATAAGATGATAGACGAATTGCTCAAATATCAGGAAGCGGACGGAAAACTGCGTGCGATCGAACAGGAGATCGTCTCCACGGACGAGCGCAAAAAGTACATGAGCGCGCGTAAATTTTTGGAAAAGGCACCCGAAAAGTTAGAGGCGCTGGATGCCCGCGCGACGGAATTCCGCCTGATGTTTGAAAGGCTTGAAAAGAAGTACGCCGAAATTGCGGATACCATTAAAGATTATGAAAATCTCGACGAGATGGTGGACGAGCAGGGCGGCGAAATATCCTTTTACAAGAAGAACGCGGCTGCGATCGCGGATAATCTGAAAAATCTGAAAGCAGAGATCAACAAATTGGTTTCGCAGATAGAAAAGACCTCCGCCGAGTATGCCGCGGCAAAAAAACAGACGATCGCTATGCAGCGGCAGTATAAAGAATACAAGGAAAAGTATGCCGCGGTAAAGGAGACGCGCGCCGCAGAAGTCGCGGCGATCGAGGCGGAACTTGCAAAAATAGGCAAAGAGGTCCCCGCAGAAACGCTCGCGAAATACAAGGCGAAACGCAAAGAAAAGGTCTTTCCCGTCGTTGTGGAAGTGTCCGGCAACCGATGCCCGCAATGCGGTATGGAACTTTCCATTGCGGATATCTCAAAATTGTCGGACGGCAGTTTTATCGAGTGCGACAGTTGCCGCCGCATTTTGTTCAAAAGAAAATAGTTATTGTGAAAAGCGGCGGCTCTTTTGAAGAGCCGCCGCTTTTTTCCTGTCACCGTAATTAATGCTGAGATAAATCAAAATGAACTGCCCGAAAAGCAACTTGCTTTTCGGGCAGCTTTATTTTTATAGTTTGATCACTGCGGGGCGGAAAACTTATTTATTTTCGCCGTCTTCATCTTTTTTGTCTGAGCTATCCGATTCGTCTGCATAAGGATCGGTGTCTTCCGGCGTATTTTCTGTATCTTCCACGCGGTAGATATCTTCCTCGGTGATCTCGTCGTCATCGTCGGGGAGAACATCATCCTCGGGCTTATCATCGGCGTCGTCAGATTCTTCGGCAAGCTTCAGTTTTCTTACATAGCGGGAACGCTGTGCGTTGTACTGCGGCGTGTTGCGTACCTTGTTCTTGCGGATGTTTGCAAGCAGACGCTTCACAAGCAGGGAGATGAGAGTTACGAACAATGCCGCCGCCAAGATAATAGAGGGGATAAGCAGCCAAAGGTTGGTTTCGGAACCGCCGCCCGCCGTATCTTCCGTCGTGTCGTCGTCGGTAGAACCGTCGCTCGTTGCTACGTCGATCTCGCTTGCGCCGTAGTTGATATAAGCGGTGTATTCGAGCGCTTCGCTGTCGCTGAACTTCAAGTATGCGACGGTATCCGAATAAGAGGAAGCATCGTAATCTGCGTAGGGATCGGACTCTCTTGTTTCAAGGTCATTATTTTCGTCATAAGGCGCGTAATTCAGACTGTCGAACAGAGAGAAGTGGTAGTAGATAAGCGATGTAGCGCTGTCGGCAGTGCCGATGAATGCGGTGGGATCTTCTTTATACGCTTCGAGGATGTCGTCCGTCGTCGTATAATTTTCGCCGAATGCGCCGTTCCTGCCGAGCGTCTGCAGATCTTCTTCTACAAGAGCGTCAAAAGTCGTTTGGTTGAGTTCGGTATATCCCGCCTGATCGAATATGACGTAACTTTCGCCTGCCATCTGCGTTTGATTGTCGCGCGAGCCGCTCCAAACTTCGAGGCGGTAGGTCTTTTCTTCAGCTCCGTTCGCGATGAGGAAACTCACGTTGATCCATTTGTTTGCGTTTTCGGGAGTTCCCTTGATGACCTGTACAAGTTCTTTGCTCTGCTCGCTCTGCAGCGTCGCCGCGGCGAGCCTGTCCGCATCTACCTGTGCGTTTTTGAAGTCGTTCACGCGGACGCTGTAAGTGTCGTTATCTTCGTTATGATACCTATAGAAGGCGCCGTCGTGCAGGTAATATACGATGTTGCCGTCAGAGTCGATATAGTTGCCGTCGTCGTCCGTGTCATAGTTGGAAAGATTTGCGTAATATACATCGCCGCTGTGCCTTTCCGTCGTCGACCACAGCCCGTTGTCTTGCTTATAGAAGAGGGTATCGGTATCGGCGTCAAAATCTTTATCGTCGGGATCTTTTGTCACGACGTTGCCGTCTTCATCATATCTGTAAGAGATGCCCGAAGAATAGGTGAGATTTTCGCTGTACTTTCTCGTTTCCGCGCTGCTTTCGGTAGACGCGTCGATGAGATAGATATAAGCTGTTGCATTCGCACTCATTTTGACGCGGAGCGTTACCTGCGCGTAGGAGGATGCCGATATTGTGGTTTCGGCGCCGATATAGCCGAACGAGCGAGCTGCCGTTTCGACTGTGTTGACGATGAGCAGAGGCTGCGTCGTTTCATTGCCGAATACCGTGTTCCACCAATTGGATTTGGTCAAAGCGTTCGCGTAGCAGGTGTTTATCGTAGACAGCCAATCTGCGGCAGGGGAGTTTTCATCGGATCCCCAATAGTTGTCCGCATATTTTTTATTGATAAGCCCGGACGTTGAGGCGGTCTTTTCGCCCGACGTGTCGATGGACGAGCCGCCGACGTATTCGGAACCGCCGTAAACGCCTTTATAGTTGCGCGGATCCGCAAAGCCGCTTTCGATAGCCGCCGAACCTTCGGTGCCATCGGTATAAGCGGGATCGTCGAACACTACGGAAGAATCCGCATTGTCGGGATCGTCCGTAAGCGCCACGTTCACTGCGTAGGTGCCGGTCGAAGCGAGGGATGCTTCTTCGGCGCTCAGATAGGTGTATTCAAAGCCCGTGAACGCCGCATAGCCGTCTGCATAGGCGGAGAAAGCCGTGTCTACGATGTTGGTAGGGCCGAAGTTGAATTCTAAGGTAAAGGTGATCTCGTCCTTGTCGGTGTCATTGGAAACAAAGAAGTAGCACTGCTGCCATCCGTCGAAAATATCTTCGGTAGTGCCGTTATCATCGGAAATGTCTACGGTCGAAAGGGTGGTCGTATCTACCGCGCCGATGGCGGTGTTCGTTTCATAATTGACGAGCGTGACCGTACCGCCGGTAGCGCCGTTCATCGCCGAAGTCTTCACCCAGAAACGGATCATGAGCGTTTCGTCTTTCGCTACGGTGAACAGCTCGTTCTGTACGTTTGCCGTGCTGCCCTGCTCCGTGCCGTCGTTGAGTACCGCTTTATAGGGGGCGCCTTTGGCGCTGTAAAGCATAAGGATCTGCGTGTCTGCGCCGAACAGGTCGTTGAACTTCGCAAAATCGTCTACGACGGACTGCGCATAACCTGCCGCCGTCGTGATGGAGGAAGAGGAGATGACGCCCGATTTATTGATATCGTCCGATTTATTGATATCGTCCGCCTGCGTCGCGGTCAGAAGCGCCGCGTTGTCCGCCCCGATATAATCGGCAAGGGTATAGGTCTTTCCGTTTCTTTCCGCATCCGTCACGGCAGGTTTGACGCCTGCAGCAAGGTCGATCTGATCGACGCCCGCATTGTTGCCTTCATAAAGGCCGAACACGTCGCAGTCGAGCGCGTAATTCCTGACAGAACTGAACGCTCCCGAGATCGCATCGAATTTTTTGTCGCTGCCGTCGGTGCTGAGTACATCCAAATATGTTTCATGCGCGCCCGATTCGCTGACGGCTGCGTCATATTCGGATGCCGTCATGACTTCGTATTTGAGGTCGTCGAAGAAGGCATAGCCCTGCACATATTCGTATTGGTTGTCGTCTACGCTGTTCGTTCTGCCGAGACCGAGATATACGGTAAAGGTGGTGGACGCATAGGAAGAAGCCTTCAAATAAACGGTGTACTGCACCCAACCGTAATCGTTGTTTTGCGTATTGAGCTTTTGCGTGTCGATATTCTGTATGACGAGGGGATCCTGTTCCTCGCCGACGGTGTTTGCAATTTCGATGTACGCGCCGCGGTTGCCGTCAACATCCGTATTGTTATTGTATTTTAAGCCGTAAGTTTTTACCCATACGGAAACTTTGACCGCCGAACCCGCGGGTACGGTAACGGAAGAAGAAGCGTAACGGGCCGCCGTGCCGCTGTCGCTCGTGCTCGTGCGGTAGTTGTGCAGCATGAGCACGTGCGTTTCCTCGTCTTTCTTTTCGTCGTCGGCGGCATAATGCGTGCCGGGGTTGACTGCGTCTATCTCTGCATTGGAGATGGTCTCGTAGGTCAGATCCTCGTCATCCTCGCCGAGTTTTGCGTTGGCAAGATCCCACCCGGGCATATCGTGGTCGTCCTCGATATCGGTGAAATAATCTTCCGTGTCTTCCTCGGTGCTGTCTTCGTCCTGCAATATCTCGTATTGCCGGCGGGCAAGTTTGAACTGTTCGCCCCAGTTCATGGACGTATCCACGATGCCCGACTTCGCGGCGGAAGCGCTGCCCTGCGAGGAAAGCGTCCAATTGTCGGGGCTGGCGATAAGGTTCGTGCCGTCGCTGTCGTCGAAGAACTCGAAATTCGCGTTCGAAAAAGTCTGCGTGTCCGTCGGAGTCTCCGTCGTGTCGTCTTCATTGTCTGTGGTACCCGAACAAGCCGAAAGGATCATACCGCAGGATGCAAGCAGCATGATGAATGCCAAGATCCATGTCGTGAGCCTCAGTTTGCCGAGTTGTCTGTTTTTTGCCATATCAAACACCTTTACTGTAATATTGGAGAATTGAACCGAAGAAAATGCTTTATCGGTAAATTCAAAATCGTACTATCTTATTCTAATATAAATGTCGATTAAAAGCAAGCGATAACGGTTAAAAAAACGTGAAATTTGAATTAATTTTTCTCCGATAGGGGTAAACTATCCTATATATAGGGAAAAAGGAGAGTGCGATATGGCGGATATGAAGAACGAGCGTATACTTTTGGCGGGCGGCTTGCTTACGGGCGCGGTAAACGGTCTGTTCGGAGGCGGCGGGGGCATGATCGTCGTGCCCTTCCTGACGGGCATAGCGAAAAAGCCGCCGCTCGCGGCGCACGCGACGGCGATACTGATCATCCTGCCCGTCAGCTTTGTGAGCGCGGTGCTGTACCTTATCAACGGCTACTTCGATGCGGAGCTGTTTATCGCCGTTTCGTTGGGCGTGACCTTCGGGGGCTTTCTCGGGGCGCGGGCGCTCAATCTGATGTCTGCGGGGGAGGCGACGCTGCTGTTTGCCGCCGTCATGTTCGCGGCAGGAATCCGGATGATCTTTTGATCGCGAAGAAAAACAAAGGGAGATATATATGCGTTTTCTTATCTATCTTATAGCGGGCATCGCGGGCGGCGTGCTCGGCGGCATGGGCATGGGCGGCGGCACCGTGCTTATACCTATCCTTACGATTTTCTGCGGCGTGGAACAGCATCTCGCGCAGTCGGTCAATCTGTTTTCCTTTCTGCCGATGGCGCTTTTGTCTTTGAAGGTGCATTTTTCCAACGGGCTCGTCGATACCAAAGGGATCGCGTGGATGATCGTGCCGGCGGTGCTGCTTTCGGGCGTAGGCAGCTTTTTCGTGAAAGAGCTGTCGGGACCTGTTTTGCGCTCGGCGTTCGGCGTGTTTTTGTGCATGCTCTCCGTCTGGCAGGCGTATCAGGGAGTGCGGCAGATCAGGCAAAAACGCGCGAAAAAGGCGGCATAACAGTTAATTATAGTCGTGTAAGAAATTATTATATTTGCAAAATTTGTCGGCTTTTTCTTTACAATCTCGGCAAAAAATGGTAAAATTTTTTTGAATTAAGTAAGCCGCAAGGGCGGCGGACGGCAGGAGGCTGTATTTTTGTTAGGATTTTCAAACGGCGTGCATCCGAAAGGGCGCAAAACGCTCACGGCAGGTGAAAAAATTGGGCGAGGTCCCGAACCCGATGCGGTATACGTCCCGCTCTTGCAGCACATAGGAAGCCCCGCCGTTCCCGTTGTGGAAGAGGGGCAGCGCGTCCTGTGCGGCGAGCTGATCGCAAAGGCTGCGGAAGGGCTTTCCGCAAACGTCTATTCGCCCGTTGCGGGCACGGTGAAGGGCGTCGTCGGGCACATCACCCTTTCGGGCAAAAAGGCGGATCATATCCTGATAGAAAATGACCGCACGGACGAGAGGGCGTTTTTGCCGCCGCTTGCAGACAGGTCGCGCGAGAGTATTTTGGCGCGCATCGCGGAAGCGGGCATCGCAGGCATGGGCGGCGCGGCATTCCCTACGGCGGTGAAGCTCGGCACGGATAAAAAAATAGACGTTCTCGTCGTCAACGGCGCGGAATGCGAACCGTACATCACCTGCGACCATCGCATCATGTTGGAATTCGCGGAACAGGTCGTAAAGGGGATACGTCTCTGCATGGCGGCTTGCGGCGCGGACAGGGCAGTTATAGGCATAGAAAACAATAAAAAGGACGCCGCCGCGGCTTTGGCGCCCTTTGCGGAAAATATACGCATAAAACTGCTCAAAACCAAATACCCGCAGGGGGCGGAAAAGCAGCTCGTTTACGGCTGCACGGGGCGGACGATCCCCGAAGGCGCTTTGCCTGCCGACGCGGGCGTGCTTGTTGTCAACGTGCATACGGCGCTCGCCGTATATAAGGCGGTGGAAGAGGATACGCCCTGTTACGAACGGGTGATGACGGTGAGCGGCGGCGCCGTTGAAAAGCCCTGCAACATATGGGTGAAAAACGGGACGCCTTACCGCGACATCGCTGCGTTTTGCGGCGGGCGGGAAGACTGTGCCCGCATCGTATCGGGCGGGCCGATGATGGGCGAGCCGGTATTTTCTTTGAAGATATGCACAGCCAAGGGCACTTCCGCGCTTTTGTTTTTGAACGAAGACGAATGCGTCAGCAAAAAGGCGGAGCCATGCATAGGCTGCGGCAGGTGCGTGCAGGCGTGCCCGATGGGGCTGTCGCCCGTCTTTATCGAACGGGCGGCTTTCGATAAAAAATATGAAGAGGCGGCGGTGTACGGCGCGGAACAGTGCATCGGCTGCGGCTGTTGTTCGTACGTGTGCCCCGCAAAGCGTTTCCTCGTGCAGAGCGTGAAACTTGCAAAAAAGGTGCTCAAAGGGTGGCGCGAGAAAGAGCGGGCGAAAAATAACGGAGAAGGAGCTGAGAAAAATGGCTGAGATCGCCAATTATAAAGTTGCGGCTTCTCCGCACGAACTCGACAACGCATCTACCCGCCGCATCATGCTCGACGTGCTCATCGCGCTCGTGCCCTGTCTGGTCATGGGCGTCGTGTACTTCGGGCTGTATGCGCTCATGCTCGTGGCGATCTGCATGGCTGTCTGCTTTGCGAGCGAACAGATATATAATTTGATCCGTAAAAAGCCTTTGACTTTCGACCTGTCGGCATTGGTCACGGGGCTTATCCTCGGGCTGAACCTTCCGCCGCGCGCGCCCTGGTACATCCCCGTCATCGGCGGCGTGTTCGCCATCATCGTCGTAAAGATGCTTTTCGGCGGCTTGGGCAGGAATTTTGCGAACCCCGCCGCAGCGGCGCGGGTATTCCTCCTGCTCGCTTACAGCAGTACGATGTCCTCGTTCATCGGGGCGGATATCCCCGGCAACATTCTCGCCGGCGACGTTTCTACGGGCGGGACATATCTCGGCGGCGGTCTTGCCGCGCTCGGCGAAGGATTCCTCGGCGCGGAAGGGTATTGGGGCTATGTATTGCAGCTGTTTTTCGGAAATGTCGGCGGGAGCATCGGCGAAACGTGCAAAAAAGCCGTACTCGTCGGCGGCGTTTACCTCATCGCCCGCAGGGTGATCGATTGGCGCATCCCCGCGGTCTGCCTGCTTACGTCGGCGATGTTCGCGCTCTTCTTCTGGAACAGCGCGCAGGAAATTTTGTTACAGCTCTTTTCGGGCGGGCTGATGTTCGGCGCTTTCTTTATGGCGACGGATTATGCAACCTCTCCCAAATGGAAATATAACCGCGTGTTTTATGCGTTCGGCATAGGCGCGCTCACGATGGTCATTCGCCGGTTCGGCTCTTATCCCGAAGGCATGTCGCTCGCCATCCTGTTCATGAACCTGCTCGTCCCCGCGATGGACAGATTTATTCTTCCCGTGCGTTTCGGTCAGCAAACGAAAAAGGGAAAGAAGAAGCCGCATATCGCCAAATGGACGGCGCGCGGGCTCGCCGCCGCCATGCTTTTGGCGCTCGCGGTGGGAACGCCCGTCATTGCGGTGGCGGAATACAGGCGTCCCGCCGAGATCGAGCTTGCGGCAGCGTACCGCTATATTCAGAGTGCCTCGCGCGACAGGAACGGCAAATATTATTTTGACGTGCAGGGCGGCGCGGCGATCACGGACGAATATACGCAGCAGCTCGAATATACCGTCACGATAGACAGCGTATCGGGCACGGTTGCGGAAATTGTGCCGATCACGCAGAGCACGATGGGATATACCGCGGACCTCACATTGTTCGCGGGAAAGACGTATGCCGAAGTTGCGGCTCTTTCCGACCTTTCGTCTACGGATGTTCCGCCCGATTCTGATACGAGCGCGACAAAGACGAATACCGCGCTCAAAGGGATGGTCGAAGAGTGCTTTATCGCCGCCGATGCGGCGGAGCACGCGCAGGAACTGCCTTTGACGACCTTCAACTATATCAGGGGCATTGCCGATTCTTCCCTGTTCGAAGGCAGGGCGTATCTCGTATCGGGAAGCGCTGAGATCACCGATGCGTATACGCAACAGCTCTTGTATTATGCGGTCGTGAATGAAGGGACGGTGACGGACATCGTGCCGCTCGTGCAGAGCACGATGGGCTATACCGCCGACCTCACGCTGTTCGAGGGGAAAGGGTATGCCGAAATTGCGGCTCTTTCCGACCTCTCTTCCACGGATATCCCCACAGATGCGGACACGAGCGCTACAAAGACGAACACGGCACTCAAAGCCATGCTCGAAGAGTGCCTGCTCGAATACGATACGTCGGCGGCTCCGCTCTCCCTTCCCGAAAACCTTTCTTATGTGAAAGCGGCGGGCGATTCGTCGCTGTACGAGGGCAGGGCGTATCTCGTGGCAGGAAGCGCTGCGATCACCGATGCGTATACGCAGCAGCTCATTTATTACGTCGTCGCCGACGGCGGCATCGTAACGGAGATCATTCCCGTGCGCCAGAGCACGATGGATTATACGGCAGATCTCACGCTGTTTGAAGGGAAGGGGTATGCCGAAATTGCGGCGCTTTCCGACCTCTCATCCACGGATATCCCGCCGGACGCGGACACGAGCGCGACAAAGACGAACACGGCTCTTAAAGCCATGCTCGAAGAGTGCCTGCTTACGGACGACGTGCTGTCGGGTTCCGTACAGCTGCCCGCGGGGCTTTCGTATGTAGGGGCGGCGGGGGATTCGCAGCTGTTCGGCGGAAGGTCGTATTTGGCGTCGGGCTATGCAGACCTTTCGGAATACGATTACCGCCAGCCGCTGCTGTTCTATATAAACATTCAGGACGGGAAAGTCGCGCAGATATTGCCTCTGCGCCAGAGCACGATGGGCTATACGGCGGAAATATCCCTCTTTATCGGGAAGACGGCGGAAGAAGTCGAAGGGATATTACAGCTTTCCGCAGACACCGAAACGAGCGCGACACGCACGAATACGGCGCTGAAAGCGATGATACTCGAATGTTTTGCGGCGCAGGGAGGTGATGCGGCATGAGCGGCAAAGTCAGATCGATGATACAGGGCGTTGCGGTGCTTGCATGTATCGCGCTTGTATGCGGGCTGTTGCTCGGCGCGGTCAATTATTTCACCTATGTCGATCCGCTGCAGCCCACGCTCGACCGTTTCACGTCGGATACGGGGGCGACTTTCCCCGAAATGACGGACGAGGACGGGCAGGAATTTGAAAACGGGCGTATCGTCTATTACGCCCGCTCCGCAGACGGGGCATATGACGCATTTCTCGCCGCGGGCGGCGGCGGATGGGGCGGCGAAGTACAGCTTTACGTCTACCTGCAAGGCGGGGTGATACAAAAAGTCGTTCTCGGCGACAATTCGGAAACGCTCTGGGATACCTTTGAATCGGACTTTTTCGATCAGTTTACGGGGCTGGACGTTTGCTCAGCCGATTCTTTTACGGAATCCGACGTGTCGACGGGCGCGACGGCGTCCAGGACCATCCGCGCGGTTGCCCGCGCGATAGACGCCGTTGTCGCATATTATAACGCAAATTTGGAGGGAGGGAGCAATGGATAAAGCGAAAATAAAAGAGACCGTGCTCGGCGGCATCATCAAGAACAACCCGACCTTCGTACTCGTTTTGGGTACCTGCCCGACCATCGCCATGACGACCAGCCTTTCGCAGGCGTTTGCGATGGGCGTGGCGACGACGTTCGTGCTCATCTTTTCCAATCTGTTCATCAGCCTGCTGCGCGGGCTGATCCCCGACAAGGTGCGCATTCCCTGTTACATCGTCATCATATCTACCTTCGTTACGATCGTCAGGATGGTCATGCAGAGGTTCATGCCCGACCTGTACGGCACGATGCGGGCGTTCATAGACCTCATCGTCGTGAACTGCATCATTTTGGCGCGGGCGGAAAGCTTTGCCTCCTGCAACAAGCCGCTGTACGCCGCATTGGACGGCGTTTCGGTGGGGTTAGGATTCACGGGCGCGCTCTGCCTGATCGGCATCGTGCGCGAATTCCTTGCGGGCGGTTCGTTCGCGGGCATTGCCATACCCGGGTTCCCCGCAATGTCGGGCACGGGCGCAAGCGCATTCGGGTTCATCGTTTTCGGCTGCCTGATGGCGCTGTTCAATTTTATTATTCAGAAGTTGGAAGCGCGCAAGGAAAAGATGAAGCGCGCCTCTCTTCCGCTTTTTGACGGCAAAGCAGAAATCGTCAAGGAGGGCACGGAAAAATGACAGTTTCCATTCTTTCCGTCATGTTTGCGGCGGTCATTTCCGACAACATCGTACTTTCGCAGTATCAGGGGATCTGTCCTTTCCTCGGCGTATCCAAAAAGATCTCCAGCGCGGCAGGCATGGGGTTTGCAGTCATATTCGTCATGGCGGTCTCTTCCGTATTTACATGGCTCGCGTACAACTATATCCTTCTGCCGCTTGAATTGGATTATCTGTATATCATCGCTTTCATCCTCATCATAGCCAGCCTTGTGCAGCTTACCGAGATCATCGTCAAACGTTTTTCGCCCACGCTGTACAGCGCGTTGGGTGTGTATCTGCCGCTCATTACGACCAACTGCGCCATTTTCGGAACGGCAAACAGCGCGGTCGTTTACAGTTCGTATGCCTTTATCGAAACGTTTGCGGTTTCGGTGGCGACGGGCGTAGGGTTCCTGCTCGCCATCGTTCTGCTCGCCTGCGTGCGGCTGAAATCAGACAGGGCAGACATCCCGAAGTGTTTCAAGGGCTTTCCCATCACGCTGGTCACGGCGGCGATCATGGCGCTCGCTTTTGCGGGCTTTGCCGGCATTCTCGCATAAGGAGCGCAAATGGAAGTATTCGTTCAGATTTTGATAGCGGGCGGAATATTGCTCGCCATAGCGCTTGTTTTCGGCATTATCCTCGTCATCTGTTCCAATGTATTTGCGGTGAAGAAGGACGAACGCGTAGGACAGGTGGAAAAACTTTTGGCAAATTCGAATTGCGGCGGCTGCGGCAGGGCGGGCTGTGCGCAGTTTGCCGAGGCGCTCGTGAAGGGCGAGGCAAAACTTTCCGACTGCAAAGCCACGCCTTCGGCAAATAAGGAAAAGATCGCCGAACTTTTGGGCGGCGGCGATATCGGCGAAGAGACGGTAGCCGTCGTGCACTGCAACGGCGGAAATGCCTGTTACAACAAATACGATTATCAGGGCTACGGCAACTGCGCCTCGTGCGAGCTGATCGCGGGCGGCGTAAAGGCGTGCCCCGTGGGGTGCATCGGCAAAAAGACGTGCGCAGACGTCTGCCCGCACTATGCCATCGACCTCGGCGACGGCGGCTATTCCGTTGTGGATAAGGAAAAGTGCATATCCTGCGGCGTATGTATAGATAACTGCCCCAAGCACATCATCGGGCGCATCCCGAAAAACGCGAAGGTTTTCATCGCCTGTTCCAACCACGGCAAGGGCAAAGAGGTCATGGAGCTGTGCAAAAACGGCTGTATTGCCTGCGGCATCTGTGCGAAGAACTGCCCCGAAGGCGCCATAACGATGAAGGACGGGATCCCGGAAATAGATTATAAAAAATGCACGGGCTGTTTGACCTGCGTGCATAAGTGCCCCCGCCATTGCATCAAGGAACACTGATATGCCTTACGATTTTATACTTTTCGATTTTGACGGAACGCTGTTCGATACGAGCGAGGGGATACTGACGGGCATACGCCTTGCCTTGGAAAACGCGGGCATCTTTGTCGAAAGCGACAGGGAACTGCATAAGTTTATGGGGCCGCCCGTCGTGCAGGCGCTCAAAGAGTTTTACGGCATGACGGAAGAAGAGGCACAGCGAACGAAAAAAGTCTACCGCGAATATTACGCGAAAGAGGGGGTGTTTCTCTGCAAACCCATAGACGGCGCGGAGAAATGCCTGCAAGGGCTGTTGAAAGCGGGCAAAACGCTCGCAGTTGCGACTTCGAAACCTGAGCCGTTCGCCCGTTCGATACTCGAGCGTTTCGGTTATCTCCGATATTTTGCGGCGGTTGCGGGCGGCAATTTGGACGAGACTCGTTCCAAAAAGAGCGAAGTGATCAGCGCGGTGCTGCAAGAGCTCGGCATAACGGATCTTTCCCGTGCGGTGATGGTCGGCGACAGGAAGTACGATGTTCTCGGGGCGAAAGAGGCGGGGCTTGGCTGCATCGGGCTGAATACGGGATTTTCCGAGCCGTGCGAACTGGAAACCGCGGGCGCGATCGCCGTCGTTCACAATTACGACGAACTCGGACAATTATTGTCCTTCAAAAAATAGATCGGGACGATTTGCATTTTATAAAAGGGGAGAGTTTGTGCATTTTGTACACTCTCCTTTTCGCTTGATTTTGGTAAAATTTGACATACATTTTCAAATTGTTGAAATATTTTAACAAAATTAACGTTATTCTTCATTTAATAATAGAAATCACGCTATTTTTGAAAAAAAATGCACAAAAATGTGAAAAGGGACTGTACAAACGAGCAAAACAATGATATAATGATTTTGGTTAAGTTTATATAATAGAGAAATAAGGGTTTCTCGGTGAAAATGAGAGAGAGTTCTATTATCAGTAAAGAGGTATCAACGTGGAAAAGATCGGCATCATCGATTTAGGATCGAATTCGGCAAGGCTCGTCATCGTCGAGTTGTTCGGCGAGGGGCATTTTATGGTCGTGGACGAGCTGAAAGAGAGCGTCAGGCTCGGGCAGGATATGGAAAGGGACGGCTTTTTAAAGCCGCAGCGTGTGGCGGAGACCATCAAGACGCTGAAAATGTTCAAAAAACTGTGCGACGCGAGCAAGGTAGACCGCATCATAGCGGTGGCGACGG
Organism: uncultured Clostridia bacterium; assembly: GCA_944359365.1. Classification (GTDB taxonomy): domain Bacteria; phylum Bacillota; class Clostridia; order Christensenellales; family Borkfalkiaceae; genus Borkfalkia. Next base: position 34,957 of record CALVST010000016.1, read on the forward strand.
CTGCCGTGCGCAGGGCGAAGAATCAGCGCAGCTTTTTAGACGAATTGCAGGCTACCTGCGGCATCAAAGTAAAGGTGCTCAGCGAGGAAGAAGAGGCAACGCTCGTCTATCGCGGCGTCATCAATTCGATGGACATTCCCAAGGGCATCATCCTCGAGATCGGCGGCGGCAGCACCAAGATCGTCTATTACAACCGCAGGAATATGCTCAATTATGCGACGCTCCCGTTCGGCGCCGTCACGCTTACAGACCTTTTCAAAGGCGATGCTCTCACGCCCGAACAGCAGGCGGAAAAGGTGGAGGAGTTTTTCACAGAACAGCTCTCGCAGATCGATTGGCTTTCGGAGGTAGATCCCGACGCGCAGATGATAGGCGTGGGCGGTTCCTTCCGCAACATCTTTAAAATCAGCAAACTCGTGCGCAAATATCCCTTGGATACGGTGCACAATTACAGCCTTCCCGTGGAAAACTTCGAGTACATTTACGACATGATAAAGGTGCTCGACCTCGATAAAAAGAAGAAAATAAAGGGGCTTTCTTCGGGCAGGGCGGATATCCTTCCCGCGGCGCTCGCGGTCGTGAAGTCTTTCGTGCATTATATGCACTTTGAAAACTTCATCATCGGCGGTTCGGGGCTGAGAGAGGGCATCATGTTCAATCAGGCGCTCCCCATCACCCTCGAAAAACCGATATCCGACATCTTGGGGTACAGCCTCAACTGCCTTGTCGAATATTACGAGTGCGACAAAGCGCACGTCGAGCATGTGGTCAACCTTTCGGTGCAACTTTTCAAACAGCTGCGCGTGCTGCATAAATTCCCGCGCCAATATCTGAAAATTTTGAAAGTCGCGGCTACGCTGCACGACTGCGGTACCCGCGTGAAATTCTATAACCATCAGAAGCACAGCTGTTATATGATCCTCAATTCCACGCTGTACGGCATTACGCACAGGGAGATCGTGCTTGCGGCGTTCGTTGCGGGGTGTCATAAAAAAGAGGACATCAATGCGGCGGATTGGGCAAAGTATAAAGACATCGTGCTCGAAGATGATTTCGATGCGGTCAAAAAGCTCGGGGTGATGCTCCGCATTGCGGAAAGCCTTGACAGGAGCAGTTCCGGCACCGTAAAGGGCATCAATTGCGACGTGCTCGGCGATTCCGTCATCATGAAGACGGAAGTGGACGGCGACGCTTCGCTCGAAATACGCGACGCTCTCACCGCCAATGCGGAATTCAGAAAATCCTTCCGCAAAAATCTGGAAATACTTTGATCCGAGTTGCCGCAAAATATTTTTTGCGGCAATCGTCGCGTTTGGAACAGGATGAAACTGATACTTGCGAGCGCGTCCCCGCGCAGAAAAGAGATATTGTCGCGTATTGCGGAAACATTCGAGGTATACCCTTCCCGCGCGGACGAAAATATCGACGGCGATCTTTCACCGCGAGAGGCGGCTTTGCTTTTGGCACGGCGCAAGGCGGAAAGCGTGTTTTCGCTCTTTCCCGACGCCGTCGTGCTGGGGGCGGATACCGTCGTCGCGTTCGGCGGGCGCATTCTGGGTAAGCCGAAAGACAAGGAAGACGCGATGCGAACGCTCGCGCTACTGAGCGGAAAAGTACACGAAGTGTATACCGGTTGGTGCCTTCTGTCTTCAAAAAAGCGTGCGGAAGGCGCCGTGCGTTCCGAAGTGGAATTCAACAGGCTCGGCGACGCGTTTATCCGCGAATATGCGGAGAGCGGCAAGCCGCTTGACAAGGCGGGCAGTTACGGCATACAGGACGATGTACGCATCGTAAAGAGATACGAGGGGAGTTATACGAATATCGTGGGGCTTCCCGAAGAAGAAATAAAAATACAGTTGGAAAAGTTTGGGTTACGCAAATGATCAAATTAGCCATCGATCTCGGTTCATCCGTAACAAAAATATTCAGCATCGGCAGCGGCATCGTGCTTGCCGAACCTTCCTGCGTGGCGGTCGCCTCGGGGACGAATACGGTCAAGGCGATCGGCGAAGAGGCAAAACAGCTCATCGGCAAAACGGCGGAATATACGACCATCGTGTCCCCCGTGTTTGAGGCGGATATCGTCAACGAAGACATGGCGGCGGTCATGCTCTCTTATTTTTTGGGCAAAATAGAGATCGGGCCTTCCCGCGCACGGAAAGCGGAAGTCGTTTTTGCGGTGCCCTGCGGCGCGTCGGAAGAACTGCTCGACAAGTACTACCGCCTTGCGGACGCCTGCAAACTCGGCAGCATACGGTTTGCGGAAGTGCCGTTTTTGTCCGCGTTCGGGCAAAATTTGACGCTGAGCGAAACGAATCCCGTCTTTGTCATCGATATCGGCGGCGGATGCACGAACATTGCGGCCTTTTCGCTCGACGGCATCATCGCGGGCATTTCCCTCAACATCGGCGGGGGAAATATAGACAGTCACATCATCGACAAGATCGCCGAATCCTTCAATTTAAAGATAGGGCTCCTTACGAGCGAAAAGATCAAGAATACCGTTGGCAGCTTATATAAGAACGACAACGACCGCATGGTCATCAACGGGCGCGACATTTCGGGCGGCCGCCCGCGTTCGGTCGCCATCTCTTCGCCGGACGTATACGAATGTATGAAGGTGTTTGCGGATAAGATCGTCGAATACACGGGCATGGTGCTTGCAAAACTTCCCGCGGAAGTTTCCGCGTCCGTATGGCATACGGGCATATATCTTTCGGGCGGGGTGGCAAAACTGATCGGGCTGGACGACTACCTTGCTTCTGCCTTGCAGATGGACGTGTACGTTGCCGACGAGCCGCAAATGGCGGTCATCCTCGGCGGCGGTTCCGCCGTCGGGAATGAGGATGTTTTGGAGACGATCCGCATAGATTACTGATGTGGCGTTTATAATTCAAAAGGGAGGGAATGTATGAAAAAGTGTTTGCAATGCGGGCACGAAGCGGAAGACTCTTTGAATTTCTGTGGCTATTGCGGTGCAAGTTTGGGAAAAGAGCCCGGGCAGCGGCCTGACGGCGGCAGAACGGCGGACGCCGAAGGGAAAAAGGAAAAAAGAGAGAACAGAATTGCGTCAGTCAGGCGCGTCTTTTCGGGTATAGTCATGCCGGCCCTTGCTGCGTTTGTCAGTCTCGTGCTTTTTGTGAGCGGTTTTTTTATCGGCATCGATTACCATCCCGCCGAACAGGTACAGGCACAGTTTAATGCGATTTCGGGCGATACGGATATTACGGCCGTTCTGGAACAGACGCCCGTCGAACAAAACGTGTTCAATGTTTTTGGCGCGTTGTTTACGGGGAAAGATGTTGAAAAGATTACGGAGAAACAGCAGAAAATACAGCAAAAACTTTCTGCGAAACTGCAAAACGTCATGCAGGAATACGGTATGCGCATTGCGGAACTTTCGTTGGCGGCCGAAGCCGGAGATCCCGGGGTAGTCGCGGAATTGTTTGCGCTTTACGAAGAAATAGCCGACGATTACGCATCGGAACTGACCGGCATAAATCTTATACAGAGCGACGTAATTGCAGCGGAACTTGCGCTGAGCCAGGCGGACGTCTCTGTGGACAGCGGAGATTCTTCTGTCCGGGTGGATAAATGGGTTGCGGATACATATTTCCGTACCGGCATTATGACCGTATACGTTTTCGGTTATATTTATTTACTGGCGGTTTCGCTGTTGTATTTGTATAGCGCTGTTATCGGATTTGTCAGGCGCAAGGAAAATACACGGGGCGGGAAATTCTTCCTGATGTACCTTTTGGGGTGTTTCGCGATGCTGGCGGCGGGGCAACTGACTGCAACCTCTTTGAACGCGGTCGGCATATTCTGCTTCGTTTTTGCCGCGGCGGCCGCGCTTGTTTATTACGCGATGCGTGTATTCTGTACATATAAGTTCGATGCGAAGAGCATTGTCGCGCTCTCGGTGAAAGGCGTTTCAGCAATTTTTTGTTTTGCCGTGCTTTGTGTTTTAATGGGAAATATATACGATTTCGGAGTGGCCGTCGATAAGATCGGCGCGGTTTTCGGAATGTATGTATTCGGTGACGCGTACGGGTTTTCCGAAGGCGTGGCCATTACATTGAGAAATTTCTTTGCCGTGACGATCCCGTATCTTGCGGTCTGTGTGCTTACGGCGATATTGTTTTTCAGACAGATGTGGTCTGTTTGGGAGAACGGGGCGGATGAATCTTTGTTGTGGTTTGTCGCTCCCGCGGGCTTTGCTTTGGCACAAATGATCGTTTTGTTTGCTTGTACGGAAGCAGGCGCAGTCGCATTGGTGGAGACGCCGGGTGCGGCGTTTACCGTGTTTTTGCTTTTGGCGGCGGTTGCGGTTTGCTGTGTCGCGGGGGGTGCGTTAAGCAAGGAACTTTCGCAAAGGGTTGGCAGCGGCGGGAAAGCAGGCTCCGAGGACTGCGTTGCCGATGGAGACGTGCCGCCTGATCGGATATAAATTTACGGAAATGAAAACGGGCGGCTTCTTTTTTAAAAAGGAGCCGCCCGTTTTCATATTTGCCGTTTATTCGTGGTGAAAGTCGTTCTCCCTGATCTCCACGCGGCGGATCTTTCCGCTGATCGTTTTGGGGAGTTCCTCCACGAATTCGACGATGCGCGGGTATTTATAGGGCGCGGTCGTCTTTTTGACGTGGTTTTGCAGTTCTTTGACGAGTTCTTCGCTTGCTTCATAACCCTTTGCGAGCACGACGGTCGCCTTTACGATCTGCCCGCGCAACTCGTCCGGCACGGCGGTTATGGCGCACTCGAGCACGGCGGGGTGCTCCATGAGGGCGCTTTCCACTTCAAAGGGCCCGATGCGGTAGCCGGAGCTTTTGATGATGTCGTCCTTTCTGCCGACGAACCAATAGTAGCCGTCGCTGTCGCAGAAGGCGAGGTCGCCCATGTGGTAATAACCGTCGTATTTGACCGATTCGGTCAGCGCGTCGTCGAGGTAATACCCCGAAAACAGCCCTTCCTGCGGTTCGCGCAGGCGGATACAAATTTCACCCGTTTCGCCCTGCTCGACCGGTCTGTCTTCGTTGTTCAAAAGCTGTACATAATACAGGGGAGAGGGCCTGCCCATCGAGCCGGGGCGTATCTCCATGTATTGCGAAAAGGTGCCGCACACGACCGTCGTTTCCGTCTGTCCGAACCCTTCGTATATGGCGTGCCCCGTCTTCATCATGATCTGGCGGTAAATTTCGGGATTGAGCGCCTCGCCCGCCGTCATCATGAATTTGATGCTCGAAAGGTCGTATTTGGATAGGTCAGACTTCATCATAAAACGGTAAACGGTAGGGGGCGCGCAAAAAGTCGTGATGCCGTATTTGGAAACGTGATTGAGGAGCGCGTCGGGATCAAATTTTCCGTGGAAGTCGTAAACAAAAATAGCCGAACCGCAGAGCCATTGTCCGAACAGTTTGCCCCAGCTTGCCTTTGCCCATCCCGTTTCCGCGAGGGTAAAATGCAGCCCCTCGTCCATACAGTTGAGCCAATATTTTGCGGTCACGATGTGCCCGAGCGTGTAGCGTTGGGGCAGCGCGACCATCTTGGGCATACCCGTCGTACCGGAGGTGAAGTAAACCAAAACAATATCGTTTGCGGTCCTCTCCGTTTTGTATGGCGCGGCAAGCGTACTGCTCTGCTTTTCCGTTTCTTCCGTATAGTCGATAAATCCTTCGCGTTTTCCGACGCACACTGCCTGTACCGGAGAGGAAACCTTTTTTACGGCTTTCAGAATATTTTCGCACAGTTCGTCTTCATTCACCGCAACGATCATTTTGATCTGCGCCTTTTCCATGCGGTATGCGATGTCTTTTTCCATCAGCATATGCGTAGCGGGAATGGCGATCGCGCCGATTTTTGAAAGCGCCATCAGCGTCGTCCAATATTCCCAACGCCGCTGCAATATGACGAGTACGGTATCGCCTTTGCCGATGCCGCGGGAAAGGAAAAAGTTCGCGGCCTTGTCGGAAAGGCGTTTTATGTCGGCAAACGAAAAGATGCGTTCGTCCCCGAGATCGTCGCACCAAACGAGCGCGCGCTTTGTAGGTTCCAGCCTCGCGTATTCGTCTACTACGTCATAGGCATAATTGAAATTGTCGGGAACTTTCAGTTTGAAGTTGTTATAAAAATCGTTGTAATCTTTGAACTGCGTTGAATTAGTAAACCGATTCAGAAGATTCATAAGTGCGAGGCCTCCGTGTGCCTGTTTTCAATATGCTATCTTTTATATTCTATCATATTTTTTGCAAATAATAAAGTGCTTTTTGCAAATTCTTTTTAAATTTGTATGTTTATTTGCAAAATCGGTAAGATAATGGTATAATAGCGGTGCGGGTGCCGCAAGGGCGGCAATTTGCCCGTGCGGGGACTTTTTTATGTTAGACAAGCTCACCGCCGCCGTGCTCGATGCGGTCAATGCGGGTACCGACGGTTCTTATAAAGTAATGGATGCGGACGACTTTTCCGCCGCCCTGCAGGGGGCGGATGCGAACGCGCTCGACAGCGCTCTGAAATACCTTGCCGAGCGCGGTTATATCGATATACGGTATTCCGACAAGGGAACTTACTGCCTGTGTTCTCTTCCCAAGGGGAGAACATATTCGGAAACGGTCATGCAGGAGAGGACTGTAAAGAAGACGAGGGGCAGGTTTTGGGCGGTCTTTTTCGGCGCGTTCGCGGGCGGCTTTTTGGGCGCGCTTGCCGCGGGGCTTTTGGCAGCCTTCCTGCTGTGATACGTTGCCGCTGTAATTCGGGAGATGCACTATGCTGAACAATCAGGAAAACGAAGTGATGAAAGCCGTCTATGAAATGTGCGACGGCAAGGGGAGCTGCCTTGTGAGCCCTATGGAGATCATGAGCATCCTTCCCGAAAAAAAGAAATATACGCCGGACAAGGTGGAAAGTATACTCCGTTCCTTGGAGTTGGACGATTATTTTGACCTGATCGAGTCGGACAGGAAGGGCGAAAAGATGTACGTCATCACCCTGCACCCGAATGGAGAAGGATATGCGCGCGAACGGCAGCAGATGCGCCGGAGCGTCGCATTCAAAATAGGGCTTTCGGTCGCGGGCGCGGTCGTAACATTTGTCGTCGGTCTTATATTAAGGAGCATATTTTCGTAAAATGCAATGCTTGCGTTGCATTTTATTTTTGCCCGCCGCTTTCGTTGACAACTCGCCCGATTTGCGATATAATACAGTAAGCAGGAATATAAACATTTGTTTGTAATTTAAAAAGCCGCGCGGGGCGCGGTATTTCGCGGAATATGGATAAATTTGAACTTGTATCACCGTATCAGCCGACGGGAGATCAGCCGCAGGCGATAGAAAAACTTACGGAAGGGGTGCTTGACGGCATCCGCACGCAGGTGCTCGTGGGCGTCACGGGCAGCGGCAAAACGTTTACGATGGCGAACATCATCAAAAACGTCAACCGTCCGACGCTCGTCATCGCGCACAACAAGACGCTCGCGGCGCAGCTTTGCAATGAGTTCCGCGAGTTTTTTCCGCACAACCGCGTGGAATATTTCGTGTCGTATTATGACTATTATCAGCCGGAAAGCTATATCCCGAGCACGGATACTTATATCGAAAAGGATATGTCCGTAAACGACGAGATAGATAAGCTCCGCAACTCTGCCACGGCATCGCTCGGCGAACGGTCGGATACGCTTGTCGTGGCGAGCGTGTCGTGCATCTATGGCCTCGGTGCGCCCGAAGAGTATTTCAGGCTTTCCCTGTCTTTGCGCCCGGGCGATCAGATCTCCCGCGACGAGCT
>CALVST010000017.1 GCA_944359365.1 uncultured Clostridia bacterium
CGCAGGAAAACGGCGAAGAGAGCCTTCGTATCGTCGCAGAACTGGACGGGAAAACGATTTGTTTCATTCCCGCATAAACATTGCAACAATAAGTTCGGCACAAAAGGAGAAAAATAGCAAATGCCTATCGTGATACCGCAGGATATACCTGCTTTTTCCGTACTGAAAGAGGAAAACATCTTTGTGATGAACGACGAGCGCGCCTTTTCGCAGGATATCCGCCCGCTCGAGATCGCCATTCTCAATCTGATGCCCACCAAGGTGGAAACGGAAACGCAGTTCATGCGCCTTCTCTCCAATTCGCCCTTGCAGGTCAACGTCACGCTCGTCTATACCGAATCTTATAAGAGCAAGAACACGGCGGCGGCGCATCTGGAGCGCTTTTATAAAAAGTTCGACGATATAAAGGATAAGCACTTCGACGGCATGATCATCACGGGCGCGCCCGTCGAAACGATGCCTTTCGAAGAGGTCGCCTATTGGGAAGAGCTGAAAAAGCTGTTCGACTTTGCAGATAAAAAGGTGACCAGCACCATTTATATCTGTTGGGGCGCGCAGGCGGCGCTGTACTACCATTACGGCATACAAAAACACCTTTTGCCCGAAAAGCTGTTCGGCGTGTTTCCGCACAGAAAATACCTCGAACAGCACGATCCGCTTTTGAAGGGCATCGACGACGTGTTCTACGTTCCCCATTCCCGCCATACCACCGTTTATTTGGACGACGTGAAGAAGAGGGAAGACCTTGTCGTTTTGTGTGAAGCAGACGAAGTGGGGCTTTCCATCGCCAGGTCAAAGGACGGAAGGAAGATCTTTTTGATGGGGCATATGGAATACGACCGCAACACCTTGAAAACGGAATACGAGCGCGATTTGGCAAAGGGGCTGCCCATAAAGCCTCCGTGCAACTACTTTGCAGACGAAACCCGCACGGCCGTAAACGTGAATTGGACGAGCGCGGCAAACCTTTTTTATACCAATTGGCTCAACTACTATGTATATCAGGTGACGCCGTTCAAATTTTAATTGTCGGCGGCGGTTGATTTTTTCGGAAAAATATCATATAATATAAGGGCGAAGGCGAAAGCCGAAGCTCTTTTACGGGGTAGCACCGGGTTCGATTGCCGGTGCGCGGAAGGGTAAGCACGCAGAGGAACGAGTGGCCTCTATAAAACATTCGGCTTAAATTTAAATGCAGATAACAATGCAAACTACAACGCTCCTGTAGCGTTGGCTGCCTAATCAACGATTAAGCAGTTCGTCCGTACCTCTTTCCCGTCGGGAGGATACGGGCGTCATGCAGGCGGGGAACTGCCGTTTTGAAGTGAAGTCGGCAAAGCGGCGGACTTTCAGATTTCTGCCGATACGTTCTTTCGGCCGCAGAGGCGCGTATCGTAAGACAATTGCGGCATAAGCGTGTAGAAAGCCTTTTGGCAATCCGGTAAGACGCGAGTTCAATTCTCGCCTACTCCACCAAACCGAGGATAAGGGCGCATCTTGCGCCCTTTCTTCATGTCTTGGGCTTCGGTCATTTACGTTTTAGTAAACTCCATCGCCCTCGCAATTGAAAGAACGCAATCTGCAACCCTTCTGCTCGGTTTGCGGCAGCATTTTTATTCGTTAAACCCAGTAACCGACCGGTCGTACCGAATCAGGGTACGGCCGGTCGATTTATATTTATAGAGCGACCGCTGTAGGCGCCTTTTTTCTAAGCAGCGGATGGCTTTTGCCGAGTCGTGTTGTGCCGGAATATATTTTTGTCGGCATCTTTCAGAAAATAAGTAGAAAAAAATTTTTAAAAAATGTATTGACAAATGATTATTTTGTGTTATAATAAAATTGCTTAATCAATTAAGCAATCATTTTTTGTGCGTTTTTATCAAAATGTAAAGTTTTTACAGTGCAAAAAATTTTTGTGTGATCGATTTGAGCGTAAAAAGATAAGGAGAAAAGAGCAATGAAAAAGAGGTTGTTTGCAATCATATTTGCTTTGGCGGCGGCTTTGTGCTGTATAGGACTGTTTGCCGCCTGCAGCGATAACGGCGAAAAAAGCGAACTTATGACTGTAACGTTTTATGACGGTGACTCTGTTCTGTTTACACAGGAAGTGGAAAAGGGAGGTAAGGCGAAACGCCCTGAGAGCGATCCTCAAAAAGACGGTTATATTTTTATCGATTGGTATGGAACGCCTACCTTTACGCACATTTATGATTTTGACCGTATCATTGACGGCGATGTTTCTGTATTTGCAGGGTTTGCCAAGCACGAGAACGACACGAGAGAATATTATCTTTTGGGGAACGGGACCTCTCAGTTATTGTACAAGAGCAACTGGGGCAATTTTTACAATGAAGATTACAAAATGACAAAATCCGCCTCCGATACGGAAAACATATACACTTTCACGGTCGATCTTGCCGCGGGAGACGAATTTGTTTTTGCCCTTCCGGGGTGGGGATATAAACACGGTGCCGGATATATTGTGAATCGCACGCTTGATGGCAAAGAATGCTTCGACGAAGGGGACAAACTTTCCAATATCAAAGTGCTTGTTTCCGGCAATTATACGTTCACGATGAAAACTTATCCTGCCCATTTAAATTGGGGCGAGTACGATCCCGATGACGAGAATGCCGTTTACAATGTTACCGGCTCTTTTGATACGATCGAGGTCGTTCGCAACGGAGATATGATCTCCGGACCTGTAGAACTTACGGTCAGCTATTATATTAAAGGCAACGGACTTACGAACTGGCTGGATGTTTATAATCCTTATTTGCAGATGTCCGACGGTGATGGCGACGGCGTGTATACGTTATCGATATATCTCGAAGAAGGCGAAGAATTTATGTTCGGATCGGCAAATACAGCAACGGACGGAACCGTCGCTGCGGGAACAGCGTCCATAAAATTTGAAAATCTTGACGAGGCTTCGGGCAAGCTTTTCAGCGAAAGCGGCGGCAATTTAAAGGCGAACGCGGCGGGTATGTATACTTTTAGTTATAATGACGAAAGCAAGGTGCTGTCCGTTTCTTTCGACGACGGAAAAGCAGCGGTGCAGGAAGACTATTATCTTGACGGAACATTCGGCGACGGGCAAGACTGGCAACATCGATATGACGACGCGGGGACGCTTGCTTTGTCAGACGCTTTCAAACTTCAGGAAACGGATACAGGATCCGGCGTCTATATGCTGAGCGGCATTGCCCTGGAAGCGGGAGATGAAATAACGTTGTTCGCATACAAAGCGGGGGCTGAGGCAGAGGGAACATACGACTCCGAAGACTATGCGTTGCTCGGTTCCTATGATTTCCGGTATCTTCACGGCGCAGGCGAACTGTTTGCGGCGGTCGGCAACAAGAACAACAATATAAGCGTCGTCGTTGCGGGGACATACGATATTACATTCGATTCGTATTCGAAAATAATGACGATAAAATCACAGGAGGCGGGGTATGACGTTTACATTAACGGGCAGGAAATAACCGGATGGAACCATAACTTTGCAGAGGAATTTAAGTTCAGCCGCTCGGATGAAAACACGTCCGAATATATACTGACCGTTGCATTGACAAAGGACGATTCATTCGGCCTCGTCAAATTCGACGAGGGATCCCGGGAAGGTTACGGAGATTTTATCGGAACGGGATTCGCCGGTGAAGAAGGCGAAACGCAGTCATTCGTACCGTCGCAAGGGAGCAATTTTGTGGTCCCTGAAGGCGGAACATACAAGATCGTTTTCGATTCGGCGAAAGAAACGGTGCAGATTTATAAAGTCACCGACTAAAGGGAACATTGAAAAACACGCCCTGCAAATGCGGGGCGTGTAAAAACTCTCATGCGGTTATGAAGTGCGATTCGTCGGATACGCTTTCTCGTGAAATGGCTTTCTTAACGGCGTCCATGACCAAAAGTGGACGTTTTTCCGAATACGATTCGTATAGGAACACGTTTTTCAGCGCAAGGTCGCGGGCAAGCCCGATCAGCGCTTCGTCGGAAACAGCAAAGCGTGCAGATCCGTTTGCGGCTTCGATCAGATCTGAAACAGAAGAAACAAAGACGGTGCCGGGCATCTCACTTATTATATGTCTGCGAAGTTCTTCGTTTTCAGGCTTCGGCGCAATGTAAGTAAACGCACCGATTTCGGATAACACGGCATCTCGCATTTTGATCAGATCTATATTGATTTGGTAAAAAACAGGATCGTCAATAATGCTGTCAAGCGCGATGACGGGGATGAAGTTCTCGTCGCAAAGGGCATGGAATTCTGTTTTTGACATGCCGATGCATACACAGGCATTTGCGGTCAGCCGAGTCGGTCTTTTCTCTGCCGAATAAATCAAATTGAAACCATTCTTTTCGCAAACTTTTGCAAACTCGCGGAAAAAGAACATGGCACCCATTTCGTTGATCGCCGAAGCGTTTTCCGGCAGTCTTACGGCAATGGTCTGTGCGGGCGGCGTGGCGCGAAGTCCTGCGGCGAAAGTATTAGGCACATAATTCAGATAGTTTGCTGCCTGCAGAACTTTTTTACGGGTAGATTCTGATATGCGTTGGTCTGTTCTGCCGTTCATCACATAAGAAACGGTAGCGACCGATACTCCCGCAAATTTGGCGACGTCTTTATTGGTGATTTTTTTCCTTTCCGGGGAATTTGTAGGGTTATCCGTGCTCATAATGATTTATTTTTATCACATTTTATTCAAAAAGTCAATCGTTTCGTTTAATAACTATAAGGGATATCATGAATAAGCAAGCAGTATTACATATTCCGGACAGCCAGTACTGTTATCCGATCGAGCGTAACGCAGTGGAACTTCGGCTTCGTGTGTCGTCCGAAGATGAATTTGACGGCGTAACGGTCGTATACGGCAATAAATATGCATATCATTCGATCCGCAGCGAAGCTCCGCTGAAAAAAAACTATTCGGACGGGAGCTTTGATTATTATACCGTAACGCTGTTGCTGAAAGATGTAAGGTTGGTCTATATTTTCGTCCTGGAACAGGGGGAAAAGAAGTATTATTTTTCAGAAGACGGAATTACGGAAACATATGATTTCGACAAGGCGTATTATAACGCATTTCAGCTGCCGTTTATAAATTCTGCAGACATCATGCCCGTCGTGGATTGGATGCGCGGAGCGGTTTTTTACAATATTTTTGTGGACCGATTTTTTCGCGGGAACAGAGAAAAAGACGATTCCTATATAAATATGGAATGGGGAGAAATTCCGCATCCGAAAAGTTTTGCCGGCGGTGATATCAAAGGTATTACGCAAAAACTAGATTATCTTAAAGGGTTAGGCGTAACGGCGCTTTATCTCACCCCGATCTTTTGCTCCGTTTCAAATCATAAATACGATATTTACGATTATTTTGAGATCGATCCGCAATTTGGCAGCAAGCATGATCTGCAAGAGCTTATCGGCGGGGCGCACAGCCGCGGTATGCGCGTCATGCTCGACGCCGTGTTCAACCATTGCAGCGAAAAGCTGCCTCAGTTCGCCGACGTAAAAGAAAAGGGCAGAAGGTCTGCATATTTTGATTGGTTTTTGATCGACGGAGATAAACCCGATCCGGCAAAATATAATTACCAATGTTTCAGTTTTTGCAGCTATATGCCAAAGTTTAATACTTCGAATCCGAAAGTTCAGGAATATTTGCGCAAGATCGCTGTGTATTGGGTGGAGAATTTCGATATTGACGGTTGGAGATTGGATGTTTCCGATGAGGTGAGCCATGATTTCTGGCGAGGGCTGCGCAAGGCCGTCAAGGCAGTCAAACCCGATTGTGCGATCATAGGCGAAAATTGGCACGATGCGCACCCGTTTCTCTGCGGCGATCAATACGACGGCATCATGAATTACGCCCTTACCAAGGCGTGTTTGGATTACTTCGCTTATGGGGTTTTCGGGGCAAAAGAATTTGCCGATAAGCTGAACGCGCTGTATATGCGGAACAGCGATCAGGTAAACCGCATGATGATGAATCTTTTAGACAGTCATGACACCCACAGGTTTTATTCCCTGTCGAATAAAAACATGGATGCGCTTATATGCGCCCTGGCGGTGATATTCATGCATCCAGGCGCAGCCGGAGTGTATTACGGGACGGAGATCCCTTTGGAAGGCGGATACGATCCTGATTGCAGGCGCACGATGGACTGGAATGCCGTACAGGGGAATACGCGGGTAAAAGAAATGATGGCGCGTCTGGCACAAATGCGGCGGCATGAGGCGATCCGTTACGGCGGCGTGCGATTTTATGCAAAGGACGACATTTTTGTTTTAGAGCGCAGTCACGAGAATAAAACGTTGCGTTTAAATGTTTCTGAGCATGGCGGCGCCGATATCCGGCAACGAGGGAAAATATTGCTCTGTTACAATTATAAAGACAAGACGGCGGACGGCTTTTCGTTCGTCATAGAGGAGGAATCGTGATGAAAAAACGTTTATCGGTATTGTGTTTCTCATTGGCGGCTCTTATGGTCCTGCCACTTTCCGCGTGCGGTGAAAGCAATTCGTCTGGCACGGGCAACAATCGCTTTACGGGGGATCTGGAAAGCGAAAGAGGGGCGGTGATCAAGGTGATGGACAACGGCACTGCCATCGAAAAGGGCATCACCGAGGACCTTTTAGCCGCATTCAACGAAGAGTATGCCGAATACGGGATCTCTGCAGTAGACGCAAACATGGACAGTACGGATCTCGCGCAGGACGGCCCTTACGGCTACGGACCCGATGTATTGTTCGGGGCAAACGACGCGCTTATGCCGTATGCCGCGGACAAGCATATACTGCCCCTTCCCATCGATCAGCTCGATTGTTACGACGATATCGACGCAAACGCTTGGGCTGCCTACGAGCAAAGCGTTGACGGCGTCGAATATACCTTCGGCATACCCGTATTGGTCCAAGCGCCCGTGTTGTATTACAATAAAAGCGTATTGCCCGAGAATTGGCAGAACGAGTGGGACGACGATAAGGACGGCACGCCGGATATGGTCCAATACATGAACGATCTTTACGCCTTTTCGGTACAGAGAAAGGAAAGTTCCGGAGGAAAGCAATTTGGCGTGATGGCTTCTTATGTCGGGGCTTACAATATCGTGGGTTTTTTGTATACCTACGGCGGCTATACCTTCGGGGCGAACAATACTGATCCTTCCGATATCGGGCACAGTGCAGGCAATGCCGAGAAGGGAGCGTACACGCTTCGCCAGCTTGCTTCTGCAATGGATGAAAGATGTGTCGATGAGTCGCTGGGATTAGTCGCTTATGATAATTTGGGCGACGGGACGTTTTTTGCTACGATCAGCACGCCCGACGTATATTCACTGTTTATCGATTCCCTGGTAGATCACGGAATGTCGCAGCAAGAGGCGGAAGCAAATTTAGGAGTCGCGTCCATTCCCGCGCTTCCCGTGAGCGGCGATCTGACGGATGCAAGCCAAGGTTATCTCGAATCGAAAACGATGGGCGGCATCAACGGATGGGCGATCAGTTCCTATACAAAATATCCGAATACCTGTCTGGCGTTTATCGAATTTGCGTCGAACTACGAAATGGTAAAAAACCGCTGTGAAATTTTAGGTTCTGTATCTGCAAGGACGGACGTCGCCGCAGATACGGGCGGGCTCTCTATGATCGTAAACGAAAATCTTGAAAGAGGGAATATCATCATTCAACCGTCGATAAAAGCGGTGGAACAAATATGGACTCCGCTTTCCAGCCTGTTTACAGATATAGCAAAAGATCCGTACAGGGGAGCTTCCGAACAGAAATATACAACGCTTCCGAAACTGAAAAGTGCCCTTGAAAATTGCGATCAGCAAATTTATAACGCGATCTTCACGCTGTCTTAATGGGAGGGGCAAAAATGAAGTTGGATATGGCAGGAACAGGGGCACAACGAAAGAAACCGTTCGCCTTGTTGCGCGAAATATGCGCCGAAGGAGATTGGAAATGTCTGCTTTCCGCCTTTATATGGGGCGCCGGATGTTTTTGCTACAGGCAATGGATCAAGGGTGCCATATATTTGCTGCTGGAAGCGGCATTCATCCTGTTTTTTGTCTTTTTTGGCGGAGAAGCGCTTGTCGGTTTCTTTACGCTCGGCGTGCAGGAAGCGAATCCGTGGTTTGGCATAGAAGGCGACAATTCGATCACCATGCTTATTTGGGGCATTTTTGCGATCATCATGATCGTGGTGGCGGTCATGGTGGCGTGGGCAAGCGTAAAGAGCACGTATTATGCTCAATGCAGAGTCAAAAAGGGCGAAAAGCCCGAAACATTCAGGCAGACGCTTGCGAATTTGCTGGATAAAAACTTTTATAAAACGGCATTGTTTTTGCCCGTAATAAGCGTATGCGTTTTTAATATTTTGCCGATCGTGTTTATGATCCTCATCGCGTTTACGAATTACGGCGGGGATATCGTCCCTCCGAAACTCGTCGACTGGATAGGACTGGCAAACTTTGTCAAACTGTTCAATTTAAGCGAATTTTCGTCTACATTGTTCAAGATATTGGAATGGAATGTCATGTGGGCGGTCATGGCGACTGCGTTGACCTATTTCGGCGGATTGGGGCTTGCTTTGCTTTACAACAAAAAATGCGTCAAGGCGAGAGGTTTTTTTAGGATTTTTCCTGTTTTGGCATACGCGTTGCCCGGCTTTATCACGATGCTTGGATTCAAATTCATGTTTTCGTATGGCGGGCCGATCAATTATTATATAACCGAAGCGGGAGGAAGCGCCGTGGGGTTCCTCGACATCGATGCAGGTTGGAACGCCCGGTTGGTCGGACTTTTCGTAAGCGGCTGGATGAGTATACCCTCGTTTAT
Source organism: uncultured Clostridia bacterium (assembly GCA_944359365.1). Lineage (GTDB taxonomy): Bacteria > Bacillota > Clostridia > Christensenellales > Borkfalkiaceae > Borkfalkia. The sequence continues at coordinate 8,843 of CALVST010000017.1, forward strand.
GCTGTATTGCTCGGGCATTCTTTCCAATATGAATCAGGATATCCACGAAGCGGCGATCATCGACGGGGCTTCTGCCTTTAAGCGGTTTATCTATTTGACTTTGCCGTTCGTCATATTTGCGACTACGCCTATCCTTATCAGTTCATTCATAGGGAATTTTAACAATTTCGGCGTATTCTTTTTCCTTAGAGGCGGTCTGTATGTGGATGGATATTTTCTCGCGAGCGATACAGACCTCCTTATAAACTGGCTGTATAATTTGTCTATTTCAAACAATTATTATGCCATAGGCGCGGCGATCAGCCTTGTGATTTTCCTGTTTACTTCAACCGTATCGCTTGTCGTCTATATTCTGTCGCCTTCTTACAGGAAGGAGGAAACTTATCAATGAAAAAAATATCACTCAAAGCCAGCACGGCGAAAATCGCGGATACCGTGGCGACATATCTTATCATCGCGCTGATCTCTTTTATTTTTTTCGTGCCTTGTATATGGATCGTGCTTGCATCTTTTTCAAAGTCGGGCTCCATATATTCATTCGACGGCTTTTTCCCGAGCGCGTACAGCTTTGGCAGTTTTATAAAATTGTTTACCGATACGGGGACATATGATTACCCGCTTTGGTTCGGCAACACGTTCAAGATCGCCGCGTGTGCGGCAGTTTTGGGTACCTTCCTCACGCTTTTAACGGCATACTGTATGTCGAGATATCGTTTCAAAGGGCGTAAAGCGATGATGAAGGCGACGCTGGTGCTCGGAATGTTTCCTTCGTTCATGAGCATGACCGCCGTTTACCTGCTGATGACGCAATTAAATGCGGTCAATACGCATTGGGGGCTTATTTTCATTTATTCGGCGGGCGCACCTCTCGGATATATGGTATATAAGGGTTTTTTCGATACGATACCGATTTCGATCGATGAAGCTGCGAAATTGGACGGGGCGACCAATTTTCAGATATTTTTGCGCATTACGCTCCCTCTTTCAAAACCCATGATCGTATATGCGATCTTAATGTCGTTCGCCTCGCCGTGGAGCGATTACCTGCTTTCGAGTTTGTTGTTGAAAGATAAAAGTTTATGGACGGTCGCGCAAGGACTTATGTATATGCCGGATACGGAATTCAGCCGTTATGCCGCAGGTTCCGTGTTTATTGCGGTGCCGATCATGGCTTTGTATATCTGCCTGATCAAGTATATGGTAAACGGAATGACTTCCGGAGCGGTCAAAGATTAAAAACGGAGTGTGGAAATGGCTAAAATAGAAGTATTTTATATGAAAGCGCCGCAATTGCCGTTGGCTTGCGACAGGGCGGTTTGGGTATGTCTGCCGGACGATTACGATCCGAACGGCGCGCCGTATCCCGTGATTTGGATGCACGACGGGCAAAATCTTTATGAAAACAGGAATCAGATAGACGGACCGTCGTGGCGGGTGGATGTTGCGTTAGACAGGTTGCGCGTGCAGACGGGTATGGCGGCGATCGCGGTCGGCGTCGCGTACAGCAATCGGCGCATGACCGATTACGGCCCATGGAAAACGACGCATCCGAAAAATTTTCGAGATCCGGGTTCTTGCGGCGGCGACGGATGCGCTTACGCGCAGTTTTTTGCGGAGGACCTGCGTCAAGAGATAAAGAAGCGCTATAACATCGCAGACGCTCGGGAAGGCTCCGCCGTAATAGGCAGCAGCATGGGAGGATATATAAGCTGTTATATAGGAACAAAATACCAGGACAGGTTTGAAACCGTCGGGCTTTTTTCTACGGCCGTTTGGGTGTGCGCGGCGCCCTTGCGGAAGTTCGTGGACGAAACGCCGCAAATGTTCCCCCAATATGCGTATGTTTACGTTGGCGGCAGGGAAGGCGTAAAAAACATGATGACCGATGAAACATATGAAAGGGGTTCGTATGACCTTTATAAACGTCTTGTGAAGAAGGGCATAAACGCCGAATTTGTCGTGAATTCGTCGGGAAAGCATTATGAAACGGATTGGGCGGTATACTTTGAAGATTTTGCGTTTGGTTTTCTCAAACGTTGGTACAAGAAAAAATAAGACGAACAGGAGAAAATGTATGTCTAAAATCGAAAATTTTGAAATGGAAATGAAGCCGTTTCATTGCAAAAGGAAGATTTGGGTTTACCTGCCGGAAGGGTACGGTGCTGACGGCAGAGTGTATCCGGTAATTTATATGCAGGACGGGCAAAATCTGTTTTATAAAGAGCTTACTTTATACGGTGACGTATGGCACATAGATACCGCGATGGAAAGGATATACAGGCAGTATGGATTTGCGGCGATCGTTGTCGGCGTGGAAAACAGCAAGGATCGCATAACGGAATATGCGCCATGGAGATCATCTATGAAAATCGCCGGGATCGAGAGTATGGGCGGCAGAGGCGCTGAATACGCGCAGTTTTTTGCGGAAGATCTGAAAAATGAAATAGACAGGCGTTATAATACCGAGCGCGGACGCTGCGGAACAGCCGTTATAGGGAGCAGCGCCGGCGGAATGATCAGCTGTTACATTGGTATCCGCTATCAGGAAATTTACGGTACGATGGGACTGTTTTCGACCGCCGTTTCTTTTAATAAAAAGGCGATGGAAGAATTTATATCGCAAACGCCTCAGGTTCACAAGCAGTATGCAATGATCTATGCGGGCGGAAAAGAGGATATAGCCGATATTTTCCCTGCAGAGGAAATGGTGGACAATTCGATTTGGCTCTATAAAACGTTCGCTTCGCGAGGTATTTCGGCTGAGCTTGTCCTGAATTCCGACCTGCTGCATAACGAATATGCATGGAGTATTTACTTTAATAAGTTTGCGCAAGATTTTCTGTTGCGGTATTACAAAGCAGGGGAATAATTTTTCGGGCAGCACAATATGGATAAGGAAAAATATTTTCAAGAACTTGCCGAACTTGCCGCGAACGGCGATACGGTAACAGAACTGTACAAAAAAATATCCGCACTTGTCATGAAGCATATCTCTGAGGAAGATAAGCCGAAAAGATGTGTACACTATCTTTCCATAGAATATCTGATCGGTCGGATGTTTTACAATAACCTTATGGAACTCGGTATTCTGAAAGAAACTGCGGAAATACTGAAAAGCAAAGGCATAGACATCAACGTATTCGAAGAGATCGAAGATGCCGCTTTGGGCAATGGCGGCTTAGGCAGGCTTGCCGCGTGTTATATGGATTCGGGCGCGGCAGCGGGCATTCCCCTGTATGGTTACGGCATCCGCTACAAGTACGGGCTGTTCCGTCAAAAATTTGAAGACGGTTTTCAGAAAGAGATGCCTGACGATTGGCAGCGATACGGAGATCCGTGGAGCGTGCGAAAGGACCACGAGCGGCTGATCGTTCGGTTTTCAGATTTTACGGCCACGGCGGTCCCGTATGACATGCCCGTTATAGGCAGGCGCATAAATACCCTCAGGTTGTATCAGGCGGAGGGAAGCGCCGAGGCGGAAAAAATTTGCGGCGTATTATATCCTCCTGACGATACAGAGGAAGGAAAACTGTTGCGAATACGTCAGGAATACTTTTTGGCGGCGGCAACGGTAGGGGATATATTGCGGGCATACGAAAGCCGGCACGGAAAAAATTATTCGCATTTTGCCGAAGAGAATTCCGTCCAGCTGAACGATACGCATCCGGTTTTTGCCGTACCCGAATTAATCAGGGCGTTAATGCAAAACGGACTGACTTACCGTGCGGCGCTCAAGATCGCGAAACAGGTTTTCAATTATACGAATCATACCATTCTGCCGGAAGCGTTGGAATGCTGGGATGCGAAATTGTTAAAGAAAATCCTTCCGGAAATTGCGGATATATTGTACAAAATGAATGTTTCGGCATATCATGTACACCGTACAGAAGGATACACTGCCGAAGAGATCTGCCGCTCGGCTATATACAGACGCGGCACATTTTCAATGGCAAACGCCGCAGTTTTTGCCGCGCGGAAAGTGAACGGAGTTGCCAAGATCCATACGTCGATCATAAAAAAGGAATTGTTTGCGGCAGAAGCGGCGCATCATCCGGAAAAATTTTTGAACGTAACGAACGGCGTTACGCCTCGGCGGTGGATGGAACTTGCGGATCCGGAACTGTGCAGCCTTATAGATCGCCGAATCGGCAGACAATGGCGAAGCGAGCTTTCCGAGCTTTCTAAGCTCAGCGCTTTTGCGAAGGATGCCGAAATGCAGGCGGGTTTCACAAACGTAAAAACAGAGAGAAAGAAAAAGCTGTTTGCATACATTGCCGAAAAAGAGGGCGTTGCACTCAGCGAAAAATGCATGCTGTATGCACAGATCAAACGCCTTCATGAATATAAGCGGCAATTAATGACAGCTTTTGCTCTTTTAAGATTATATTACGAATTGAAAGAAGGAAAGATAAAAGATTTTTATCCGAGTGTCTTTTTATTCGGTGCGAAAAGCGCTCCAACGTATTTTCGGGCAAAAGGCATCATAAAATATCTGAATGAAATCATAAAAAAGATCAATGCGGATCCCGGCACAAATCATCTGCTGGCGGGCGTGTTCGTAACGGAGTACAATGTTTCGTATGCCGAAAAGATCGTGGCGGCGGCAGATATCTCGCTGCAGGTATCGACGGCGGGAATGGAAGCAAGCGGCACGGGAAATATGAAATTTATGATGAACGGCGCCGTTACGCTCGGTACGATGGACGGTGCAAACATAGAGATCGCCGAGGCCGCCGGATAAGATAATGAATATATTTTCGGCGCGCGTGTCGAGGAGATCGATCGGCTACGCAAAGGCGGCTACGATCCGTGTGCTTACCTGAAAGGACACGCGGAGTGGGAAAGCATCGTAAATACGCTGATAGACGGTACGTTTACAGATGGAGGGACCGGGTATTTTAAGGAACTTTACGATTCGCTAACGATCGGTGCCAGCTGGCATAAGCCGGACCATTATTTCATTTTGCGAGATATTGAAGAATATTACCGTGCGATCCTGCAAGCGAACGGAGAATATAAGAATCAGCGGTCATTCGCAAGAAAGCAGATCGAAAATATTGCGAAATCTTCTTCTTTTTCTTCGGATCGTTCCGTCAGAGAATATGCGGATTTGATTTGGGAACTGCAATAATTGCCAAAGCCCTGAATTGCCGGATACAGCTGTTCGGTATTTCAGGGCTTTTCTATTGAAATCCTTATCGGGACGCCGCAGAGTTTTGCGTTTTCTGTTTACAAAAGTTTTGTTCGGCGGTATAATGAATGTATGTATCTGGCAGACTTACATATTCATTCCAAATATTCGCGGGCAACGGGCAAAAATGCCGACATCCCTAACCTTGATTTGTGGGCAAGGCGGAAGGGCATAACGCTTGTCGGCACGGGCGACTTCACGCATCCCGCCTGGCGCGAAGAGCTTGCGCAAACGCTCGAACCTGCGGAAGAGGGGCTGTATCGCATCAAAAAAGAGGCGCGCCTTGCTGATGTGTGCGAACTTCCCGTTTCGCCGCGCTTTGTCGTTTCCGGCGAGATCAGCTGCATATACAAGCAGGACGGCAAGGTAAGAAAGGTGCATAACCTCATCCTTCTTCCGTCGCTCGACGCCGCAGAACGGCTCTCTTTCAGGTTGGAAACGATCGGCAACATCCGTTCGGACGGGCGGCCGATCTTGGGACTTTCTTCCAAAGATCTGCTTTCGATCACGCTCGACATGTGCCCTGATGCGGTGTTTATCCCCGCGCATATCTGGACGCCGCACTTTTCTCTGTTCGGCGCCTTTTCGGGATTCGATACAATAGAAGAATGTTTCGGGGACTTGTCCTCGCAGATACATGCGCTGGAAACGGGGCTGTCTTCCGATCCTTTGATGAACCGCCGCGTGCCCATGCTCGACGGCTACACGATGATCTCCAATTCGGACGCGCATACTCCCGCCAAGTTCGGGCGGGAGAGCAACCTCATCGACGCCGAACTTTCCTACCCCGCGCTGAAAAGTGCGTTGGAAACGGGGGAGGGGTTCGGGGGAACCTTGGAGTTTTATCCTGAAGAGGGCAAATATCATCTGGACGGGCACAGGAACTGTCATTTGAGCCTCACCCCGCAGGAAACGGAAAAGTACGGCGGCAGGTGCCCCTTATGCGGCAAAAAGATAACGGTCGGCGTTTTGCACCGTCTGGAACAGCTTGCCGAACGGCCGGAAGATTTCGTGCCCGAAAACGCGAAACATTTTGAACATTTGATGCCATTGCCCGAAGTGAGCGGCACGCCTTCTCCGTTTTTGGCGGAATTGCCCGAAGGCGTTGCAAAAGAAATGGCTGCGCCGAAACCGACGTATCAGCAGCTTTCGCTCTTTTGATCCGACGGGTTAAGGTAGAACGATTTTGGCAATTGTGCGGAACAAGGAGGATGGCAGGGGAAGAACAAATAAGAGTATCATAAAACAGCGAAAAACCGCGGGGCGCCGTCTTTCAAAGACAGCGCCCCGCGGTTTTTCATTTTCGTATGTTTGCCGAAAAAGCGGGAAGAGGTCCGAACAGCTCGCCTGCGATCCGTTCGGCAAACAGTATGCAATTCAAGGCTAAACTTTCGTGTTCACATGGGGGGGGGGGGTGGTCGCTTTACGGTATTGCGCGGGGGTATAGTTTACGCGCTTTTTAAAAATACGGCAAAAGTAGTTATAGTCGGTAAAGCCGACCAATTCCGCAATATCTTTCAGCCGCACGCCTTCGATGATATAGTTCTTCGCTTTGCGTATTTTCTCGTCGATGACGTATTCGATGATGCCCTTGCCCATTTCCTTTTTAAAAAGAGAGGAACAGTAAACGGGCGAAAAGAATACGGCTTTGCTCACCGATTCCAGAGTGATCTTTTCTTCGACGTGCGCCTGTATGTAATCTTTTATTTTGATGGTCAGAGGGCTGAGTTTTTTCACCGTCATGTTCTGTTTTATTTGCATGATGATGCATTGCAGAAGAAGGTCAAGGCAGCCAAAGTCGTTCAGGTCGGTCATGTTCGCATATATTTCGCCGCTTGCGGAGAGGAGCAGCTTTATCTCGTTGGAAATGATCTTGGACATGTGCAGGGGCAGCTCCGGCGGAGCATCTGTGTAAAAATTAAAGCTCACATAGTCGCTTTCGGAAAAAGCCCTGCGTTCGCGGTAGCAGCCCGGCTTTAAATATATAATGTCGCCCGAATGCAGAACGACGTCTTTTCCGTTGACGATATATTCCATCTGCCCGCGGATGAGAAAAGTCAACTCGTAAAATTGTATCAGCGTCTTTCTTATATATTCCGCGCGGTTGTATTTGTTGTGTTTAAAATAAAAAAGTTTTATCATGAGGTATTTCCAACTCCTTCCGCCGCAGCGAGGCTCCGAGCTGACTTTCGGATATTCAGTGAATATCGGATTGTGCTATAATATACCCCGAATACCCTCGGATTAGCCCTTGAAAGTAAATAATTTTCTGCTATAATTAATTATAAGATAATTTTTTTGAGATGTCAATTACTGTGCGGCTGAATCTTTCGGCAAACCAAACGCGCAGGAAGATAAAGAGGGCAGAATGATCAAAAAATTGTGCTTCATGCTGGCTGTCATGTTGGGCTTTTCCGTTGTTGCCGTCGGATGCCATCGTGATGAATTGGAAGCGGTAGACTCTTCAAAAACGCAGCTGTACGTTTCCAACCTGAATGCGGGTATCAGCAACCAGTGGCTGCTCGATATCGAAACGCGGTTCGAAGAGGCGTATGCGGATGTACCTTTCGAAACGGGCAAAATGGGCGTGCAGGTCATCGTCGATACGGAAAACACGGTCAATGGCAGATGGCTGATCCTTCCCACCGACGATTGGGAGGTGTACTTTACAGAAAACCTGCCGTATTACGAGTTCGTGTCGCAGAATTATCTGCTCGACATCAGCGACGTGGTTACGGGCAGTGCCTACGGCGAAACGGAAACCATCGAAAGCAAGCTCGATGCCGCGACACAGTCCGGTCTTACCGCATACGACGGGAAATATTATGCTCTTCCTCATTACGAGGCGTACCGCAGTATTTTCTATGACGTAGACGTGTTCGACCGCGAAAATCTTTACTTTGCGGCGGAAGATAACGGGAATTACGGCATAAGCGGCAACAACTGCTTTATCATACGCAAAACCGACAAGAAAACGGCAGGCCCCGACGGCAAGACGGGCGTAGATCCCGAAACGGGCATAGATTATTCCTTAGACGACGGACTTCCCGCCACCATAGAACAATTTTATGACCTTTTATATTACATGAAAAATACCCGCGGCGTAACGCCGTTTGTATGGCCGGGTTCGGCGATCGCGTATACGGAATACATAGTGGACGCCTTTTCCGATCAGCTCTCGGGGGAAGACGCCGCGCTCAATTACACCTACGACAGCAAGGGCAAACCCGTGCGCGTCGTAACCGGGTTCAGCGGCGGCGAACCGGTGGTGGAGGAGGTAGCCATCAATAACGAGAACGGTTATCTCGTCGAACGCATGGAGGGCAGGTACTACGGTCTTTCCGTGCTTGAAACGATCATCGACAATGTGGGCGAATACGCCTATGAGCTTTCCAACAACAATTCCACGTTCACCCAGCTCGACTCGCAGGAAAAGTTTATTTTCAGCGACCTCGAAAACCAGCCCATCGGCATGATCGTGGACGGCAACTATTGGTGGAACGAGGCTTCGGAAGCGTACAGGCGTTCGGTCAATCAGTACGGCGAGCGCGCAGAAACGAGGAACTTTGCCTATATGCCTCTGCCGACGGCAGTGAACGACGAAGATTTCGTTGCGGGCGAAACGCCCGTTTTGCGCGACGTGATGAGGTCATACTGTTTCGTGAACGCGAACATTGCGGACGATCCCGTAAAGGTGCGGCTGGCAAAACTGTTCGTTGCCTTCTGCTATTCCGACGAGGCGCTGCAAGACTTTACCGTGCATACGGGGCTTGCGAAGGGGCTGAACTACGAGCTGACCGGCGAACAGTATAATGCGCTCGGCTCGCTCGGCAAAAGCTGTTGGGACGTGCGCCAAAGGGCAACGATCGTCAGGCAGCTTTCCGCGAACAGGATGCTCATCGAAAACGAAACGGCGCTCACTTACGACGTATATTCTTCCACGGTAGCAAATCAGCCTTACCTAACGCCGTTTACCGCGTTTAGGTCAGGTGTATCCGCTGCGGATTACTTTATGGGTATGTGGACCACGCCCGAAACCTGGCGCGCTACCTATTCAAAATATTTTACCGTAACGTAAAGCGGGGGTGAAGAGGAGTGGCTCAAAAAGCTAAAAAACTCAATTCGCGGCGTAAAATGGTCTTCTACGTCGCGCTCATGGCGCTGCCTTGCCTGCAATTCGTCGTATTTTGGGTATGCGTGAATGCAAATTCCATTTTACTCGCCTTCCGCACCTACGATTACGACAGGGGATTCCTTTGGGCGGGTTTCGACAATTTCGTAAAGATATTCAAGGACTTCGGCGCGGTGGAATATCTGCGGGCGTCCATGAAGAACTCGCTCATCGTGTACGCATTTTCGCTCTTATTGGCAACGCCGCTTTCCGTGCTGTTTGCCTTTTACCTGAGCAAAAAAAGGCGGCTGAGCGGTCTGTTCAAAACGGTGCTTTTTCTGCCGCACATTTTAAGTGCGCTTATCATGGTCATCCTGTTCAAATACTTCGTCGACAGGGCGATCCCCGGCGTGTATGAACAGATAACGGGGAAATCCATGCAGGGACTTCTCGCCAATATGGATACGACGTTCGTAATGATCGTTTTCTACAATATTTGGACGGGATTCGGCACTTCTACCATGATGTATCTCGGCGCGATGAACGGTATATCCGATTCCGTCGTGGAGGCAGCCGAGTTGGACGGGATAACGCCGCTGCAAGAAGTTTGGTACATTACCGTTCCGCTGATCTGGCCGACGTTTACGACCTTTGTCGTGGTGGGTTTTACGGGGCTTTTCACCAACCAGATCAACCTTTACAACTTCTATGGCGACGACGCGGAATACCGCTATTATACCTTCGGTTACTACCTGTATGTTTCCATCCGGAACGCGTCCGTCTCGGAATACCCGTACCTCGCGGCGATGGGCTTGCTGCTAACCGCGGTCGCAGCGCCGCTTACGCTGCTTTTGCGCAAGGGGCTTGACCGTTTCGGACCGAAAACTGTGTGAGGGCTGCCATGACTGCGGAAAAATTGTTGGTTAAAAAACATAAAAACAAGGCGCGGCCGCTGTATACGGTCATCTTCTGCATACTGCTGCTGTACGTCATATCCATTTTCCTGCCCGTCCTTTGGGGCGTCATCACGTCGCTGAAAGATCAGACGGATTTCCGCGTGAACGTATTGGGGCTGCCGGAAGGCTGGCCGTGGGAATGGCACTGGGACAACTTTATCAAGGTATTCAACGGATTTTACGAACAGGTAACTACGGTCGGGGTAGGCAGGCGGCGCGTCTATTTTTCCGAGATGCTTCTGTATACCATACTCTACGCGGGCGGCGGCGCCATCATTCAGACGCTCGTGCCCTGCGTGGTCGCCTATCTTACGGCGCGTTTCCGCTATAAATTCAGCGCGGTCATAAACGGGTTGGTCGTGGTGCTGATGGTCGTGCCCATCGTCGGCTCGGCTCCGTCGGAAATGCAGATACTGCGCGCGCTGAATATGTACGACACGATCTGGGGCAACTATATTCAGAAGTTCAACTTTTTGGGGATGTACTATCTCGTCTTTTATGCCGCATTCCGCAGCGTACCGAACGACTTTTTCGAGGCGGCGTATGTGGACGGCGCATCGGAAATGCGCGTCATGGTATCCATCGGGATGCCGATGGTGCGCAACGTCATCGGCACGGTGCTCCTGATAAAGTTCATCGATTTTTGGAACGACTATCAGACGCCGCTCCTGTATTTGCCCTCATACCCCACGCTCGCACGCGGCGTGTTCCGTCTGAGCCAGAATTCGCAGGGCGACTTTGCGACTGTTCCGTTCCGTATGGCGGGGTGTATGTTCCTTGCGATACCGATACTCATCCTCTTCCTTATATTTAAGGAAAAGCTCATGGGCAATCTGTCTATGGGCGGCATCAAAGAATAAAAATGGAGGGAAAAATGACGAAATCAAGACGCTGTGCTCTATGTCTGCTCGCCTTGTGCGCCGTGTTGGCGCTTGCCGTTCTTGCGGCGGGATTGCCGCGCGCATCCAGACAGGCAGAGGCAGAAAACGCGCAGCTTTCAGAAGAGATTGTATTGGAAGATATGTACCTCGTGGGTACCGAACTTACGCTCCCCTCGTCGGGGCTTGTCTGGCAGGGGCAGACTTATGCGGCGGAACGTCTGCTGCATTTCCCCGGCGGGTATTCCGTTTCGTCGGATACCGTCGTGCTCGAAGAGCGCGGCAAGTACACGCTGGAATACCGCGCGCAGACGCCGGAAGGTCTGATGCTGTCGCATACGCTCGGATTTGTTGCATCCGAACCGCTGTACAGCCTTTCGGGCGGGCTCTCGTCCGCAAGTTACGGCACTGCCGCGAATGCGGAAGGGCGCCCCGGCATCGTGGCGTCCATCGCGTCGGGTGAAAGTCTCGTTTTCAATCAGCGCATCGACCTGAGCGGCAACACCGCGAGCGATACCATAGCGGAGCTGTTCGTAGCCCCGCAGCAGCAGGGGCTGGCGGACGCGCTCAACATCGTGTTCGTGCTTACCGACGCGCAGGACAGCTCCAATACCGTTACCGTTACGGCAAAGCGGCTTGACCGCACGCCGCTCGAAGCGGCATGGCAGGAACGCAACACTTACGTTACGGCAAACGCCGCGGACCAAATGCCTACGGGACTCGAATCGAGCGGCAGCGGTTCGTTCGTCTGGGAAGGCGGCACATATAACCTGCACCAGAACAACATTTACGGTGCGGGCGTGCGCTTTTCCATATCGGGCGTGCCGAATATCAACAACGACTGTTCGGATATAGGTTCCCCCGAAGACATCGCCACACAGTCGCTCACGCTGAGCATGGACTATGCCGAAAGACGCGTGTATATGAACGGCGCCATTGTCGCCGATCTCGACGATGTGACCATTTTCCCGCTCGAACAGTGGGGCGGCTTTACCGACGGCGAGTGCTACCTCAGCATCTACGCGACTTCTTATAATCAGGAACGGTTCAACTGCGTCGTAACGAATGCGTTCGGCATCGAGGGCGAGGAACTGAAAAACGACGTGATCGTCGACGATACGAAGCCGCAGATCGAGATGGTGTACGGCGATTACGCGGATACGGGCTATCCCGATGCGGTCGCGGGGATCAATTATCCCATCCCCGAAGCGCGCGCATACGACGAAACCGACCGCGAAGTGGATGTGAATGTCCGCGTTTACCGCGACTACGGCGCGCGTTCTGAGGTGAATGTAACGGTGAAAAACGGCGGCTTTGTGCCCGCCTCGGCAGGCGTTTATACCATCGTGTACAGCGCGAGCGACCTCGCGGGCAATCCGGAAACGCTGGAATATGAAGTGCGGGCGGTAAGCTCTGCCGATGCGCTGAGCATCAGCCTCGGCGAACATGCGACCGAGGGGACGACGGGCGTGCGCATGCAGGTCGCGGAAGGTACCGTTCAGAATGCAAAGGGCATCGCGGCGGTCTCCGTCAGGGCGGTGCACGGCGACGTTTCCGTGAATATCCCCACGGAAGGGGAAAATGCCTATTCTTTCATGCCGCTGTATGCGGGCACTTGGGAGATCGTGTACGATTATTCCGACTATATGGAACAAAAAACGCACTCTTACGAGGTGGAAATAGAGCCCTCCGCAAAGCCTTACATCGAGGCTGAGGTGGTTTTCCCGAAATATATCATCAGGGGCGCCGCATATGAGCTTCCCGAACTTTTCGGGTATGTGTTCGAAACGGGCAGCCCCGTGGAAGAGCTTGCCGCCGCATATATCTCCGACGACGGCGGTGCGGAGCGCGCCGTTACGGGCAGCCGCTTCACTTCTTATGCGGATACCGCCGTTACCATAACGTACCGCCTCGGCACGGGCGACAACACGGCTGAAAAGAGCTATACCGTACCCGTCGTCGATGTAGGTTATGACGGGCTGTATCTGGATATATCCGACTATTTCGTCGGCGACGCGTTCGAAAAGCAACCGCTCAATGCGAGCATTGCCTTCACCACGGACCAGACGGGCGCGCAGTATTTTGAATTCATCAACCCGGTGCAGGTGTTCGATTTCAGAATGGCATTCCGCGTTATGGCGTCCGCCAACAACTTCGATACGGTCAACGTGTATCTGACCGACAGCGTCGATCCGTCTGTCACATTAAAAGCGAGCTATATCCGCAATGTCGCGGGCAATACGAATTTTACCGTAAACGACGGCGACCAGGTGTACAGCTCGTCGGGCGATTTCGTGGGTTCGAGCGGCGACAATTTCTATCTCTATTACGATAACGACACCCTGCGCATATCCCCCTCGGCGGACTTCAACGTCGCGGTTTCCGAGGACATGAACGGGAAGGCTTTTACGGGCTTTGCGAGCAACAAAGTTTATATCCGCATAGAGCTTGCGGGCATCGCGGGCAATGCGGGCGTGGAGATGGTTTCCATCAACAATCAGACGCTCACGCGCGTCAGTTATGACCTCATCCGCCCCGAAATATCCATGGATCCCGTACAGGGCGAACAGTATTTCGGCGAGCGCATCACCATTTCCGCGACCTATGCGGGCGACGTGCTCGATCCGAACATCACTTTCCGCATGCAGGTTACAAAGCCTGACGGAAGTTATGCCGTCAGCGAAGACGGCGTAACGCTCGACGGCTCTGCAGATCCCGGGCGCGACTACGTTATCGTTACCGACCAATACGGAAGATACAGCATCGTTTACGAATGCGATGATACCGCGGGCAACAGCACCACATATTCGTATGTATTCAATGTTGTGGATACCGTTCCGCCCGAAATCGTACTCGGGGATGCGGCAACGTCTGCAAAAGTGGGCGATACGGTCATCGTGGCGCAGGCGAGCGTTACCGACAATTACACCGAATGCACGCTGCAGATCAAGCTGAAATTGCCGGACGGCAAATTTGTCGATCTGCCGGGCAACTCCTTTGTCGCCACGGCTGCGGGCGAGTATACCGTGTATTATTTTGCGTATGACGCGGACTTCAACCCCGCGTGCGTGAGCTACGCCATAAGCGTTTCGTAAAGGAGGGAGTGGCGATGAAAAGAAAAATTCTCGGAATATGTGCCGTGCTTCTCGGCGCCTGCCTGCTGCTTACCGCCTGTTCGGGCGGCGGCTCGGGCGGCGGCGGTCAGGCGACAAATACGATCACCCCGGGCGTTTCGGGGGAAGTGGAGGGAAATATGCATTCTTACAGCATGAAGGAAACGGGCAAGTACATCGTGCAGGGCGGGAAGAGCGATTATACGATACTCATTCCCGAGGGCAAAGCGTCAAACGACTACATTTCGCAGGCGGTGAGCGACCTTCGCCAATTCTTTTTTGAATCGACGGGCATCGAACTTCCCGTCGAGGAAGACGGCGGAGATCTCAGCGGCGGCAAATACCTCGCCATCGGCGATACCCGTTTGCAGAGCAACGAGGCACTCGGCGCGACGTATGACGTGCTCGGCAGGGGAGGCGTGCGCATCAGAACGGTGGGCGACTCCGTATGCATGACGGGCGCGACCGACGAGGCTGCAATGTACGCGGTATATGTATTCCTCGAACAGGCGCTCGGATTCGAATATTACTATACCGATTTTTACGACCTCGACAAGGGCGTCACCGAGCTTGCGCTCATGGATTACGACATCACCGACGTGCCCGACTTCGAGTACAGGATACAGTCTACCGGCTGGGTGCGCTATAACGACAGGAACCGCAAGCGCATGCGCTGGACGAACGAAACCGACCTGTTCATCCCCGCAGACCGCGCCAGCGCCACATGGCATAACACCTTCGTGTATCTGCCGCCCACGAAATACAACAAGCCGGCGGATACGGCAAATTATCATCCGAAGTGGTATTCCGTGCGCGGCGACCAGCTCTGCTACACGGCGCGCGGCGACAGCGAAGAGCGCGCCCTGATGATCAAGAACATAGCCGACCAGATCATCGATCTGTTCCAGGATGAGGCGTATCTGAATTACAATCTTATCAGCGTTTCCATAGAAGACAACCAGAACTGCTGCACCTGCGAAACTTGCACGGCGGAAAAAGAGAAGTACGGCGCGGATTCCGCCGTCATCGTAAAATTCTGCAACGACATCGCAAAGCAGGTCACCGCATGGATGGAAACGGACGCAGGCAAACCGTATGCGCGCGATTATAAGATACTCTTTTTCGCGTACCACGCCACGAACAAGCCGCCCGTCACTTACGACGCGGCGACCGATACCTTCACCCGTGCGGACGATTCCGTCGTGTGCGACGAGCACGTCGGCGTGTATTTTGCCGAAACCAACGGCGACTATACGCAAAATTATGAAGACGCGGGCACGGCAAACACCGAGATCGGGCAGAATATGCGCGGCTGGGCGACGCTGACCGATCAGATCTATTTTTGGTCGTACAGCACCAATTTCACCAACTTTTTGATGCCGTACAACAGTTTCGACGCCGTGCAGGACATCTATAAATTCGCGCTGAAAAACGGCTGCCATTACATCATGACGCAGGACCAGTGGGTGCAGACGGAATCGCAGAGCGGTTTCGGCGTGTTCAAAAATTGGCTGCATTCCAAACTCGGCTGGAACGTGAACGTGAATGTGGAAGAGCTGACCGATCAGTTCTTTGCATCCTACTTCGGCGCGGCTTCGGAACCCATGCGTAAACTCTTCGACGAGTGGAGGGTATGGGCGAAGTACCAAACGGACGAACTCGGCTATTCGGGCTACCGTTCCGTGTATATAAACGCCCTTACCGAAACGTATTGGCCGCAGAGGATGCTCACACATTGGCTCGACCTCATCGATCAGGCATATGCCGCCATAGCGCCGCTTCAAACGAGCGATCCCGCCCTGTACGAGGCGCTTTCCGAGCATATCAACATTGAAAGCATCTCTTTCCGCTACCTGCTTTTGCAGCTGTACGGCACGAACTATTCGGACGCGGATCTGCAGGCGATGCGCCGCTCGTTCGTTTCCGACGTGCAGAAAATAGGGCTTACGCGGATGAATGCGAGCAACACCATCGCGGCAGATGTGTTCGTGGGCTGGGGCATGTAACAAGGCTTCATAACACCTGAAAATATATAAAGGAGGGAATTTGTATGAAGAAAAGAACAGCTGTCGTGACCATACTTATGGCAATTTGTATGATCATGACCATCATCGGGTTTGTCGGCTGTAAAGACGACGGCGGGGGCGAAACGCCCGATCCGGTGCGTAATGTAACTTTGAGCCAAACGCAGGTAACGCTCGACCGTTACGAAAACATCACCCTTACGGCGACCGTTACCGACGAAGCGGGCAACGCCGTTTCCGACGCGGTAACGTGGGCGACGAGCAACGCCGCCGTCGCCACCGTATCGGGCGGTTTTGTGCAGGCGACGGGCGAAGGCTCTGCCGACATAACGGCGTCGGTAGGCGCCGCCAAGGCGACCTGCAAGGTAACGGTGGAAAGCAGCGGCATGGAGCCGGTTTTAAGCCTTACCGCAGAGAGCGCATCTGTCGTCGTGGGCGGCGAATTCACCGTTACGGGCGCGGTCATGTATAACCGCGTCGAGCAGACGGACGCCGTCATCACCTATACCATGGCTGATACGAGCATCGCCACGGTAGACGGGGAAGGCAGCATTACGGGCGTTTCCTATGGTTCGACGACGCTCACCGTCTCCGCGTCGTGGCGCGGCGTGGAGTCGTCCTTCCTTACAAAGCAGATACCCGTTACCGTCAAGGAAGATGTTTCCCTGAACATCACGGGAACAGACACGACCATCTATCTGACAAATACGACGGTAGAGGACGAAGTGTTTTCCAACACGGTGACCTATACGGGCACGGTGTTGGTGGCAGGCTCCGAACAGGGTGTAGACGAATCTAAAATCGCGTGGAAGTCTTCCGACGATACCATCGCCACCGTATCGAACGGCGTCGTTACCGCTACGGGCGACAAGGAAGGCTCTGTGCAGATAACGTTGACGTATGAAGGAGAGGAAGTTTATACCTCCGCACCCGTGACCGTTACCGTTGCGATGCCCACGCTCGACAAGACGGATGAAATTACGCTGTATCTCGACGCGAACGCGACGGATAAAACGGTCGGCGGGCAGATAAGCGCGGAGGAAGTGTTCGGCTCGGCTACCGACAAAGCGATAGCGCGCATCGCGGATGCGGACAATACCGCAACGGATATCTCTGACAATGCAACGTGGATAACCGAGCGCGATACGGGCAGCGAATCTGCCAGAACGTACACCCTCGCCGTGTATAACGACGAGTACGGCTGCCTCGTGAACGCGGTGGTCGCAACAAAGGTCATCACCACCTATGCCGAACTTGCGGACATGCAGGAATACGGCGGGGTTACGACCTCTACGGTCGATGACGGCGGAACTCAGCGCACATATTACAATTATTCCGGTTATTTTGTGCTCGGCAACGATATCGTTGCGCAACCGAGCGATCCCGTGATGGCGGCAGACAGTCGCGGCGGATTAAGCTCGCAAGGATCCATAGTAATGAGCAACGGCTTCACAGGCACATTCAACGGTAACGGGCATACTCTTTATAATTTTAAGATGGGGTTAGGCAGCATATTTGGCGACCTCGGCAGTGGTTCCGTTGTGAAAAATGTGGCTGTAGTTAATGCAACACTCACCGAATCGACTAGCGGCGTGTTTGCGTTTAGCAGTTGTGGCGCAACATTTGAAAATGTATTTGTCAGTATGACGGCTCAGGCTTACCGTAACGGTATCGTCGGCAGATATATGAACGGCGGAAGTTTGAAAGATGTCGTTATATACTGTAATTTGGGCGATTTCGATTTCGTCGGCGCAATTGTCGATTGGATGCCTGTTGCTGCATCGGCAGATAATGTATACGTTGTCTACTCCTCCGCAACCAAGGAAGAACGCAGAAAGGTCGTCGGTGATCAAGGAACTACGAACGGCACGGTTACCGAGTATGGCGAAGAAGACCTTGCAACGGCGTCGTTCAGCGGCTTGCCCGAAGGTTGGTACGTTGCGGAAGGCGGCTATCCGATGTTCGAAAGCTCCATCGGCGGCATGTATATCAGCCAAACCACACTTACGGGCACCGTCGGCGGGCAGGGCTCTTTGCAGGGCTATGTTTACGGCGCGTCGCAGAGCGATAATATAGGGCTTCCCGTCGTTTGGAAATCTGACGATACGCAAGTGGTTCAGGTCAGCCAGACGGGTGCATATGAGTTTGTCGGCGAAGGGAGCGCGACCATAACGGTAACCTACGGCAAATTTAAGGCGACCTGTACGGTCGAAGTGGATGCGGCGGCAGTGCAGATCGTGGACAGAACGGGTACCACGCTCGACGTGGAAGCCAATAGTACAACAGGTCTCGGCACACAAATCGTCAATGCAGGTGTGGGGGCAGAGCTCTTCGATACTTTCACGCCTACGGCTGTATACTTTGAATCGGCGCCCGATACCGACTACAACGACGACGCGGGTGCAGAATCCGCATTCTTTGCCGCATACGATACGGGCAATGAAACGGCACGCACGCTTACGCTCATCGTCGCCAATGGCGATACGGCATTGTACCGCGTGAAAGTGCTTGTAGTAACTAAAATTATTACCATTTATGACGAGCTTACCAAAATGCAGGAATACGGCGGAGTTACGACGGCTCAGGTAACAGATGGAACAGCGACTCGTACATATCACAATTATTCCGGTTACTTTGTTCTCGGCGGAAATATCATTGTTGGAGCAGAGGAAGATGCGCTTGAAGTAGGTAGCCGTGAAGGACTCGGTTCGCAAGCATCTATCAACGAGGATTACGGCTTTAACGGTGTATTTGACGGCAGGGGCTATACAATAAGCGGGCTGAAAGTGTATCACAGCGGCTTGTTTGGCGACCTTGCGGCAGGCTCTGTTATTAAGAATGTTGCTTTCAATAATGTAACTGTTACGGGAAACTCCGACAATAGCGGCGCAGGGGTGATTGCCTATACGAGTTGCGGAGCAACTATTGAAAATGTATTCATCAGCATGAGCACTAGTTCCGCTCGTTCGGGTGCTTTCGGTAGATTTATGCGGGGCGGTACATTAAAGGATGTTGTTATTTATTACGAAAAGACAGGCGGCTACTTCTGCGGCGCATTGACTGCATGGACTGCTTCAGCGGTTACGGTAGATAATGTTTATGTCATTTATACCACAACTACTCCCGAAGCCGATAGAAAACTTGCAGGTGAGCAGACCTTCCTGTCTAATGGTACGGTTACGGAATATCAAGAAGCGAATTTATCCGAAGCTACCTTTACCGGGCTCAGCGATACCTATTGGACGGTTACAGAGGGCGAAATGCCGACTTTCAACAGCATGGCAGACATCGAATCGGCATAACGAACGTGAAGTAAAGCAAATGCGGCGGCGGATCTCCGCCGCCGCAAAAAAATCATCAAAAGGCGGGCTTTTATTTTGGATATCGGTTTAAATTTATTTTCGCTGCGCAATATGCTTGCAACCGAGCAAAGTTTCCTCGATGCGGTCAACGCTTTGAAGGGCGTCGGCTATGATTATTTTCAGTTTTCGGGCGCTCCGTTCGACGGCGAGATGATCGCGCGCGTGAGCAGGGCTGCGGGCGTGCCGTTTTGCCTTACGCACGTTCCCATGCAGAGGATACTCGAAGATGCCGACGCGCTCATGCGCGAGCACGAGCTTTTCGGCTGTAAAAATATCGGGCTGGGCATGATGCCGAAGGAACTTCTTGCCGACGAAACCGCCTTCAAAAGGCAGGTCGACGCGCTGGAAAAAGCCGCGCAAAAAATGCAGGACAACGGTTTTACCTTCTTTTATCATCACCATCATTTCGAGTTCTATAAAATAAACGGTATGACCGCGCTCGATTATATGCTGCAAAATACGGCGCATATCCATTTTACCGCTGATATTTATTGGATGCAGTACGGCGGCGTGAACGTGCTCGACTGCCTCGAAAAAATGCGGGGGCGCGTCGAGTGCGTACATCTGAAAGATTATAAAATCGTATTCAAAGAAGAGAACGGAGAAACGGTCATGTCGCCCGAATTTGCCGCCCTCGGCGACGGCGTCATGAATATTCCCGCCATAACCGCCAAAGCGCGCGAATGCGGCGCAAAATATTTCTTTGTGGAACAAGACAATGCCGCAGATCTTGCGGACGGATTCGGGCAGGTCGCGCGCAGCGCGGCGTATGCAAAAAAGGAGCTGTAATATGGAAAAGGTAAGATTCGGCATCGTGGGGTTAGGCAATCAGGGTACTTATTATACAAGCCTTTTCGACGATGGGCAGATACCTTTCGGCGAAGTGACCGCCATGTGCGACGTCGCTCCCGCGAAAATCAAAGCGATGCAGGCGCGGGGAGAACGGCAGGTACAGTATTTCAGCAGTTATAAAAGAATGCTCGACGCGGGTTTGTGCGATGCCGTGCTCATCGAAACCCCGCATTATCATCACCCCGAAATTGCCATGGAATGCTTAAAGAGGGGCGTGCACGTTCTGTGCGACAAACCTGCGGGCGTCTATACCGCGCAGGTCAAAGAGATGAACAGAGCGGCTGCGAAAAGCCGCGCACTGTTCGGAATGATGTTCAACCAACGCACGAACTGCGTGTACCGCAAAATGCGCGATATCATCGCTTCGGGCGAGATAGGGCGGCTGCAAAGAGTGGTGTGGGTGATCACCCATTGGTTCCGCTCTCAAAGGTATTATGATACGGGCAGCTGGCGCGCCACATGGAACGGAGAGGGCGGCGGTGTGCTGATCAATCAGTGCCCGCATCAGCTCGACCTTGTGGAGTGGGTGGTCGGCGAGCGGCCTTCCGCCGTGCGCGGTTTTTGCAGTTACGGAAAATGGCACGATATCGAAGTGGAAGACGATGTGACCGCCTATTTCGAATATGCGAGCGGCGCTACGGGCGTTTTCGTAACCACGACGGGTGAGGCGCCCGGCGTAAACAGGTTTGAAATTTCGGGAACGAAGGGCAGGCTCGTCTGTGAAGACGAAAAACTTTATTTTTACAAGAACGCGCAGGACAGCCTTACCTTTTCGCAGACGACGGAAAAGGTGTTCGGCACGCCCGAAGTTATCGTCGAAGAGCCGGAAACGGACGGGAAAAATCCTCAGCATGCGGGCATCATCAACAATTTTGCCGCGGCGATATTGGGGCACGGCTCCCTGTTCGTGCGAGGCGAAGAGGGCATACACAGCGTAGAGCTGATGAACGCGATCGAGCTGTCGGGTTGGAACGGCGGCGAACGGATAGAGCTGCCCATCGACGATATGCGATACAAACGGGAACTCGACGCGAAGCGCGCGTTGACCAAAGAAAAGAAAAATGTTGTAGCCGCGGTGGCAGACACTGCAAACACTTTCTGATAAAATATTGACGAAATTGCGGCAAACGTATGCGATAAGCAGCGCCGCCCTGAAAAAAGGGCGGCGCTGCTTTTGATTCTGCCATTATCAGTTAATTGCAAAAGCGGCACCCGTAAGGGTGCCGCTTGGTGGTGGAGAAAAGGGAACGTAAATCGAACAAACTTTTAAATATTTTGGGGTTATCATGTTTAAAAATTTACAAACAAAGGCCGATTATGGATTATGGAAAATGTAAAGAAAAACTTCTGTTAATATAAATTATTTGGGAAAACATATAAGTTATTGAAATATATAGATTGATGTGATATAATTATTTGTAATTATAACACTTGCTAAAACGGATAAAAAAATCAGATTCCGTGGATGTTTTGCTTCGTATTAGTCAGATCCTTGAATGGAGGAAAAAATGTTTGAATATCTGAAATTGATAGACGAAAAGATATATAATCGTTTTCAGACGGTGGTGCGCAATATCAAAGCGGCCAGCAATTCCTTTTATGATTCCTATCTGGATATGTTGGAGCAGTTTGTAAAGCTGGTGATTGAAAAAGCGGGATCAGAATTTTTCGGAACGTGCGGGCAGATGCTTATGCGGCCGGAAATTAAAAATTACTTTTTGGAAACTGTGCGGCTGGATGAGTTTAGTTACAACAAAATGCGCGATTACACGCAAAAGATAAATGCGCATAAACACAAAAACGAGAAAAATATAATGCCGGACACGATTGTTACATACATGAAAGTTTTCCACGCGGTAACGAGCGCATATGTTTTATATAGCGGAGAAGTAGCCTGCGAGTTTGACGCAAATTATTTTCTTGAGATATTCGGGCAATACGAAAAGTTGAACGATCGTCTCCGCAAAAACGTAGATGACTTAAGGGCGGAGCTTTCCCACTCTATCGAAGAACATAAAATAAAGGAAGAGGATATCAAGACCTATAAAAAATTATTATCTCAATCAGAAATCGATCGTATGTCGCTTGAAGAGCAAACATTGGAATTGTATCATCAGATCAGCGTGTTGAAAGATATCAAACTCTCGTCGATGGAGGAGAAACTGAATAAAACCATCGATCTTTTAAATGAACTGACAGAAAGTGTCATTGAAAATCGGGCGATTTCATATGCAGTCGGAGATACTATAGTCGGACAGGAGCTGTTCAAAGGATATATAGAAAAAGCGAGAAAAACAATCCCGAAAATTTCCGACAAATAGGGCGGAATAAGCCGAAAATCTGAGCAGAAACGATAAAACCGTCATAACCGAGAGAGGGAAAATGGATAACTTATTTGAACAAATAGAAGACGTGAAAAAAAGTGTTGACGAAACCAACCAGCAATTAGAAAATATACAAAAAAGTATTGACGAAATAAAAAATCATCAAGTCAGTAATTTGATTGGAAAAGAGAAAAGTCAACAAGAGATTTTAAGTGATTTTATCAAGTCATCACGAAAAGAGTACGTCCATTTATCGACGGATACGGATTTTTCCAAAAGCAAAAAACTCACAAGGTTCGTTCTTCTATGCTATATTGGCATTTCCATATCGGTGACGATCTTGACGAGTATTGGATTAAAAATATATTCGACATTTACTTTATTTGAGAATATCTGGTTAGTATTGTCTTGTTTTATGGCGCATTATACGTCGGTAGCGCCAAAATTTTATGAAACGGCAGCGTATGCCAAAAAATCGATTGATCTATTTAAGGTAACGAAAGAAAATGTATGGGGCGATACGTATAGGAAGAAGAAAAAATATAAAGTATTTTTTGTTCTCTGTTTATTTTGTGCTGGGTTAAATATTGTAGCGTCTTTTACTTTTCCGAATGCAATTACAGGACTTGTAATTGTATTTGAGCTGATTTATATAGCGGCAACAATATTTTCATATATCACTTATACTAATTTTTTCTCTTCGTATGGTCCGTTAAAATTTACGGGATACAACTTGTCGAAGAGCAAGATTGTAACGATTTATTATGATAATTTCTTCGGGAAGTATTTAACAGAAGAAGAATTTTTTAAAACGTATCCGTGGATGAAGAAATGAAAAATCATTATGTATCACAGCTTATAATTAGAAGATTTTCAAACGCACTCAATATCTTTAACATTCAAACGGGGAAAATCGACGAGAGCAAGAGAGCGGAAAAAATTTTTTACAAAAGGGACGCTTTTGATGAGGATATTGAAAAAATACTTAATTTTAATATTGAAAGCAGAGTCGCCAACCTTTTAGATCAGAAAATTTGCGGGAAGTCGCAAATTATTTTGACGCGAGAAGAGATCCATGTGCTCAAGTGCTATATGCTCATAAACAGTATCAGAAGCATGTGCTGGGATTATGCCGCGTTTGGGGAGATGATGCGCGGATTTTTGAAAAATGCATATGAGTATATTTCAATATTTGACGAGTATAAAAAGTTGCCGGATCTAACGCAAGTTTCGATTTCGGATGAAGAGCTGTTTTCGAGGACGTTGAAAGTATTTGCCTCAGCGAAGAACGTTAAGGGTTTAATCGAAGATCCGTTGGCAACAAAGGAAATGTTGGGGTGGGCGATCCCGTTTTTCAAATCGTATATCGGATTTTGGGATGCTCCTTCAAATAAAGAATTTATCTTGACCGATAACGGCATGGCAAGCGAGTATGAAGGCTTTCATCAGATAACCGGAGGGATAGATATATCAAAGATGTCTTATCTTATGAACCGTATCCGAAAAGGAGAGGTGGGGCATTTAGACGTATTTGCAACCGATATGGTCATGTTTGAGAATTTCGATTGTTTTATAATTAATTCGAAAAGGATGATGGTTATGATCAATCCTTTTTTCAGGTTATATCATAATCAACAAGTCTTTATCGAAGACAAAACGGAAACGTTGCCCGTGCCCGATATCTGGCCGGCTGTGATACAGGACAGGACATTGTTTGACGTCCCCAACAACCAATACAAAATTTCTCCTCGTTTTTTTGACGATCAGGATTTATTTATATATAGTGTAAAGACTTTGTCCGAGGAAGATTATATTTATTTGAATGAATTGAATTTAGGGGATGCAAGGGATACGATTGGATTTAACGATCCGCTTTGTATTATAGATACAATTTATTACCATATTTGGAAAATTGCAAATTATAAATCCGTTAAATCCTTACAGGATAGCGTATACGCAGTCGCCTGTCGTTTGATGGAAGAAGTGGCTAAATCACCATATCATTCGTTGATTGCGTATTGCGAAAGCAAGAGCGGGCGCAACGTGACAGATTTTATTGATTTGTTTGAGAAGCTAACAAATAATATTTATAAAGATTTTAACGAAAATCCGTATATCTGTGAATATTACTTAGAGCGGAAAGAACAAACTATAAACTTTCCGTTGCTAGACTTCTTGGGAAAAGGAGAAAAGAAGATAGAATTTTTCAAACGGCATTTACAAGAAATTTTAAACAATAAATAGAAAACGACATCCAATCATAAAGAGAGGATGTCGGAAACGGCAATACCAAAGAAATCGGCGATTTGTTCGATGGTGGAAAGGCGGTCAATACCGTGATTGATCCATCTGCCGACCGTGCGAACGTCAGTACCGAACTCATAAGCGAATTCTTCCTGTGTTTTATAGCTGGATTGTTTGATAAGCCGTTTTAGATTTGCCCCGGCGACTAAGCCAAGACTTTGATATTTTTGTTCCATAATATCAACCTCCTTTGCTTAGCCTAGGCAAATGCTCCGGAGACTTCTATTAAGAACAATTTGATTATATCATAATCAGACAAGGAAGTCAATAAATGCCGAAAAAACGATTCATATCAAACAATGCAAAACAGGACAAAACGTGTCCTGTACCATCGATCATTGTTATGTTAAAATATGCTCACAAAAGCAAAAGGAGAGGGACAATGATCGACAACGGAAAAAAGTATTTTGAAGTTGTTGCAAAGTGCGGACATGTAGGAAGGCGTAATTGTATTATGATTCACTTTGCGGTTGTGGCGTCTGACGGAAAACATGCGGCTGCCGAGGTAAAAAGATATAAGCGTGTGAAGAGAGATCACAAGAACTGTATTCAAAGCGTTACCGAAATTTCCTTTGCGCAGTTTATGACGTTGAGAGCAAAGAACGATGCGGATCCGTACCTCCATTGCAAGTCGAAGTGGCAACAGAAGCAGATCGAAGGATTTGAGGATCGTTTGGAACCCGACGTGTACAATTTGCTTAGGGCAATAAAAAAAACGGACAGACAAGAGAGCAGGAAGTATCGAAGAAAAAAACTTTTTTATGCCGAAAAGGCAGACTTTGAAGAGATAGAGGCATATTCATTTGGCGGATAAAGGGGAAAAGATGAAAGTTTATATCAATTCTATCTTGTTTAACAGAAGTCTTGTCGACGGCCCGGGAGTGCGGACTGTAGTGTTCTTTCAAGGATGCGATCTTCATTGCAAGGGTTGCCAGAACCCTTCTTCCTGGGATATTCGGCAGGGAACGGAAATGGAAGTGGAAGATCTGGCAGCGATACTTGAGCAAAACTGCTTGAATAAAAAAGTGACGATTTCGGGCGGAGAACCTTTGTTTCAGAAAGAAGCGCTTTTGGAGCTTGCAGAGCGCTTGAAAGGGTTTGATATCGCCGTATATACCGGTCATGAGGAGAAGGACGTTCCTCAGGATTTATACCGTTACATTACGTATATCAAGACGGGAAAGTTCGTGCAGGAACTTAAGACGACAGTGATGCCATATGTCGGGTCAACTAATCAGCGGTTCAGGAGGGTGGACGATGCAAAAGTGCAATGAAAATGCCGCCGACAGATACAGTTATGTCGGCGAAGTGTACTCGATCGGAGAGAGAGCGAGAAAGAACGAAATTTTGCAGGGGCTGGCTCCTTCCTGGAAAGTGTTGCACGAAAAGGGATACATCCATATTCACGATCTGGATGCTTACGGGCTCACGTATAATTGTCTGACCTTCAATCTGCTCAAAGATTTTCCCTACGACAAATTTAAAGAGTATTCGACTGAAAGAAAGATCGTTGCGTATTTTGATTATTTGAAAAGTTTGTTTTCCGAGATGGGCAACGAGCAGTCGGGCGGTATGGCACTCGCGAATTACGATATCGATACGGCTAAAATCTTTACGGCTCTGCAGGTGGACATTTGTGCGAATGAACAACTGATAAAAGCGTGTACAGTTGACCTTATTGAGTGGTGTAACAATACGCACACGAGGATGGGGCAGACGAGTTATTATGTCACACTGAATATCGGGCTGGCCGATACCGAGGCGGCAAGGGAAATCGCCCGGATCCTGCTGGATGAATTTGCAGACAGCGGCGATCTTGTGTTCAAGCCGAACATTGTTTTTAAAGTGCATGACGGCGTCAACGCGAAAGAGGGTGACAGAAACTTCGATCTGTTCCGAAAGGCGCTTTTGTGCACGGCAAAGAAAATGATCCCCACCTATCTGCTGTGCGACTGTACTTGCGATCGGTCGGTCGATCCCGAAAAACTTGCCGTTATGGGGTGCCGTACGCGGGTCGTTGCCAACATTTACGGGGAGGATTCGTCTGTCGGCAGGGGGAATATCGACAATATTTCCATCAATCTCCCCAGACTTGCGTTGGAAACCGTGCAAGAAAATCCTACGGCGGATGCCGAACGGCTCGTGCAGTTGTTTACGCAAAAATGGGATGAAGTGGCAAGGGAAACGAAGGACATTTTGCTGGACCGATTTTCAAAAGTCTGCGCGCGGGAGGTGTCTGATTTTCCCATCAACAGGAACCATCGTTTGTGGCTCCGAAAATTCGATAATGTGCGTGAAGTGTTCAAAAACGGCACTCTTTCGCTCGGATTTATCGGACTTTCCGAAGCGATGGAAGTGTTGACGGGGAAAAGATTTTACGAGGACGCCGATGTTTACGTGTACGCGCTGGGGTTTGTAAAACATATGCGCGGTTATTGCGACTTTTTGCGCGAAGAGTATCGACTCAACTTTTCGCTGCTGGCTACGAGCGGCGAACTCATCAGCGGAAGATTCATCGATATCGACAGGACGTTGTTTGCAAATGTGAACGGTATTTTCGATAAAGGCTTTTATACAAATTCGTTTCATATCAATGTGGACAGCGATTTGCCTGCATATCGTAAAATTCAGTTGGAAGGGCTGTTTCACGAACTATGCAACGGCGGGTGCATCACATACATTGAATTGAAAGAGGCGCCTATCGGCAATGACGAAGGGTTGCGCGAACTTGTCGGAATTGCCGTGAAGTCGGGTACGCATTATCTCGGGTTTAACTTTCCGAAGGACGTATGCGACGATTGCGGAACGTCGGGAGTATTTGACGTTTGCCCCGTCTGCGGCAGCGATCGCATAACGAGGGTTCGGAGAGTGAGCGGGTATCTGGAAATCCTGGACGGTTTTACCGAAGGCAAGAAAAACGAAGTGAAGGCGCGCAAGGAGAATTGACGTTGAAACATATTGCAATCGAAGGAATGGACGGCGTCGGAAAGACGACAACGGGAAAATTGCTGGCACAAAAGCTCGGGTATGAATTTGTCGACAAGAACCTCCGCTTTTTGTTCGACGAAGGGGACAGTTATGAAAACTACTTCCATATCCGCGACAAAGTGAACGCTTCCCCGGACAGATTGTTTACATCCTGGTTTTACGGGTTGGGGAATATTTATCTTCATACGGTGTTTTCGGATAAAAATATCGTCACGGACAGGTATTTGTTGTCCAACTATGCGTGGAGCGGTACGGAAGACAATATCGAAGTTTACGACCTGTTGGTGAAGAAACTTGGATTTCCCGATCTGACGGTCATTTTATACGCAGACGATATGGCGATCGCCAACCGCATTCTCGGCAGAGACATAGAGGATACGGATATAGAAAAAGTGAAGCTGGCAAGAGAAAAGTATGAGAAAATGATCTGCTTTTGCGAACATTACAAAATGCCGTATATGGTGATCGACAGCAGCGTGCTCTCACCCGATGAAGTCGTGGAACTGATCTTAAAGCGAATAGAGGGGCGGGAATGATTTTTTATACCTCCGACCTGCATTTTGGGGACGAACGGATCCTGAGATTATCTTGCAGGCCGTTTGCCTCTGTTGAAGAAATGGACGCCGTCCTGATCAGGAATTGGAACCAAACGGTCTCGGAAGAGGATACCGTTTACATTTTAGGAGATCTTGCCTTTAATGACGAAGCGGCGCAAAAAGTCAAAGAGCTGAAAGGCAGAAAGACCCTGTTGTTGGGCAATCACGATGCGGGGCTGACGTTGAAGACGCTAAACTGTTTTGAGCGGGTGGATAAAATCATGACGATCACAGACGGAGGATATTCCGTGTGCTTGTGTCACTATCCGTTGCTCAGCTATGAAAATTCGATTTATGGCGGGTATCATGTATTCGGACATCTGCATAACAATGAGGACGATCCCGCTTCCGTGATTATGAAAAGTTTTCCGAGATCCCTTCCCTGCGGCGTCGATGTCAACGGTTTTACCCCGAAGACTTTGGCGCAGTTGATCGATGCGCACAGGAGATGAAAGAATGATCAGCAAGGACATGAAATACACTGCGCTCTATTGGGCGCTCGGCTTTGAAGAAGTCGATCAGGATATTTACCGTAAAATATATCCTCAGGCGCAAATTGTGATTAATGCGAACAAGCAAACGGTTGATTGCGGCGACGGGATCGCCGTGCTCGGCGATACGTGCAGATTTCTGAAAAGGCACAAGGACTTTGTCATTCTGGAATGTGTGGATCGGCTTTTAAAAAAATGCTATGCTCCCGAAGATGTCGTCGTGGACGGGAGAACTGGGTGTCCCGATCTTCACCTGAAAGGCGCAGACATCATCTGCGAACAATGGGGGAAGGATTATCAGGAAAAATTAAAAATTTTTCATCCGAAAAAAGGAATTGTCGTATTGTATACGTCCAGACTCGTGAGCGGGTTATTGGAGTACAAAAATTGTATTTCCCGCGATGGGAAATTGTGGGACAAGGGGATCTTCGAGGAAGAAATTCAGCCATACAAATGGAACTTTTCGCAATTTAAAACGGAAGCTTTTCCGCAAGCGGAACAAAAAGGCCTTCAGATTTTTGAGAGAGAACTCATATTTTATGGCGGAACGGATCAGTGCGTTGTCGTCCCAGAAGGAATTACTTCCATTGCGGCAAGTGCTTTCTGGAACAATACCTGCATTGAAGAAGTCGTATTGCCGCAGAGTCTTGAAAAGTTGGGCGGAGATTGCTTTTACTACTGCAAAAATCTAAAAAAAGTTAACATTCCGAAAAATGTGCGTGTCATGGGCGATAATCCTTTTGCAGGGTGCCCGAAACTGGAAATAACAAACGAAAGTCCGAATTTTGTTTTGCAGGACGGCGTTCTGTATAACAAAGAGAAAACGATGATCATCTATTATCCGATGAAAAATTCCGCGGAAAAATTTACAATTCCGAACGGGGTCGAAATTGTGGGCAAGCATAGTTTCTTTGCGTGTAACAATTTAAGGAAGATCGTCATTCCTTCTTCCGTTATTCTATTGAAGAACAACCCCTTTTCCGGGTGCGAACAGTTGGAAGTGGAAAATCATTCTCCTAACTATATTATCGATGGCGGTGTGATCTATAACAAATATATGACGTCAGTTATCGGCTGCCTGAACGGGACAAAGGCAGAAGAGATCGTTCTTCCCGAAACACTCACGGCTATCAATCGAAATTCGTTCTGGAATTGTAAAGGTATCAAAAAACTTGTGATTCCCCGAAGTGTTACGAGGATTGGATACAATCCCTTTGCGGGGTGTGAAAATATGTTACTGTGCGGTGAGCCGACAGGTTATCAGATACAGGACGGAATTATTTTTTCTTCCGATAAATCGGCGTTGTGCTGCGCAACGGATCGAGCAGTCGGGGAGAAATACGTTGTGCCCGGTGGAGTAAAGACAATCAACCGCGGCGTATTCAGTGGATGCAAAAGACTGAAAAAGATCGACTTGAACGAGGTGACCTGCATCGATAAGAGTGCTTTTACGAATTGCGTAAGCCTGGAAACAGTATTTATACCGAATGGCGTAACGTATATCGGGGAATGGGTTTTTGCCTATTGTGTCAATCTGAAGCAAGTCTGCATTCGGAGGGGAACGAAGGTCGATCGGAACGCATTCAACGAATGTCCCGCTGAAATTGTATGGAGAGATTGATGAAAAATTTGATTATCGAAAGTGAAAATATAATCGCGTTGCAAAGACTCTTGCCCGAATATGAAGGGAAAATCGATGTGATCCCCATCGATCCTCCGTACAATACGGATATTTCTTATATCGAGTATCAGGATACAATAGACGATTGGTTCGCTTTCATGAGAGAAAGACTGTCGCTAGCCTATCGTCTGCTCGCAGAAAAAGGCGTTGCTTTCATTCATATCGATGAAAATGAACTGATCAATCTTGTCAGGCTCTGCGCGGACATGTTCGGAGCAGAGAATATCATGACCTTGGTATGGAAGAAGACAAATAAACTGTTTGACAAAAACAGGAGAGAAAAGCCGTTGGAAAGCGGCGTAAAAAGGACGCACGAATACGTTTTACTCTGTTTCAAGGACAGAAAGAACACTGTTTTACATCCGATCAGACAGCCGTATTGGAATGGAAAAGGATTGTCGGAAGAGGAGAAACCGTTGGAAACAGTGTTCGATTTTCTGGGAACGACCAGTTCTGCAAAGGATGAACTGTACGAATTGTTGGGTAGTAGGGATATTTTTTCTACGCCGAAACCTGTCAAGCTGATCAAAGAATTCATACGCTCTGCGTCAGATCAAAACTCGATCGTACTGGATTTTTTTGCGGGGAGCGGTACAACGGGGCACGCCGTAATGGATCTAAACAAAGAGGACGGCGGGCAAAGGAAATTTATTCTTGTCACAAATAGTGAAAACAATATTTGTCGGCGTGTAACAATCCCGCGCATCAAAGCCGCAATCTTAAAAAACGGTTATGCAGAGGAATTTGAATATTATCAAATAAAATAAATATCAAAAAGAGAAAGCGTTCTTCTTTAGAAAATAGTTGGTTTTGCGGGTTAAATAGGAAAAAACCAGTTGGCAGTTAGGCGTGAGCTTGTCATAGACGAGTGCGGCGGCGCTACGCGCCGCCGCAGACAAGCTCACGCCTAAAGCCAACTAAAACAAAACAATTCATGCGGTGCGGAAAAGCATCCGTTCCAAACGGACGAAACAAGAAAAACATGCCGCTACAGCAAAGCCCGCCGCGAAAAAGGCATCCGCGCTGACCCGCTTGCGGATTGCCTTTTTTATCGCGGCGGGCGGGCTTTCTTAGCAAGGACTGTGTATTTTTGTTCGTTCGCATTGCGTGTTCTCTTGAATTGTGGATAACCGGAAAAATTTTTCTAAATTTTCCTAAAAATATGTGAACATATGTTTGACTTTTTCTTTTGTAAGGTGTATAATACCCGTATGCACCTGAAAAGGGGCACTGCAACTGAATAAGAGAGCTGATTTATGATTTGATTGAATTGAGTGAAAGAATAGATTAGCCGTGAAGCGATACCATTGATATTGTAGCGGGCAAAAAAAGCCGCGCCGTTACCCCGAGCGTAAGAGTCGGGGCGGGGTCGTTATCTTCAAGGGCATAACATAAAAGAAAGAAACTAACTGACAGTGATTTCTCTCTTTTGTGCTATGCCCTTTTTTTCGTGCAAATTTTATCTTCGGAGGACAAAAATTTGCAGGGAAAAAAGACTCAAGATTTTATTGTAACAGCGATAGGGAAGGGAAAGACTATGCGTTTCCGTTTGTTTGGTCTCCGCCGAAAGACGAAAAATCAAAGAAAAAGGAGGAGCAATATGCAGGGTAAAAAAGTAATAAAAACAGCAGTCATCTATGCGAGGTATTCTTCTGACAGTCAGACAGAACAGTCTATCGAGGGGCAGCTTCGTGTCTGTGAAGAATATGCGCAAAAAAATGATATTTTGATTCTGGATACTTATATCGATCGTGCTATGACGGGCACGAACGATAACCGTCCTGATTTTCAGCGTATGATTAAGGATAGCAATCGAAAAGAATGGACGTATGTTATTGTAAAGACATAAATTTATGGACACTCTCAAAATAAAGGTATCAGAGGCATAAAGTAAGCGTATGAGTTCGGTCAACCCATACGCTTGTTGTTATTTATCGGAATTATTGAGTTTATACCGTAAGACGGAAGCTATATCGACTTTGTACACGATATCTATTTCACGTTCTTTGCCCGTGATTTTCGGCAAGCCGCCTACGATGATACGGTCTATCAGCTCATAGCACATCTCGCGGGTAAGTTCCGGCGCTTCGAGATACTTCTTGAT
>CALVST010000018.1 GCA_944359365.1 uncultured Clostridia bacterium
ACGATGCGGGACTGAATTTATCTGCCGAATGCGTCCAAATGCTCTCTGAGCCTTCGCAAAAAGAGCTGTGCCGCGCTCGAAAAGACCTGATATTTTTTCCATATCACATTCAGGCGCGATTCGAGCGGGGGCGACAGGGGGCGGAAACACAGTTCGCTCTCTTCCGCCGTGTTGCAGAGCTTGTCTATGCTCAAAACGACGCCCATGCCCGCCTTTGCCATCAGCGCGGCGTTGTACAGAAGGTTAAAGGTCGCAACGATGTTCAGCTCTTCCGTGCCGCCGAACCACTCGGCAACGTGCCCGCGGCTGAGCGCGTGGCGGGAAACTATAAAG
This sequence comes from uncultured Clostridia bacterium, assembly GCA_944359365.1. Classification (GTDB taxonomy): domain Bacteria; phylum Bacillota; class Clostridia; order Christensenellales; family Borkfalkiaceae; genus Borkfalkia. The sequence goes on from CALVST010000018.1 coordinate 334, forward strand.
GGAACGCCTTTCAGGTCTGCAGGAGTGAGCGACGGCTTTGCCGCGAGCGGGTGGTCGCGCCGCATCACGATGCCCCATCTGTCCGTTACGGGCAGGCGGAGATGTTCGTATTTTGTGAGGTCTGCGGGATCTATCACCACGCCGAAGTCTATCAGCCCCTTGTCCAGCCGTTCGCAGACGTCGGCAATGTCACCGCTGAAAAGGTGAAAGCGTATGTTCGGGTATTCGTCCTGTAACGACTTCGCCGTATCCGCGATGAGCTTCATGGTGTAAGTTTCCCCGCCGCCGATGGAAACGTCCCCGCTCACGTCCGCGGGCGGGCGCATCAGCTCGGCTTCCGTCTTTTCGTACAGCGATACGATCTCTTCCGCGCGCTTTTTCAGCATCATGCCCGTCTCGGTCAGCGTCATTTTGCGGCCGCCGCGCTCGAACAGCGGGCGCCCGATCTCCTTTTCCATGTTCTGGATCTGCCGCGTCAGGCTCGGCTGCGTGATGTACAGGTATTCCGCCGCCTTGGAAATATTTTCTTCCCTCGCCACCGCGAGAAAGTATTTCATCTGCAAAATATCCATGTTTTCCTCTCTTTTTTCAAGTATAACACGGTTTTCATATAGCCGTCAAGCATAATTTTTGAATTTTTCGGCCGTCAGACTATGGCGCGCCGCAATTATGCGCCCGGTGTATCGCGTTGTATAAAATATAAGCATTTGACATCGCGGCGCGTCGGCCGTATAATGAAGGGGCAGAAGGAGGAAGGAATATGTCTTGCGGTTGCTGCGATATCAGGGAATGCCTTGCCGACGCGGGTTTGACGGCGGAAGAGATAGAAGAATTTCTGCGTTTAGAAGCGCAGAAAAACGTGTGCGGGCAATTGAAAATATTGGCGCGCCGCAGAGAAACTCTTTTGGACGCGGTGCACGAAGCGGAAAGCAAACTGCGCTGTCTTGACTATATCGCATACAAACTCCGCAGCGGCGAAGAGCTGTAACGGGAGCCCGAAAAGAGCGGCGATGACGGATCAATCTGTCATCGCCGCTCTTTTTATTGCGTGGGTTTTATTCAGCCTGTCCGCTCTGTGCCGAACGGTAACCGCGTGGAGAAACTCCCATAAATTTTTTAAATATCCCGCGGAAGTAATTGATATCGAAGAATCCGCAATTGCGGGCGATGATCTCAATTTTTTCTTCCGTATTCGTAAGTTGGCGGCAACATTCGCGTATGCGTACCTTCTGCACCCATTCAATGAATGTGCAGCCCGTTTCTTCCTTAACTTTTTTGCTTATGTAGGGGGCGGAATAACAAAGCTTTCTGCTGATCTCGTACAACGAGATCTCTGAGTAATAGTTTTCTTCAATATAATGGATGATGCGAGAGCTGATGTTGGTACAGTGTTCGCAATTGGTGGCTATTTTGCGCATGGTAAGTATAAGTATTTGAATCAAATAAGCGCGAATTATTTCTGTATAGCCGATTTTTAAGCTGTTCGCTTCTGTCTGCAAAGTGTGCAAAAGGTTGTAGATTTCCTCGTTGCTGTCATGAAAAATATATTGGTCGGGCTTTACGCTTAATTTGCTGTAATCGAACTTGATCAGGTAATTGTTGATAAGCTCATTCAGTCCTTTGCAATGGTGTAACGAGTTATCAATCAGTTCGGGAAGGAAAAGACAGTTGATAATGACAAAAGGCTTACCATTCAGGCTGTCGTAGGCATGAACGGAATGTCTGTCCATAATAAAATAGTCGCCCTTATGTACGATATATTTTTTATCGTTTATGCGATTTTCCGCGCATCCCTCTAATACATAAACTAGTTCGAAAAAATCGTGTTTGTGCGCAAGACAATGCACATGGTCTACCGTTTTAATGGTAAATTTTTCATTGGCGCTGAAATATTCCGCTATTTTGCAAAAATCCATGTTTCTGTTTCCCCCTTTTTTATTATAAACCGACTTTGTGGTTTTGTCAATATCGATATTAAAAATGACATGGGTTTTGGAAATTATAATTATGGTTTTTGCGCGCCGATGGTGCTATGATATTGCCAAGTGACAGGAGAATATACAAATGCTTTATCGTAAGGACAAAGAAAAAACACTTGCCGAACAATTCAAAAACCCCGCCCCTTGTTTTCGGGCGGCGCCTTTTTGGGCGTGGAACGGCGCGCTTGACGAAAGGGTGCTTCGCAGGCAGACGCAGGCTTTCTATGAAATGGGGCTTGGAGGGTGGTTCATGCACGTCCGTTACGGGCTGGATGACCGCTATTTGGGATACAAATTCATGAATATGGTAGACGTATGCCGGAAAGAGGCGGAAAAGACGGGTATGCTCGCTTGGCTATACGACGAGGACAAGTGGCCGTCCGGCGCGGCGGGCGGCTTTGTTACGAAAGATGCGCGTCTGCGCTGTAAAACACTCGTTTTCAGACAGACGCTTCCCGAAAGCTGTACTGATACGGATTCGGGCGACGGTTCGCCATATATCGCGGCGCGTTATGCGGTGGAGACCGAAGGTGCGAGATTGAAAAAATATCGGCGCGTTTCTGCGTGGGAAACGCTGCATAACGGCGAAAGCGCATATTATGCGGTCGTGCTTACCGAACAGGCGAGTGATTGGTGGAACGGCAATGCTTATGCAGACAATACTTCCGACGCCGCGACCGATGCGTTCATCGCTTTCACGCACGAGGCGTACCGCGCCCGTTTTTCCGATTCTTTCGGCGGTGCAGTGCCGGGAATATTTACCGATGAGCCGCATATCCGTCCGAGTGAGGCGGGCGGGGTGCATTGGTCAGCGGATTATCCCGAAAAGTTCGGGCTCCGCTACGGGGAAGATATTTTTGCGCGGCTGCCTGAATTGTTTTTCGATTGCGGCCGCTATGATTTCCGCTATCGCTTTTACGATTTTATTTCGGAAAGATTCGCATGCTGCTATGCCGATAAGATCGGCGGATGGTGCGCGCGGAACGGGCTGATGTTCGTCGGCCATTATCTCTGCGAGGACAGCATCGAGGGGCAGATCTATTGCGAGGGCGACGTGATGCGCCAATACCGCGCCTACGATTTTCCCGGGATAGATATGCTCTGTGACGAGCGCGAATACCATACGGTCATACAAGCGAAGTCCGTCGCCAATCAATACGGGCGCGAAGGAGTCATGAGCGAACTGTACGGCTCAACCAATTGGGATTTCGATTTCCGCCGATTCAAATTGCAGGGCGATTGGCAGGCTGCGTTGGGCGTTACGTTGCGCGTGCCGCACCTCGCGTGGTACTCCATGAAAGGGGAAGGTAAAAGAGATTATCCTCCTTCGATCGGCATACAGGCGAATTGGTATAAAAAGTTTTCGCGAGTCGAAGAACATTTTGCGCGCCTGAACGTATGCATGACAGGCGGCAGAGAGCGCGTGCGCGTGGCGGTTTTACATCCCGTGGAATCGGGTTGGGTATGCGGTCTTGCAGGGCGCAGGGAACTTACTGCGCGGCTGATCGGTATGACGCACGTTTTATTGAAGGAACAAATTCCCTTCGACTTCCTCAATGAAAGCATATTTGCATCGCTTTGCGAAAAGGGCGGGTTTCCGCTGCACGTGGGGAAGTCGAGTTATGATGCGGTAGTCATCCCGCCCCTGAACACCGTTCGCCTTTCCACTTTGGAACGCTTAGAAGCGTTTGCGGCGGCAGGCGGCAAGTTGGTATATTTCGGAGGACTGCCTGCTCTTGTGGACGGGGCGCCGTCCGATCGGGCGCAGGTCTTGCAAAAAATAGCCGAACAAGTTGACGATATGTATGCGGTGCCGAAAGCACTCGCATATCTGCGCGAAGTTGAAATTACGGCGACAGGGGCGCAAGCAGATAAGGAAAATATGGCGCTTGCCGATGCGCGCACCGATTTATTGTATCGCTACTGCGAAGAAGGGGATATGCGTTGGCTGTTCATAGCGCATGCTCTTGCCTCGGATGAAAACGCCCCGCCCGAAGATATTCGTATCCGCATACAGGGGCAATGGCAAGGGAAAATTTTCGACACGTTGACGGGCGAGGTGCATTCTGCCGAGGCGGAGCGCGGTTTTGGCGAAACGATTTTTTCGCATCGGCTTTACGCGCAGGACAGTTTGCTGCTGTGCCTTATGCCGGGAGAAGGCGGTTGTACGAAGAAAGAGATAAAGGCTTCGGCAGATATTTTACAGGAAGGTATATTCCCTGCGGAAGTATCCTTCTGCACGGATGAACCGAACGTTTTGCTGTTGGACGTCGCCGAAGTATGCGCGGAGAGACCGGCGTTGCGCTTTTGTGCCGACGAAATTCTGCAACAGGATGAGAAATTGCGGAGAAAACTAGGTTTTGCTTCTCGCCCCGCAAAACAACCTTGGGCGACAGAGAGGGGAAAATCCGTCCGGGTGACCGCCGCTTTCGATTTCGAGTGCAAGGACGTTTCCGTAAAATCAAGCCTCGCGTTTGAAACGGACGATGTGCGCGCCGTTTTCCTCAACGGAAAAAAATTGCCCCTTCGCTATACGGGGAAATATGTCGATGAGGCGATCGACGTTTTACCCCTTCCGCCATTGCAAGAAGGGAGAAATACCCTGCGCATCGAGTATGCGTACAATATAAAGAGCGGGTTGGAACCCGTGTACCTGCTGGGGGAGTTCGGCGTCGGTAAAGCGGGGAACTCTACGGTATTGACAACATTCCCCGATAAACTGGGATGGGATCGTTTGGACGGGCAGGGCTTTCCTTTTTACGGCGGAAATATGCTTTATGAGAGTACAGTATCCGTACACAAAGAAGGCGAACTTGAAATATGCGTGCCTCATTTTTGCGGGAATCTGATAGAAGTGTTCGTGGACGGACAGAGCCGCGGTGATATCGTGTATGCGCCTTATATATGCAGGGCGGGGCGGATATCCGCAGGGAAGCATCTCATCTCCTGTAAATTATACGGAAACAGATTCAATACGTTCGGACAACTGCACAACGCGACGGATGTGAAGTGGGACGGATGGTATGCATGGAGAACGGAAGGGCAGGAATGGACGTACAGTTACCGCACGCGGCCGTGCGGTATCATGAGCGCACCTATATACCGTATACGGAAAAAAGAGTGAGGGATTTTATATGAATTATCTTGTATTGCCGAGCAGCCAATGGCTGTATCCCGATATCACGCAGTACCGCGGCGAAAGCCGCGCCATTGAAATGGAAACGACAAGGTTTTTCAAGGCAGGTGCGCAAGTCTTGCTGATCGGGGCGGAAAGAGGGTTGCAATGGAGCTGCGACCTTGCGGGCGTGAACGCGGAACCCATGATTTCCGTCTATGTTGGCGCCAATCCGGGGTTGGAAGAAAGTAACAGGGAGCATTTCCCCGAACGCAGGGCGCCGTTTCGCGTCTATGACTGCATCGCCGATTGGCAGGACGAACGCGTTTGGGACAGCAATATGGCGTTGTACGTCACTTTTGATCCGCAAGGAAGAAGCGCCGGCGTTTATGAGGGTACCTTGACCGTCGGAGAGCTGCATATCCCCATAAACGTGCGCATACGCGATATCGGCACTCTGCCTGAGCGCCTCACGATCTTGAACAATTACCTGCCATCAAAGGCGGCGGAAGCCCATCACATGGCGGAAAACGACGAGCGGTTCGCCGCGGTCAATGGCAGCTATTTGGAACGGCTTCGAGAGATGCATCAAACGGCGCTATATGTGCCCGATAAGGTCGTAAACGAGAAAACAGCGCACGGTTATTCGTTCGATTTTTCTGAACTGATCGCGTTTTGCCGCGAGGCGAAGGAATACGGGTTCAAAACATTTTACCTGCACGCCCTCGGCAACCGCGTAAAATGGGATTTGCCCACGGTGGTGATAAATGGTTTTCCCGCGATGAGTTTCGACGCCTATCTTTATGCGAAGGCTTATCTGACGGCGCTGAAAAGCGCGCTGACCGAGGCGGGCTTTGCGCTCGAAGATTTTTATATGGGAGTCGCAGACGAACCGACGTCGGTAAACGCCGCGGAATACTGCGCCGTTTGTGCGCTTATCAAAAAATTTTTGCCGGAGATCAAGCTCCTCGACGCCGTTATGATAGACAGCGTGTATTACGGTCCCGATGCGGTCGCCGTTACCCCGCAAACATATTTAAAAAGGCGAGAGATTTTCGATCAGCTCCGCGAGGATATGCAGCTTTGGTATTATGTTGCGCTTTCCCCGCGCAAAGAGGGCATGATAAACAGATTCCTCGACTTTCCTCTGCTTACGTCGCGCTATCTGCATTGGGCAAATTTCCGTTACGGTTTTTGCGGATATATGCATTGGGCGGTCAATTTTTATCAGCCGGGACAAGATCCGTTTGAAGATACCTGCTGCAAACATAAAACCCACGGCGATGTTTGGATGCTGCCGCCCGGAGATACGCACATATTTTATCCGGGAAGGAACGGACCTTACCGCTCGATGCGGTCGGAAAACGAGCGGATGGGGGCGGAAGAATATGCCCTTTTCGATGCCGTGGCCGCTTTCGATCCGGAAAGGGCGATGGAGCTTTGCAAGAGCGCTTTCCGCGAATTTGACGATTTCGAAATAGATGCGACGCGCTTTGAAGAGATAAGAAAAAGTATTTTAAGGACCGCCGAAAAGATCCTGCAGGAGGACTATGCGATTATATACTGAAACGATCACGATACCGACCGCCGATTATAGCGGCGTCAGTTCTCTTCCGCCGCTTACAAAGGAACAGACAGTCTATCAGGTAGACAGAAAGAATTTTGCACTCGGCGAATCGGACGGGCTGTTCGTAAATTACGAAGAGGTCAACGGTATTTTTCCGTATAAATATCAAGATCAATACGGAAGAGAGTTGAAACCTGTGGGGCACAAAGCGGCGATTTTGGAAAACGATTGTATCAAAGCGACGTTTTTGCTCGATCTCGGCGGCAGGCTGTGGTCTTTGTTCGACAAAAAGACCGGAAAAGAGCTTCTGTTCCGCAATTCCGTGATCCGCCCCGGCAATTTGGCGCTGCGCAACGCATGGGTGAGCGGCGGCATAGAGTGGAACTTCGGTTATCGCGGGCATCACCCTTATACGAGCGACGATATTTTTGCCGCGGAAGCGCGCCTCGGCGACGGCACTCCGGTGCTTCGCATCTATGAGTTCGAACGTGTGCGGCGGCTCGCCTATCAGGTCGATTTTTTTCTGAAAGAAAATAGCCCGTTGCTCTTTGTGCGCACAAGGCTGAAAAATGAATCGTTCGACGTGATTCCCGTCTATTGGTGGTCAAACGTTGCGGTGCCGGAAGGCGAAAAAGACCGCGTCATCGTGGGGGCGGACGAAGCGTATATTGCGCCGAAAAAAATGCTTCGCCGCATCGGCAGGGGGTATTTCGGCAACATAGATGTATCTTACCCTCGGCAGACGCGTTTTGCGTTGGATTACTTTTGGCGCACGCCCGACGAGCGCAGAAAGTATGTTTTACAGGTAGATGAAAACGGTTACGGATTGTGCGAATTCTCCACTCCTTTATTGAAGGGAAGAAAACTTTTCGTATGGGGCGACAGCGATGGCGGGCGCCGTTGGCAGAATTTCCTTTCGGGCGACCGCGATACGGGCAGTTACGACGAAATACAGTGCGGTTTAGCTTTCACGCAGTATGAGAATTTGCCGCTCCCGCCGCAAACGGCATGGGAATGGATGGAATGTTACGGCCCCGTACAGCTTTCCGCCGCCAAGGCGCACGGAGATATTACCGAGGCGCAGAGAGCAGCGGAAAGAGCCGTCAACGATATGATGACGGAAGAAGAAATGCAGCAATTACTGCACGAAACGCACGGTGCGGCAGTAACTCCCGCAGTCAAACAGTTGAATTTCGGCAGCGGATGGGGACGGCTCGAACAGCTCCGCCGCGAGCATTGCGGAGAGCGTCCGCTTTGCCCGCATCTCAATTTCGGGGGTACGGGCAAAGAGCAGGCGGATTGGCTGAATCTGCTTAAAAGCGGGACGATGGGGCAACATGACGCATCGGAAATCCCTGTTTCTTATATGTATCAGCCCGAGTGGACGCAGCTTTTGCTATGCGCGGCGGAAAACAAGGACAGAAATAATTGGTATACCAATTATCAGCTTGCACTCGTATATCTGCGTGAGGGGGATCTGCTGCGTGCGGGCATTTATGCGGCAAGAAGCCGCAGGCTGAGCGTGAACGCTTGGACGGAATATCTGTTTTCCGCCATTGCGGGCGTAAAGGGCGACCGATCGGGCGAAGTGCGGGCGCTGCGGCGCGCATACCGCCTGCGGAGCGAAGATTACAATATCGCCAAAGAATATTTCAGGGCGCTCGACGCCGCAGGGCGCGGCGCAGAGATCGTGCGCGTTTACGGCGATATGTGCGCCGCTTTGCGGGAAAGGCCGAGGATCCGTTTTTATTACATCCGCGCGTTGCTTCGCGTTGGCAAAGCGGAAAGGGCGATGCAACTGCTTACCGAAGGCGGCGGGCTAGAGATCCCCGATATCCGTGAGGGAGAGGTATCCGTAACGGAACTTTGGCTTGATATCAGCGAAGTACTTGCGGCGAAGAAAGGCGAAAAGTTTGACCGCGTCTGTGCGGAAGTACCTAAAAATTTGGATTTCCGAATGTTTGCCGCGTTGGAAGATTGTATACGATAAGGAGGACAAGATGCAGAAAGAAAAGGCAGGAAAAAAGAAGCAGTGGTCGCAGACGATATTTTTGATCGTAATACTCGCTCTGCCGATACTCAATTGGTTAGTGTTTTGGCTATACATTAACCTGAATTCCATATTATTGGCGTTTCAGGACCGGAACGCAAATTGGACTTTGCAAAATTTTGCAGAGTTTTGGGAATCGCTTGTCGAGCCGGTCGATTATGGGGGAAGTGTTCAGCTTGCGCTTCTTAATACGCTGAAATATTTTGCGGTAGACTTGCTCGTCCTTTTGCCGTTGGCATTGATTCTCAGTTACTTTATGTACAAAAGGATCTTTGGATTTCGCGTATTTCGCGTCATTTTTTATCTGCCCGTCATCATTTCTGCAGTCGCTCTTACGACGGTTTATAAGGAATTTATCGATCCGAACGGGCCGCTCGGGAAAATATGCGAACTTTTCGGCATAACAATGCCTGCGGAAGGGTTGCTTGCGCGCAACGGTTCTGCAACAAATATGATATTGATCTATCATATTTGGACGGGTTTCGGCGTAAATGTGCTTTTGCTCGGCGGGGCAATGTCGCGCATACCGCTCGATGTGCTTGAGGCGGCAAGGCTCGACGGCGTAGGCCCCGGGCGTGAAATTATGGAATTTATTCTTCCGCTTATTTGGCCGACGCTGTCTACCATGCTCATATTTCAGTTAACGGCAGTGTTTACCGCAAGCGGGCCTATCCTGTTGTTTTCGCCGAACGGCGATTACAACACTACGACGATCTCTTTTTGGATATTCAAGAGGGTTTACGGCGGCGGCATCGTAAGCACGGGTGTAAGCGCACGAGAGATCAATCTTGTATCCTGTACGGGGCTTTGTTTTACGGCGATAGGCGTTCCTCTGATTCTCGGGGCACGCAAGCTGTTGGAAAAAATTCCCGCGGTGGAGTATTGATGGGGGGATATATGAAAAAGAGAAACAAAGAGTCGTCCATCCTTTTCAAAAGAAGCGGCAGAGAAAAGATTATTTTCGGCATTGTATTTGCCTTTATGGTGATCTATTCGTTTACGATGCTGTATGCCCTGTTTTTTCTTATCACAAATTCCTTCGAGTCGAGGCTCGGTTATCTCGATAAGCTCTCTTCGGAAGGGAATCCGTTTGCTTTGCCGGAGGTATGGCATTGGGAAAATTATGCCAAGGCTTTCGGCGAGCTGAGCTTTACTTCGGTAAATACGGGCAAGGAACTCGGGCTCGGCGTCATGTTCCTGAACAGTATTTGGTATATCGGGTTCACCGTGGGCGGCGGCATCTTGGCTAGCGCGTTCATGGCTTATGCCCTGTCAAAGTATAAATTCAAAGCAAACGGGTTTATTTACGGGGTGGCGATCTTTTCTATGACCATTCCGGTAGTCGGCAATATGGGCGCATCCTTCAAACTGATGTCTGACCTGAACATTTACAATACGCCGTGGTACGTCATATTGACCTGTTTCAGCGGTACGGGATTTAATTTTCTGATCCTGTACGGGGTATTTAAAAATATCTCTTGGAGTTATGCGGAAGCGGTCTTTGTGGACGGAGGCGGACACTTTACCGTATTTTTCCGAATCATGCTGCCGCAGGCATTCACGCCCATGCTCGCTCTTGCTGTTGTGGCGGCAATAGGATGTTGGAACGACTATATGACGCCGCTCCTGTATCTGCCCGATTTCCCTACCGTGGCATCGGGGATTTATCAGATCGATTTGGAGTTTAGCAGGATCGGCGATATACCTGCAACATTTGCAGGGTTGGTGATTTCCATTCTACCGATGTTGGTGCTGTATGCCGCCTGCTCGGATATCATTATGAAAAACTTTACGATGGGAGGCCTGAAGGGCTAAGGAGACATTATGAAAAAATCATTGAAGTTTTTGTGCGTTTTGATGGCGGCGGGTATCGCCGCGGGTGCCGCGGGATGCTCGAATAAAGTTCCCGATACAGAGGAAACGCTTGAAGTTTATTGCCGTGACGCAGGTTATGGCTATGCTTGGTGTGAGGCGTTGCTCGACGCGTTCAAACAGCAGGATTGGGTACAGCAAAAATATCCGAATCTTCAGGTCGCTTTTGACCAAAACCAAGTCGCGTCGTATGCCGAATCGAAATTGAAATCCGGGGCGGAGGCAAATACGATCGACCTGTTTTTCGCGACCGGAGGCTATGAGCTTGCCGGCGTCGACAGCAAAGGCAACGATTATCTTGCCGACCTGACCGAATATGTATACGGGCAAAACGTGCCGGGAGAAAACGTACTGTTCATCGACAAGGTGCAGGACAGTTACAACACATCGAATCTCTATCACGACGTGACGGCGACAACGGATAAAGATACCTATTACTTTGTTTCGTGGGCGGATGGCATGGACGGCATTTTATACAACGCCGACATACTTGAATCGCTCGGCATTCCCGTTCCCGTAACGACAGACGAATGGCTCGCTTCCATGCGGAAGATAAAGGACTTGCAGGGCAATCAAGAGGGCAAGTATTCCGTCGGTTACTCTATTTTGCAGAGCAACGATGCCCCCAACTATGTGGATTATATGTTTTACATTTGGTGGGCGCAATATGAAGGGATAGACAACTATCTCGACTTTTTCAACGGCATAGATTCGGGCAGATATTCTTCCGGTATATTCGATCAGGTTGGCAGGGTGGAAGCGCTGAAAGTTTTGGAACAGGCGGTCAATAAGACGAACGATTACGTTAATCCGACTTCCTTTACCGACGAATACCTCATTTCGCAGACGGAATTTTTGCGCGGAAAAGCTGTTTATCATATGAACGGCGATTGGTTCGACAACGAAATGCGCGAAATAAAGGAAGAGATCAAACAGGTCAACGGGCTCGATTACGATATACAGATGATGCGCACGCCCGTTATAAGCTCCATTGTGACGCAGACGCCGAGCATTCAAGCGCTCGCAAAAACGCGCGGGATCACCGAAAATGCGGCGCTTCGGCTCGTTATTGAGGCGGTAGACAGCGGTGCGGATTCTTATGAAGGCGTTACGGCTCCCGATTTTGAACGTATCCGCGAGGCGCGTTCCATCGTGCATTCCATAGGCCCCAACCATACCGCTTTCATCCCTTCTTATGCGACGGGCAAAGAAGTCGCCATGGATTTTCTTAGGTTTATGGCGACGGATATCGCAAACGAGATATACATCGAGGCAACCGGCGGGGCGACGCTCCCGTTCCTGTACAACGTGAAGGAAAAGAACCCTCAGCTTTATGAATCCCTTTCCGATTTTCAAAAAACGCGTATAGGATATTTTACGGATGAAAATGTCGGGCTGTATGTTTTGCCGAGTGAAAACAGTTTCCCGCTCGTGCTTTACGGCGGAGTGATGCCGTTCACGACGCAGAATTATTATATCACGTTCAGCATGTCGGGCAACACCAAAATGCCGCAAAACTACTTTGACGATACAAAGGCGTATTGGACGGACGCGCGTTGGCAGGATGCGCTAGCCAAAGCGGGCATCGTCGGCTAGGGGGTGAAATATGAAAAAAATCGGCACGGTTTTTTTGGCGGTATTGCTCTTGGCAGCCGTGGGATGCGAGAGCACGCCGAAAACTGAGGAGCAGGCGGAAAATGCCGTTTGGACAGCCCCTGCAACGGAAAAGATCTTGCAGGAAGAAGAGGTGCCCGCAGCCGAGCGAGGGAGCTCGCTGCAAATTTATGCGGCGAAGGGCGAATATGAGAGCGGGCAGATCATTGTGTCCGCGGGCGGCGATATCGGCGAATACAGCGCCGCTGCGGGGGACCTGAGCGCGCAGGGAGGCGCCCTATTCAAAGCGGAAAACATTGCCCTGTATCACGAAAAGTATATAGAAGTCGCGCGCAATTATGAGGGCAACGGCGCCCCCGCGGGGATGTACCCGGACGCGCTCCTACCCATGCAAACGGCGGCGGAATACGGTGAAAACAGGGTGGAGGCAGGGAAAAATCAAGGCATATATGTGACCTTTCACATTCCGAAAGACCAAGCGGCGGGCGTGTATCGGGGCAGTGTAGCCGTAACGCTCGACGGCGAAACGCACACCGTGCCCGTTGAATTGGAAGTGTACGATTTTTCCGTCAGCGAAGAGGTGCATTCCAAGAGCATTTTCCTCACGCAGTGGCATTATCAGAGCGGAGAACTCAACAGCACGCAGGAAATGCTCGACGCATATACCGAAAAACTCATCGAATATCGCCTTGCTCCGCAGTATGTGGTGACGGATACCGCGCATACCGACGAGGACATCGCTTATTATGTGGATAAGGCGTGCGGGTATCTCAAAGATCCCGCATGCTCCAATCTTTGCATTCCTTATGCAACGAGAATTATAGAGGGGCAGGAATGTATTGACCCCGACATTTTTGCAAAGTATCTGCGTGCTTTCGCGGAAAAGAGCTTTGCGGAAAATTTCAACTTATTGGCGAAACTGTATTGTTACTTTAACATTATAGACGAGCCCGATCTGCAGGGAACGACGGAACGGGTAAAAGTGGTGCAGAAGTATTTCCGTCAAACCTTGGAACAGGTGGCTGCCGAAATAGAGTCGGGCACGGGCGGCAGTGCGGCGCTCCGCGCGGAAGTCGCTCAGTCGATACGAGATATGAAAAGCGTGGTCACTTGTCCGTATATGCAGGCGCTCGAAGGCCATATCGATACTTGGTGCCCCAAGGTGGACGAATACGATTACAATGCCGCGCTGTATGCGGATCAAGAAGAAAAATGGTGGTATACCTGCAACAATCCCAAAAGCCCGTATCCGACATTCCATACGGAAGACACCCTTCTTTCCGCGCGCGCCGTGGGATGGATGATGAAAGAGTATGACGTCGTGGGCAATCTTTATTGGGCAACGAACATATACGCGTCCAACGAAGACGGCGTGTATCAGCCGTTGGACGATTATTTCGGCTCCGCGTCCCGCTTCCCGAATATAAACGGCGACGGATATCTTTTCTATCCGGGCGGGCAGTACGGGTTGGAAGAACCCATCGCGTCCATGCGCCTCGAAGCCTTCCGCGACGGGTTGGAAGAATATGAAACGGGGCTGATGCTCGAAGAGGAATACGGTGCGCTTGCCGAAACGCTCGGAATAGAAAATACTTTCGGCGAAATTTACGAAAACGTAACTTCCGGAATTTACAGCGGAACGCAGGTCGCGACCGATTCTTCCGCATTTTACGCGGCGCGGCGCAATCTTTATCAGCTTGCGGCGCTGGCAAGATCGGAAGCCAACGTGTGCATCATGGGCTTTGAGGACGACCGCTACGGCAATATCGTTTACGAAGTATACGCGAAAGATGGCTATACGCTGAAAAACGGCGGCGCGGCGCTCACGCCGGCATCGACGGAAAACGGGTACTCCCGTTATAGAATCGAAATTCGCCTTACGGGAGCGGACAACGGCATATCGCTTTCCGTAGAAACGGACGGCGGCACGCTCGTTTTTGAAAAGGATCTCGGCGGCGCGGCAACGCTGTACGCGGCGGAAAGCCTTGCCGACGGCATCGGCGTTTTAGACGGCGCAACCGTAACGGCGGAATCTGTTCCCGCTCTTGCGGGCGAGGGTACATGGCTGCATATTTTCTTGGGCGATGCGCCCGCAAACGAGTGGCAGAACTTCAAGTGGGAAAATGCCATTGTGGACGGCATCGGAAGGCAGACTTCTCGCCTCGTTCTGCACGTGTACTACGGCGGAGATGCCCCGCTTCGTTTGACCGTTTCTGCAAAATACAACCGTTTGGCGATTTACAGCGATATGCTGAACGTTACGCTCACGCCGGGCATGAATACCGTAGAACTCAACAATCTCAACGCATACAATTGGGATTCGTTGGGCGGGATAGAATATCTCATCTTCTATCTCGGCGAGGGGAAAGAGGCGGCGGCGAACGACGGGCTGTATTTCGTCGATGCGCTCGTATACGGAGTATAAGGAGAGCGTTATGAAAAAATTGTTGAGCATTATTCTTTCGGCATTTATCATGTGCACAGCCGCGGGCGCTTTTGCCGCCTGCGGCGGCGAAGAGCAACCGCAGGCGCCGCAGCCGCGCGACGTGGTTCTTGCGGATTTCGAAACATGGGCGCCTTCCTTTCAGCTGATGCGGCTGATCAACGGTTTCGGCAAAGTGACGCGCAACAGCGACGAGCAGTTTGTGCGCTCGGGCGAATATTCGGCAAAATTGCAGCCGCTCGGCTATTATGCGCAGACGACTTCGCCGTATCTGTATTTTCCTACCTACTCTCTGCGCTTCGGCAGGGACGAAACGGATTTCCGCTCGGCGGAAAGTATCAGTGCAAGTATGTATTGCGCGCAGCCTCAAGGAGAGGTTACGGTTGGATTGATCGTATCGATCGCGTCGGTCTCTTCGGCGGAGAGAGTGCAGGAAACTACGTTTGCGCTCAAACAGGGTTGGAACGACATCCGTTATGAAATAGACCTGAATATCCTGAACATCGCTTATGACGTTACGCTGATACAGGGCGTGTCGTTCGCCTTTGAAAACGCAGGCTCGCGCGACCTTGCCGACGCGCCCGTATATTATATGGACGACGTCGTGCTCCACCGCGCCGCGGAAAACAGAGAGCTTACCGATCTCGTCGAACTCGGAAAATACGAGATCTGCGATTTCGAGCGGCTGTATCAGCAATATGTTATCTCTCCTTCGGTAGACAATCCCGATTGTATGCCCGATATAGCCGTAGTAACGGGGGAAGACGGCGTTGCCCCGTCGTCGGGTTCTAAAATGCTGAAAATCGTAACTTATCCGGGGAGCACCCGCGAAGGCTCTTGGCCGCGCATCACCATTCCCGAAAAGATCATGCAGCGCGTGTTCTCGTCGCTTACGGAAGAGGAAAAGGCGCGCGGCAGCGTCGCGTTCGACGTGTACAACGCGAGCGATACGCCCAAAATATTCTATCCCGAATTTTATTCGGAGGGCGGAAAAGATTGGGATGCGCACAGCTTTACTTCAAGCCCGGGGCGTTGGGTCACTTTTTCCGTGCCGATCTCAGAGCTGAACCAAAGAACGGTCGAAATGTCGGGCTTTTGGAAGATCGCTTGGGCGGAATATTTGGGAGAAGCACAGACTTTTTACTTCGATAATTTTCGCATCGAAGTTTAAAAATAATTTTTTAAGGAGGGAAAGATGAAAAGAAAACTATGGATATGGGTAGCGGCGGCTCTGCTGTGCCTTACCTGTACGGGATTAGCCGCATGCGGGGAAAAGACGCCGTCTACGGCAAATGTGGTGCTCGTGAATTTTACCGACACCGAAAGCAGTGCGGAAATAGGCACCGTTTATACTGTGGAAAATCCTGCGGTGCTCGACGAAGACGGCAACAGCTATCAGCCGGAATATGCCGTTTACGTCGGCACGGGCAACGAATCTGCTACGGTCATCGGCGGGCAGATCGAGTTGCGGGATCTTGCGGGGTATCGCATCGTGTATACGGTGGAACTGTCTGAAAACGACTCCCGTACCCGCACGCACCGCATTTCAGTGACCGACAGCGTGGATCCCGTAGTGCGCATCGCACAGCCGGCTTACGGCGTCGCGGGGCAGGAATATACCCTTCCCGAAGTAACCGTTTCAGACAATTCGGGCGCATCATGTACGGTCGAAGAAAAGCTGTATCTTGTAAACGGCGGTCAAAAGACGGAAGTAGCGTTTACGGACGGGCGGTTCACGCCCGCGGCGGGGGATTATTCTTATGAAGTTACGGCGACCGACGCTTCGGGAAATGCGGCGGGGGCTTCCGTAACGTTCAACATCGCCACGCCCATGGCAGACTACGTTCTTGCCGATTTTGCCGACAGCGCGGATCTCATCACGACGGATTCGGTTTATGCGGCAAACGGCGCGCAGAAGGGTTGGGAACAGACGTTTATGGACGCCGACGGAGTCGGATGGATGACGGGCGGCGATCAGCAATACAAGAATTTTGCGCTCCGTTTCGGCAGAACGCAGGCGGAAATGGAGGCTTATGAACAGGCGGGGTGGGCATATTTTGCGGTTCGGCTGTATATCGATGCGGAAGGCTCGTTCCAAATCATGAATTGGAATGTTCGATATTTGAATGCAGACGGCACGACCACGCAGCAAAATCCCGTGCCCGGCAAACAGTGGGTTACCGTGTACCTTGCGCAGAGCGATATCGAAGGTGCGCGCGGCGACACATATTGGCAGAACAGCGACTATACGGGTTCGGGTTCTGTGCTCGGATTGGATGCCTTTAACAGCAGTTGTCTGCGGGAAGAGGGCTTTACGATGTTTTGGGTGAGCGGCCCGCTCGCCGACGATACCCGCATTTATGTGGACGAAATGCGCCTTGTCAAATCTCCCGGTTATACGGTGCAGACGGATAAAAGCGAGTACTACGACGGCGATACGGTTTCTTTTACGGTGAGTAATCCCAACGATGCGGCATATACGATGACGGTAACGGGGCCCGAGGGCGAAGTTGCGTGCAGCGGCAATTCCTTCGTGGCGGATGTTCCCGGAAAGTATACGATATCCCTTGTCAGTACCGACAGCGAATATGTCGGCAGATATACTTTGCATATCGAAGTCAAGGCGCGCTTTACGGTCGCGGTCGACGCTCTTGCGGATTGTATCGTCGGCGACACGGTAACGCTTCCCGCGGCGATCGTAAAGAACGCGGCGGGCGAACAGGTACCCGACGCGCAAGTCACCGTAACGGTTACATGCGCTGGGAAAGAAGTGCAGCCTGAAGATGGCAGTTTTGTGGCGGAAACGGGCGGCGAATATCTTGTCGTATATTCTTATACGGCGCAAGACAAAGTATATAGCACACAATTTACCTTTACCGCGGAACGCGAAAATTTTTATACCTCTTTTGAAACGCAGGAAGAATTTGCGGACGCGTCGAATGCCGAACGCAGCGGCGAACAGCAATACAGCCGGGAGTACAGCGCCAAATTCAATCTGCCGCAAGAGGGCGCGGCGTTGTATAGCTTTTCACAGCCCGTCAAACAGAATATCGTAAAGATCGGTCTGTATATTTACGTTACGGAACAGACAGATGCCGAGTTTGTCTACAATATAGGCGCATATCAATACGGCGGCGGCAGCGCGGCTCCCGTTTCCGTATCTGCGGAGGAATATTCCGTGCCCGTTTCGCTTGCAGCGGGATGGAATTATTATGAGTTCGCGGCGGAAGATGTGCGCGGTATGCTTCTCGGAGGGCTGGTTTCGTTCGGTTTCAAGGGTGCCGCGGGCACCGCGATCTACGCCGATGACTTGTATTTCCTCTCTTCGGATATAACGTTCGAAAACGCTGCGGATGCGGGGCTTACATGGGACGGCCATGTTACCGCATTGCAGAGCGATGAGCAGGCACACAGCGGAAAGTATTCCGTACGGGCAGACGTTGCGCCGAACACGGGCGTATATTTTGTCTGGCATCAGTCGCCTATCAAGGTGCAGAATGCGGAAAAGGTCGGGCTTTGGATCTATAACGGCGGGAAAGAATTCGACTGCTATTTCTCCTATATGATCCCCGAATATGTAAATTCGGAGGGGCAAACTGTCGGAGCGTCGCAGGACGTAAACCAACCTTTTGTGTTAAAAGCAGGCGGTTGGCATTATTATCAATTCGACGTGAACGATGTTGAAGGCGTAGCGACTGCGGGCATCATCGAAATGATGCTTTGGTCGGGTTCCTCCGCCGCCGGCACCGTGTATGTAGACGATATCACGTTTACCGATGTAGATTTGACTTTTGAAGCCGACGACGATCACAGCGCGGCGTGGGATACGCGCGCGGTGGCGTTAAAGAGCGATCAAAACGCGCTGAGCGGCGAATACTCCGCGGAAGTGCCCTGCACGCAGAACGGCATGGTCTATTTCGTGTGGCATCAATCGCCCAAAAAAGCACAGGCGGAGAAAATCGCTATGTGGATCTATAACGGCGGCAATGCGTTTACCTGTTCGTTCAGCCTGAATATCGGCGCATATACGAACGGAGAAGGGGAACCCGTGTCATCTGCAACGGATATGAACATACCGATAAACGGTCATATCGTGCAGGGATGGGGCTATTATGAGTTCACCATAACCGATACCGAAGGGTTGGCGCTCGGCGGGGTGATACAGTTGGGCTTTTGGTCGGGCGCTGCGAATGCCGGTACGATCTATGTGGACAATATCTCGTTTATTTGAGTGAGAGAGGGCATCGAAGGATGCCGCCTTTCGATAGGAAGGAACGCCTTTTTCAGAGGCGTTCCTTTTTATGTACAAAAATTTATAAATTCTGCGTTCATATGCTTGACAAACTGCGCATAGTGTATATAATGTATATATACAGTTGATACAAACGGAGGGCGAAATGAATGTGATCGTAAGCAATGCGAGCGATAAGCCCATTTACGAACAGATATACAGCCAGATCAAAGGGGCGATACTGCGCGGCGAGGCAAAGGAAGGGGACGCGCTCCCTTCCATCCGCGCCTTGGCGAAGGAGCTTCGCATCAGCGTCATCACGACCAAGCGCGCCTTTGACGATCTGGAGCGAGACGGGTTTATCTGTTCGGTGCAGGGAAAGGGGAGTTTTGTCGCCGCGAGGAACAAAGAACTGATCCGCGAAGAGCACCTCAAGCAGGCGGAAGAAAAGTTTGCCGAGGGCTTGGAACTTGCAAGAACGGGCGGCGCGTCTGACGAAGAGATCGAAGAGATGTTCCGCCTCATCATGAAAGGAGAATGAGCATGAACAATATCAGCGTGCGGGGCATGACGAAAAAATTCAATGACTTTACGCTCGGCGGGGTTAGTTTCGACGTCCCCGCGGGCAGCGTCGTCGGGTTCATCGGCGAGAACGGCGCGGGCAAAAGTACGACCATAAAGGGCATCCTCGGGCTGATCGCGCCGAACGGCGGCGGGGCGTATGTGTTCGGAAAACCTGCGGCGTCCCTTTCAAAAGAGGACAAAAACAGGATCGGCGCCGTGCTCGGGGAAAATTGTTTGCCCGAAAATCTGACGCTGAAAGAGGTGAGCGTCGTGATGAAACATATCTTCACCGCGTGGCAGGATTCCGCATTTTTCGCCTTTGCCGACAGGTTTGCGCTGCCGCGCGACAAAAAGATACGCGAATTTTCCCGCGGCATGCAGCAGAAGGCGGCGCTCGCGGTCGCCCTGTCGCACGGGGCGGAGCTGCTCATACTCGACGAGCCTACTTCGGGGCTGGATCCCGTTGCGAGGGACGAGATCCTCGATATACTGTACGACTTTATGCAGGATGAAAGGCATTCGGTGCTGATATCCTCGCACATCGTTTCAGACCTTGAAAAGCTGTGCGATTATATCGTTTTTATCCACGGAGGCAAGATCGTTTTCGCGGAAGAAAAGGACTCGCTGAAAGAAAAGTATGCCTTGTTCCGCGGTTCGGCGGAAGAGCTTGCCGCTTTGGGGCGAAACGCCGTTGCCGCGTATATGCGCGGCGATTTCGGCATGAGCGCGCTCGTATACCGCGGCGAAGTGCCCGCGGGCACGCCGCTCGAGCGGGCGGGCATAGAAGATATCATGCTTTATTATGCGAGGGGTGAAAGGGTATGAAGGGAACTTTTTTGAAGGACATCATGAACCTGAAAGGGCAGATGCTCTATTATGCGTTCGTCATCGTCTTTTTTTTCGCGGTCGGGGCGATCACGGGCAACATTTATTTTTATGCAGGCGTTTCCATATTCTGCGGCGTCGTCGCGCCCCTCTCTGCGATCGCCTATGACGAAAAGGACAATTGGGACAAATTTGCCCTCGCGTCCGGTGTTTCCCGCAAAGAGCTGGCGTTCTCGCGCTATGCGTTGGGATTGTCGCTCTTTGTGCCCGTGTGGGCGCTTTCATTCGTGTTTTTTGCCATTCCCTCCTTCCGGACGGCGGAAAACCTGTACACCGTGCTCACGTTCGGCGGATTGGGGCTCGCGGTGATGGACGCAGTGCTGCCCCTCGTATTCAAATTGGGCGTGGAAAAGGCGCGCACGGTCTACATCGTGCTTGTCGTCGCCGTCATGGCGTTTTGCGTGGGCGCCGCATCCTTGATAGGGCTTGCGGGCGGGTATGTGCCGCTCGTCGCCTGCGCGGCGGCTTTGGCGGTCGGAGTCATTGGCCTGCCCGTTTCCGCAGCGGTTTCGCTTTCCGTTTATAAATATAAGGATTTTTAACGGTAATATCATGAAAAGCCCCCGCATTGCGGGGGCTTTTCTTATAAGCGCTTTACAAAAGGAAGATTCCGTGATAGAATAAGAGATGCAGATATCGGGAGGGCGATATGCGGCTCACGCTCATGTATTTCAGTCCGACGCACACCACGAAAAAGGTGGTAAGCGCCGTCGGAAAGGTGTTTTTTGAAAAACTTCTGTGCGAAACGCGCATTGCGGATATCACATCGCTTGCGGCGCGCATGCGGGAGTATGCGTTCGGAAAAGACGACGTTCTCATTTTCGGCGCGCCCGTTTACGGCGGCAGGGTGCCGCCGCTGTTGCTGCCTTTCCTTGCAAAATTGCGGGGCGGCGGCGCGCGCGCCGTCGCATTGTCCGTATACGGCAACCGCGACTATGACGACGCGCTTGCGGAAACGTGCGGCCTGTTGGAAAAATCCGGTTTTACCGTATGCGCGGCGGCAGCGTTCATAGGCGAACATTCCTATTCCTGCGAAGTGGGGCGCGGCAGGCCCGATGCGGAAGACATTCTCGCCGCATCGACTTTTGCGCTCGCCGCGCTCGAAAAAACGGCTACGGGCGCGAAAATAAACAAAAAAGTACGCGGCGGCTTTCCTTATAAGGAATACAGCCCTTTCATGACGGCGGCAAAGCGTATGCCCGCCGTAGACGCGGAAAAGTGTTCGCATTGCGGGGCGTGTATATCCGTATGCCCCGTGTGCAATATCGCGGCGGATCTTTCCGATCAGGGAAGGTGCATCGCCTGTGCGGCTTGCGTTAAATTTTGTGCGCGCGGCGCACGCGCGTTTATAGAGCAGGGTGTGCTCGCCGCAAAGGAAAAACTGGAAAAAAACTGCACGGCGCGGCGCACGCCCGAATTTTTTATCTGACGGGGGGTATCATGAACGAAAGCGAAAACGGACTTATCGGGGAATTTTTGAACGGCGACGGCAATACCATGGAACAGGTCAGCCGCTTTATGGGGCTGATGACGCGTTACGACTGCGCCATACGCGAAGTGCGCACCAAATTCGAGGTGCTCAACGAAGAGCTTTCGTATAAAGCGGGGCGCAATCCGATAGAGAGCATCACTTCGCGCGTGAAAAAGCCGGTGTCTATCGTCGGCAAACTCAAAAGGCTCGGAAAGCCCGTCACCATAGATGCGATTTCCGAATACCTGAACGACGTTGCGGGGATACGCGTCGTATGCTCGTTTATAGACGACATTTACAAGGTGGCGGAAATGCTTGCCGGGCAGGACGATATCACCGTACTGCAAATAAAGGACTACATCCGTAAGCCCAAGCCCAACGGGTACAGAAGTTATCATATGATCGTGGAAGTTCCCGTTTTCTTTTCGGAAGGCAAACAGATGATGCGCGTCGAAATACAGCTGCGCACCGTGGCGATGGACTTTTGGGCAAGCCTCGAACATCAGATGAAATATAAAAAGGAGAGCGCCGACCGCCCCGAGATCGCGGCAGAACTGAAAAGTTGCGCGGAAACGATCGCCGCGACGGACGCGCGCATGCTCGGTATCCGTAAGCGCATCGAAAGCCTCGAAAAGCAGACGGAAGAGGAAAAGGCGCTCAATTCCGCGGTATCGCCTTTCACCCTTTTTTGACGTTATCCGCGCGGATGCGGGAAAAAGTATGCGAAAAATTCCGCGCAGGTCTTGCATTTGCGATATTTTTGTACTATAATAATGTAGGAAGGTTTGCGTGTGCGCAAACGAAAAGAGAGGAGCGAAAGAGTGATGGCAGGCGAGAATCTGTCCGCCGTGGCGGACGAGGAGTTTTTTGCAAGGCAGAGAACGCTCGACGTTGAAAAATGGCTGAAAAGCGAGCGTGCGGGCAGGGACCTTTGCGGTTCGATGGCGTACTGCGTATTCTGCGTCAAGGCGGAAACGCACCCCTGCGCCAAAGCGGAATTCCGTTATAAGATGCGTGCGGCGCTCCGGGAGATAGAGGCGGATGCCGTCGCGGCAGACGCGGCGCCCGAACAGTCTGCGCCGGACGAAAATACGCAAAACGCGCTGCGAGAGGAATGCGCCGAAGAGATCATAGACGAGGTGCTCGCCGACGAAAGCGCGGGCAAAGAAGTTGCGCCCGAACGCGCGGCGGAAGAGATCATGCAAGACGGGAGCGACAAGGGCAAAAGCGCGCTTCCCGAAGGCTATGAAGAGGTGATACGGCTGCGCCGTTCCTTCAAATCCAAACTCATACAGAACGCGCAGGCGCAGGATCGCTATACCGAGCTGAAAAACGCGCTTGCGGGGATATCCGGCATCAAATCGCGGCTGTGCCAGGGATGCGAAAATTTTCGCATCGGCAGAAAAAAGATCGCAAAAATGAATATCGGCGGCAAAACGCTCGTATTGTACCTTGCGCTCGATCCCGCCGAATACGAGGATACGAAGTACCGCTTTTCCGACGTTTCCGAAAAAAAGACGTACGCCGAAACGCCGATGAAGCTGCGCATCACGAGCGACAGGGCGCTCAGGCACGCAAAGGAGCTGATCGAGGCGCTCGCGGTAAAGTTGGACGCGGCAAACGTCGGTTATGTCTATATGGACTACCATTTCCCTTACAAGACGGATGAACAGCTCATCGCGAAGGGGTTGATCAAACCGTATAAAGCGATCGTGAAAAAGAGAGAAAAATAGCATAAAGACGCGTGCCCCGCAAATGTTTGCGGGGCACGCGTCTTTATTGGCATTGGATTTGTTTTCCGTAAAATACCGTCAGGCGACCAGACCGAACATCCCTATGGTAACGCCGCAGAAGATGAGGAGAGACAGAACGTCCGTAATGGTCGTGATGAAGGGATTCGCAAACACGGCGGGATCGATGTGGATGGCCTTTGCGAATATGGGCACGCAGCAGCCGACGATTTTCGCAACGATCACGGCGAACGCGATCGCCACGGCAACGGCGGCGCAGTAGAGGAGCTGATAGTCATAGCCGAGCGCCATGCCGTCGAGCAGGTACAGCTTCAAAAAGCAGACCGCCCCGACGGAAACGGAAACGAGCAGCGCCACGCGCAGTTCTTTCCATATCACGCGCACGATATCGCGGGGGCGTATTTCGTCCAGCGTCATGCCGCGGATCACGGTAACGGACGCTTGACTGCCCGCATTTCCCGCCGTGCCCATGATCATCGGCACGCACGCTACCAAAACGGGCAGGAGCATCCGCTCATAGGTATTGAGGATGATGCCCGTAAAGGTGGCGCCTATCATCAGTATCAGCAGCCACGGGATGCGGTGCACATATACGCTGAACACGCTTGTTTCGAAATACGGCTTGTCGGAAGGGGTGACCGAGTTCATGTACGAGATATCTTCCGTCGCCTCTTCGGTGATGACGTCGAGCGCGTCGTCTACCGTTACGATGCCGACCAACCGCTTTTCCTGATCCACGACGGGCACCGAAAGAAGGTCGTACTTGGAGAGTATGTTCGCCACCTCTTCCTTGTCTTCATGGGTGTCTACATAAATAAAGTTGTCTTCCATGAAAGAGCCTACCTGTTCGTCGTAGCCGTGCAGGAACAGGTCCTTCACCGTAACGATGCCGATCAGCGTCTTTCCGTCGTCCGTCACATAGCAGGTGTAAATGGTCTCTTTGTCTATCGCCTCTTTGCGGATTTTGTCGAAACACTCGCGGACGGTCATGTGCGCGCGCAGGGAGATGCACTCCGTCGTCATGATGCTGCCCGCGCTGTCTTCGGGGTATTTGAGGATCTCGTTGATCTCTTTCCTCGTTTCGCTGTCCGCCTGCAGCAGTATGCGCCGCACGACGTTCGCGGGCATCTCCTCGATCAGGTCTACCGTATCGTCCACGAACAGCTCGTCGAGCATGAGTTTGAGCTCTTTATCCGAAAAGGAGCGGATGAGCAGTTCCTGCTGAGAGCTGTTCATCTCTACGAAGGTTTCCGCGGCGAGCTCTTTGGGTAGCAGCCTGAAAACGATGGGCAGGTCCGTTTCGCTCAGTTCGGAAAATATTTCCGCAAGGTCGGCAGGCTCGAGCTCGGCAAGAAGAGGTTTCAGCTGGGAAAATTTCTTCTCTTCGAGGTAGTCTACGATCTCTACGATCTTATCGTTTCGGTTTTCGGGCGTCGCTTTTAAAAGGACTTCGTGCACGACTTCCGTCGGCATGCTTTCCAACAGTTCCCCGACGTCGTCGTCAATAATTTCGTCGGTGACTTCCTGCAATTTTACGTCGCTGAAATCTTTGAGTACCCGCTTTTGCGTTTCGCTGTTCAAAAGGACGAACACGTCCGCCGCGACTTCGCTGTCGAGGCAGCCGAAAAAGGCGGGCATACGTTCGCCGTCTAACGTTTCGAGTATGTGGGCGAGCTGTTCGGGAGAAAGCTCTTCCGCCATCGCTTCGAGGTCTTCCGTCCTGTTCTCGTCGATCAGCTGTTCTATTTTACGCAGACGGTCTTCGTCCGTCATCTCTTCGGGTTTCAATTCATCGCTCACGGCACACACCTCCTTTTCGTACTCCGCTTTTCAGTATAAATTTTTTAAAAAAGTTTGTCAAGCACTGCCGCGTATCCTCTGCGGCAGTCAAAATAATTTTTTGAATTTTTCCGCGCCCGCCGATACGGTTGAAAGCCGCGTTTTTTTGTGGTATAATAAATCATCGAATAAAAAAGGAAGGAATGGATATATGAACGCAAGAATGTACGAGCTGGGCAGCAGGCGCTCGGTGATACGCGAAATTTTTGAATTCGGAAAGAAACGCGCGGCGGAAGTCGGCGCGGACAAAGTGTTCGATTTCAGCCTCGGCAACCCGAGCGTCGAACCGCCGAAGGTCGTGGAGGATACGCTCGTATCCCTCTTGCATACAGACAATGCCACCGCTCTGCACGGCTATACCTCCGCGCAGGGCGATGCGGAAACGAGAAGGGCGATCGCGGAATATATCGCGGGCAAGCATGGCGTGAAAACGGATCCCGACTATATATATATGACTTGCGGTGCGGCGGCGTCGCTCACCATAACCCTCTCCGCCATTTGCAACGCGGGCGACGAGGTGATCACCTTTGCGCCGTTCTTCACCGAATACAGGGTGTTCACGCAGACGGCGGGGGCAAAGCTGATAGAGCTTGCGTCCGATCCCGATACTTTCCAGATAGATTTTTCCCTTTTGGAAAACGCCTTCACGGAAAAGACCGCCGCGGTGCTCGTCAATTCGCCGAACAATCCGAGCGGCGTCGTTTACAGCGAAGAAACGGTCAAAAAACTTTCCGCTCTGCTCGAAAGGAAGAGCCGCGAACTCGGCAAGACCATTTACCTTATCACCGACGAGCCTTACCGCGAACTCGTGTACGGCGGAGTGAAGGTGCCTTACCTTACGGCATATTATAAAAACACCGTGGTCTGCTATTCCTATTCCAAATCGCTTTCCCTTCCCGGCGAGCGCATCGGGTATATTTTCGTGAGTCCCGAAGCGGACGCAGCAAAGGAATTGTATCTTGCCGTGTGCGGCGCGGGCAGGGCGCTCGGATATGTGTGCGCGCCGTCGCTGTTTCAGAAGATGATCGCAAAGTGTCAGGGCGCCGTTTCCGACGTTTCCGTGTACGAACGCAACCGCGACGTGCTTCTGAAAGCGCTCGAAGAGTGCGGTTTCCGCTGTGTGCGGCCGGACGGCGCGTTCTATCTGTTCGTCCGCTCGCCCGAGCCGGACGCAAACGCCTTCTGCGAGCGGGCG
This sequence comes from uncultured Clostridia bacterium, assembly GCA_944359365.1. Classification (GTDB taxonomy): domain Bacteria; phylum Bacillota; class Clostridia; order Christensenellales; family Borkfalkiaceae; genus Borkfalkia. Next base: position 26,910 of record CALVST010000018.1, read on the forward strand.
AAAAAGTACGGGCTGCTGCTCGTGCCGGGCGACGACTTCGGCTGCAAGGGGTATGTGCGCATCGCTTACTGCGTTTCGCCCGAAATGATCGCGCGTTCTCTGCCGTACTTCAAAAAGCTAGCGGACGAATATAAAAAATAATTCCGCGGGAGTGAAGGTATGAGGCTTATTTTTATCCGTCACGGCGATCCCGATTACGAAAAGGATTCCGTGACCGAAAAGGGAGAAAGAGAGATAGAACTGCTCGCCGATAAAATGCAGCGCGAGCGCGTCAAAGAATTTTACATATCCCCCTTGGGCAGGGCGCAGAAAACGGCGCAGGCTACGCTTTCGCGCGTGGGGCGCACGGGGAAGACGTGCGGATGGCTGAAAGAATTCACCGTTCCCGTTTTTCATCCCGATACGGGAGAGAAGCATTTTATATGGGACTTTATGCCCTCATTTATGGACAGGTATCCCTTGCTGTATTCGGCAAAGGGATGGAAGAGCGTGCCGTTTATAGCCGAAAGCGGCGTGCCCGCCGCGTATGACGAGGTGTGCCGCGGGATAGACGGCGTTTTGCGGGAGCACGGCTATATCCGGTGCGGCACCTTTTACCGTGCGGCAAAGCCGAACCGCGATACGCTCGTCTTTTTCTGTCACTTCGGGGTGACGGGCATCATTTTGTCCCATTTGTTCAATATGCCGCCCGTGGCGCTCTTGCAGCACTTCTGCGCCGCGCCGACCTCCGTCACTACGGTGTATACCGAAGAGCGGGAGGAGGGAATAGCGGCGTTCCGCTGCGCCTCTTTCGGCGACGTGTCGCACCTGTATATAGCGGACGAGCCGCCCGCGTTTTCGGGCAGGTTCTGCGAAACGTATGACAATTTCGACGAGCGGCACTGAACCGTATCGTATATTCAGAAAGCGAAAAGCGCGCCTTTCGGGCGCGCTTTTCGCATTGTTGCGCATAGAGGCGGATATTTCGGCACATACTGCTGTGCGGAGGGACATTATGACAAAACTTACTGCAAAAGACCTCGAAGTACTTTCGGGGCTCCTCATGGGCGAAGGCATGGCGTGCAAAAAGGCGAAAATGTATTCCAAAACGCTCACCGATCCCGATCTTGCCGAGTGCATGGGGCGCATCGCGGAATGCCACAGGCAGAGGTTTGAACAGCTCCTCTGTGTTTTGGAGGGCAAATAAAATGGCAAAACTTAGCAAGAGGGAGAGCACCCTCAACGAAAAAGATTCCCTTACCGATATGCTGAACACGGAAAAAATGCTTCTCGACAGCTACGCGCTCGCGGTGAAAGAGGGGAGCACCAAGAGCCTCCGCTCGCAGTTTTTGAGCTGTTTCGGCAAGGCGCAGGAAGACCAGTTCACGGTTTTTTCGGAAATGAAGGAGAAGGGATATTATCAGCTTATGCCTGCGGAAAAGCAGATGTTGGACCAAAAAAGCGAAGATTTTATGAAAATGAGCAAAGAAATTGCACAAAATTGAATCATTTGCCTTGCGGTAAACGATGAGAGCCTGAAAAAATTTTTATTTTTTCAGGCTTTTCCCTTTTTTTCGCTATACAAATGCAGTTTATTATGCTATACTGACTGCAAGCGGCTCGAAAGGGCGGCGAATGAAACGGAATTTTCGGAGGAAATCATGATCAAGAAAAAGGGGCAGATCGTGCGGCTGGATACGCCGAATACGACGCTCGTCATCGACGCGTCTGCGGGGGAGTACCTTTATTACGGCAAAAGGCTTACGAGCGGCGGCGGGTTTGAGGCGCTCAGCGGTTCGCCGCGCAAAATATTTTCTCAGTACGGCTTTGCCGATTACACCGAAAGCAGCGTTTTGATGGAAAATGCAGACGGCGGCATTTCTACGGCGTTTACCTTTTCCAAAAGCAAAATACTGACGGAAAAACCCGAAATAGCGGGGCTGCCTTCTTCCTACGGAGAGGGGAAAACGCTCGAACTCAAATATGTGGACGCGCCCACGAAAGTCGCGCTCTATCTTTACTATACGGTGTTTGAAGACAGCGACGTGATCGCCGTTTCTTCAAAACTTGTGAACGGCGCGAAAAAGGAGCTGTATATACGCCGCCTTGCGAGCGTGCAGCTCGACCTTTTGGGCGAATATTCCTTCGTTACCTTCGAGGGCGCATGGGCGCGCGAACGGCAGAAGGTCTCCCGTGCGATCGGCAGGGGCGTTTTCTATAACGATTCCAAAAAGGGCGTTTCCTCGCACGAGCGCAACCCTTTCGTCATTGCGGAGGGCAAGGAAGGCGTTTACGGCGTCAACCTCGTGTATACGGGCAATCATAAAGAGATATTCGAATGCTGCGAAAACGGCAGGGCGCGCCTCATCGCGGGCATCAACGATTTCATGTTCCGTTGGAAACTTCTGCCCGGCGAAGAATTTGCCGCCCCCGAGGCGGTCATGTGCTACGCGCCCTGCGAAGACGGGCTCAGCTTGCAGATGCACCGTTTTGTGCGCGAACATATCGTGCGCGGCAAGTGGAAAAAGCGCGAGCGCCCCATACTCGTCAACAATTGGGAGGGGACGTATTTCGATTTCAACGAAGAAAAGCTGCTGAACATCGCGCGGGCGGCGAAGGAAACGGGCGTGGAGCTCTTCGTGCTCGACGACGGTTGGTTCGGCAACCGATGCGACGATCACCGCGCGCTCGGCGATTGGTTCGACAATACCGAAAAGACGGGCGGCGGGCTGAAGAGCCTTGCCGACAAAATACGCGCGCTCGGGCTTGACTTCGGCATCTGGGTGGAGCCGGAAATGATAAGCGAAGACAGCGACCTGTTCCGTTCCCATCCGAATTTTGCGATGCGCGTGCCCGGAAGGGAGCCTACGCGCATGCGCCAACAGCTTTGCCTCAACCTTGCGGACGAAAAGGTACAAAATTATATCGTGCGCGTCATATCCGACGTCATCGCAAGGAGCGGCGCCTCGTATGTGAAGTGGGATTACAACCGCACGCTTACCGACTGTTACGGCAAAAACATTCCGCAGGGCGAGTATTTTCACCGCTATATCCTCGGCTACTACCGCGTGCTTTCCAAAATAACCAAGAAGTTCCCGTTCGTGCTGTTCGAAGGCTGTTCGGGCGGCGGCGGCAGGTTCGACCTCGGCAACTTCTGCTACTATCCGCAGTTTTGGACGAGCGACGATACCGATGCGCGCGAGCGCCTGAGAATTCAGGACGGTACCTCTTACGGATATCCGCAGACGGTGATGGGCGCGCACGTTTCCGCCTGCCCCAACCACCAAACGGAAAACAGCAATCCGCTTGAAACGCGTTTCAACATCGCGTGCGGCGGCGTGCTCGGGTATGAGCTCGACATGGGCAAACTTACCGAAGAGGAGAAAAAAGTCATCACCGCGCAGGTGGCGTTCTATAAAGAGCACCGCAAAGTTCTGCAATTCGGCGACTATTACCGTCTCGGCGGCGTGTTCGAAGGGGAAGTGGGCGGTTTCATGACCGTTTCGCCCGATAAAAATTCGGCGATCGCCGTCGCCGCGGTCACGAACAGAGTCGTGAACGGACCGCTGCCCTTCATACGGTTCAAGGGGCTGAACCCTTCGGCTGTCTACGAGGTGACCACGCGCCCGCAGGCAAATTACGGCGGGCAGCTCTCCTTTACCGCGGGGGGCGATATGCTGATGAACGGCGGCATTTTGCTGCGTGATATCTTCTCTGACACGCAGGCGAAAGAGAACAGCGGCTGTATCTTCACCCGTATGTTCGTCATTAAAAAGTGCAAAGCGTAAAAAATCAAAGCGGCGCTCGGAATGAGCGCCGCTTTTGCGTTGCGGTAAATGATCAGCGGATGTGGATGCGCGTGCAGCGCACGTTGCCCGAAAGCACTTCTTTTATGGAATATGCGGCGTTTGCGATGAGCACTTCCGTTCCCTGTGCCGCGGCGTCTTTCACATACTCCAACTTTGCTTTGGCGCCGTTCGCGCCCTTGCGTGACGCGCCTTCGCAGTATTGCTTATAATATTCGATGTGCTCCACGATCTCTATATCGTCTTTGCCGGCGATCTCTTCGATAAGGGTGGAAGGATCGTGCGGATCGGTATAGATGCCGTCCACGCTGGTAAATATGAGCAGCGTTTTCGCCTTTACGAGGCACGCGACGAGGGACGCGGTTTCGTCGTTATCCACGCACTCGTATACGCGCGCGTGCGACTTTGCGAGCGCCGTCAGTTCGAGCCGCCTGTTCTCCGATTCGGATACCGCGTCGTTGTAGTTGATGATGGGGATGGCGTTCTGCTCTTTGCAGCGGAGCAAAAGTTTGCGTATATGCTCGCGCTTCACTTCGTCGTTGAAGTGGTGGTGTTCTACGAGTATCTGCCGTACGGAGTACTTGCTGTCTACATACTGGCGGTAAGTCTGCATGAGGATCGCCTGCCCCTGCGCGCTGTAATCGGTTTTCGCGTCTTCCGTGTCGGGCAGCTCTTTCCCCGCGCGCATCATGTAGTCCAGCCGCCCGATCTCCGTCGCGCCGCTCGATATCCAAATATAGCCGGGTTTGAGTTCGCGCGAGAGCCTCGCCACGCGCGTGTAGTCTATCATGTTGTCCTTTTTGTCGATGAGCGCCATCGAACCTATTTTGCCGACGAGTTCCGCATCGAATTTCATGATCTCACCTTCCGTGCGCCCTTCGGGCGCATGTTTTTTCTGTTTTTGCCGAATACTTTGTTTATGGACTCTATTATAAAGAAAAGCGGCGCAAAAAGCAAACAAAAAGCGGGGCTGCGGAGCATAATTCGAAAAACGGCGGCAATTGCCGCCAGTTTGCTGCTAGCCTGCGCCCTCTGCGGGTGCGAGGTGAACGAAATGTCTTCCCTGCGCGAATTTTCGCGCACCTATCTCGGAGAGTATGAATGCGTGGAAGCGACGCTCGCGGGGCGCGACCTGCTCGGGTTTTGCCGTTTCGTGCATCTTACGCTCGGAAAGGACGGCACTTTTACCGTTTCCGCAAAGAGCAAAACGGGAATTTCCGCAAAAAAAACGGGCGGGTACGAGTACGATCTGGAAACGGAAGAACTTATTTTTACCGCGGAGCACGGCGGGAAAAGGTATGAAAAGCGAGTGCCGCTCGTAAAGGGCGCGTTTACGGTAACGCATTCGCTCGGCGGCAGGGAACTCGTCTTAAAATTCAGGGTAAAAGGGTAGCGGTGAGCCTTTTTGTAATAATTTTGTAAATTCAGGGAGCGGAAAAAAATTCGTTTGATTTTTCGCATATCGTATGATATACTCTTGATGAGTGGAGAGAGGATATGGAAAATACGATAGGGAAAAATTTGGGGTATTGCCTTCGGGCGCGCGGTATGTCGGAACTGCGCTTTGCCATGTTGCTCGGCGTGGACGAAGATAAGGTACGGCATTGGCTAGACGGTACGCAGGTGCCCGAACCGGACGAAATTGCGATGATGGCGCAGGTGTTGGAGATATCCGAAAACGAGTTTCTGCAAATCGGGCTGAGCGAAAATGTAAGCCAAACGGATATGTTCAGTGAAAAGACAGCGGAAGGCAACGAGGAAGATGAGGAAAACCGCCCAAAAACGGGGCAAGGGAACAAGCGGGCACCCCGAAAGGCGGAGCGCGAATACAAATACATTGAAGTGCGCAGAGACACGGCTTGGGCAAAAGTTTTCGTTGTCACGCTGATCGTTTATGTGGCGGCGCTGATCCTCGCGCTGATTTTTACGAATTTGCTCTTTTTCATCGTCTGTGTGCTGGCTGAGTTTATCAGTTTTTACGCATTTATTGCGGCAAAAAAGCATAAAGAAGACGCGCTTTCGACGAAAATATTTTATGCGGATATCGTTTTTCTGATCATATTGAACATTGTCAGCCTGTTTTCGGAAAACTTCGGTACAGGGTATCGGATCATAGAATTTATATTTGACATTTTGTGCATCGGCAGCTTTCTATTCATTTTTGAGGACAGAGAGGAAAAGATCGAATACCGGAAATGGGCGATCGCGGCGTATATAGCCTATTCGGTCTGCTCGGCGCTTAACAGTTTTGTCGTATCGAATGTGGTGATAGCGCTCCTGCTGCTGGCGGCACATATCGCGCTTTTTATTTTGTTGGGGATCACAAAAAGAAACAGATATATAATAGAACGGGTGGGTACTTATTCGGAAAAAGTGAAATAATAAAGATGTGCCCCCGCGAAAACGCGGGGGCACAACAAAAAAGCCGCGGACAGCGTCCGCGGCTTTTGCTTATGCGTTGAGTTTGTTGAGGGAGCGGAACGCCTTTTCCACGACGTTGTCCGCGGTAAAGCCGAACATTTCGAACAGCTTGTTCGCGGGGCCGCTCGCGCCGAAGGTCGTCATGCCGATGATCTCGCCGTAGTCGCCAGCATACTTGTACCAGGAATAGGGGGACGCCGCTTCCACGCAGACGCGCGCCTTCACTTCGGGCGGGATCACGCTGTCTTTATACGCCTGCGGCTGTTTTTCGAACTCCTCGATGCAGGGCATGGAAACGACGCGCGCGTCCACGCCTTTCGTTTTGAGGATGTCCTTTGCCTGCATGCACTGTTCCACTTCCGAGCCGCTGCCGATGAGCAGAACGTCGGGCACCTTCTTTTCGCTGTCGGCAAGAACGTAGCCGCCTTTGAGCGCGTCCAGGCCCGAGTTTTCGTACTGCGGCAGGTTCTGCCTTGTCAGAACGAGGCAGGTAGGCGCGTTGCCCGTAAGGGCGGAGATCCACGCCGCCGTCGTTTCCTTGCCGTCCGCAGGGCGGTACACCTTCATATTGGGAATGGAGCGGAGCGCGATGAGCTGTTCCACAGGTTCGTGCGTAGGGCCGTCTTCACCGACGCCGATGGAGTCGTGCGTGAGAATATAGGTCACGGGCTGATGCATGAGCGCGGAAAGGCGCATGGCGTGCTTCATATAGTCGGAGAAGATAAAGAAGGTCGCACAGTACACGCGCAGGCCGCCGTGCAGCTGCATGCCGTTGGCGATCGCCGCCATCGCGTGTTCGCGGATGCCGAAGTGCATGTTCGAGCCGCTCCTGTCCTCCGCGGTGAAGTCGCCGCGCTTTTTCATGTTGGATTTGTTGGAAGGGGCGAGGTCTGCCGAGCCGCCGATGAGGTTGGGGATCCTGTCCGCCAACTTGTTGAGCACGGCAAAGCTCGTGTTGCGGGTGGCGTCGGGCTTTGCGAACTCGAACAGTTCCGCGTCGTTTTTCAGGTCGGGCAGCTCCCCGCTCATGTATTTTTTGTACAGCGCGGCGAGGTCGGGATACGCCGCCTCGTACTGTTTGAACATTCTCTTCCACTTGCCCTGGCGGGAAGCGCCCTTGCGCGCGATCGCGCCGCAGTGTTCGGCAACTTCGTCGGGAATTTCGAAGGGCGCGCACGTCCAGCCGAGGTTTTCCTTCGTCTTGGCAAGGTTGTCCGCGCCGAGGGGCGCGCCGTGGCATTCGTGCGAACCTGCAAGGGGAGAGCCGAACCCGATGACCGTTTTGCAGATGATGATGGAAGGGCGCTCGGTATCCGCTTTCGCTTTTCTTATGGTGCGGCGGAGCAGGTCGAGGTCGTTCGCGTCGTCCACTTTCAGCACCTGCCAGCCCTGCGCCTTGAAGCGCATCGCCACGTCTTCCTTAAACGTGATATCCGTATCGCCTTCGATGGTGATGTCGTTGTCGTCATAGAAGAGAATGAGCTTGCCGAGCTTGTGCGTGCCCGCAAACGAGCAGGCTTCGTAGGAGATGCCCTCTTCGAGGCAGCCGTCGCCGCAGAGCGCATAGGTATAGTGGTCGACGATGGGGAACCCTTCGCGGTTGAAGGTCGCCGCAAGGTGCGCCTCGGCGACCGCCATGCCCACGGCGTTGGCGATGCCCTGCCCGAGAGGGCCTGTCGTCGTTTCGATGCCGGGCGTATGGCCGTATTCGGGGTGCCCGGGCGTCTTATAGCCGAGCTGACGGAAGTTCATCAGGTCTTCTTTGGAAATATCGTAGCCGAAAAGATAGAGCAGGGAATAGTCGAGCATGGAGCCGTGCCCTGCGGAAAGGATGAACCTGTCCCTGTCGTCCCATTTGGGATCTTTGGGGTTGAATTTGAGAAAATCCGCGAAGATGGTATAGCCGATCGGCGCGCTGCCGAGGGGCAGACCGGGGTGCCCCGAGTTTGCCTTCTGGATCGCCTCTGCCGAAAGGATCCTGATCGCGTTTACCGTTTGCTGACGAACGTCCATAGTTTTTTGATCTCCTTATATGAATTAAAATTTATT
>CALVST010000019.1 GCA_944359365.1 uncultured Clostridia bacterium
GACATCGACTCGGTTTTATCCGTCTGACAACTTAAAACCCTAAAATAAGTTTTATGTCCATTTGACTTGTTAGAAGGGTATGCGGAATACTATTCTGCAGAACTTTCGCAAAAGATACGCCGCGGAAATAATGAAAGCCGACGAAAGGGGAATTTGACAGGCGGGCGTGTTCCGTACGGATATAAAAATGTCAATAAAAAAGCGGTTATTGACGAGGAACGGGCGGAAATAGTACGGTACATTTTTTCGCAATATGCCGCAGGTGTATTTGTGCGCGATATCATAGCTTCACTTACGAGCAGGGGAATTCTGTATTACAGTAAACCGTTTTGTCGCGCAACCGTTTATAAACTTCTCAAAAATGAACGCTATTCGGGAGTTTACCATTACAACGGAGAAGCTTTTACCAATATTTATCCGCCCATTATTCCCAAAGAAATTTATGAAAAGGTAAGAAAGAAAATTGAATCTAACCGGTATGGTAAGTTAAGCACGGAAACGATATACCTTCTTCGGCATAAGATCAAATGCGGTTATTGCGGGCAGTCTGTCAATGCAGAATGCGGTACGGCGCATAATGGCGAACGCAAGTATTATTACAAGTGCTGGGGAAGAAAGCATGGCAGTGGTTGCAAGAAAACAGCGATCCGCAAAGATTTGTTGGAGAGTATCGTAATTGACAAAGGAGTATGAGGAAAAGCAAGCGTTATTGGAGCGGCAGATACTAATCGAAAAAAGTAATACGGCGACAAAGTTATCCGAGCGTGAAATACGTGAATATTACGAGCAGGCACTGCGTTTAGAGCCGAAAATGCTGATAACGTATCTCATAAAAGAAATTGTCTTATACGACGATAAAATCGAAATTTACTACAATAGTCCTATACAGACGAGCCCCGACGACGGTCGGGGCTTTTCTTTTTTTCGGAATGAATTGCACTTTTCGTTCAAGGTGCGTCAAAGAAGAGAGCTTCGTAAATTTACAATTACGGTTGAAATGGTGGTTTGATCCTCCGAATTTGCTCTTTCGGGTGGCGTAGGTTAGCATAGTTCCTCGCGGAAGTCAACGGCCGCAAAATCGTTGCTGAAAACACTCATCAAAAACCTTAAAGCCGAGTAAGGAGGTTTTCCTTGCTCGGCTCTTTTGCTGTCTGATAAGTTGTTCTGCGCGCTTATAACGCAACGATTTTTCTTTGTTCCGTTGACTTCCGCAAACTGTATTTTGAATATACTGACATTCACCGTTCTATGCTCCTTCGCCTCTTGCCCGAAAAAGGCAAAACAATTCGGAGGATATAAAAATGGAAATGTTGGTTACAAAGTTTTCAAACGGAAAGTATCGCAACGAAGGTGAATTGTTTGCGGAACCTATTTCAAAAGAGAACGTCAAGCTCATGGGCGAGATGATCGCATTGCAGACTCTTCGTACCTTAAAGAAGTACGATTGGAAAATCGCAGATAAGTATTATATCGGTTTAATTAAAGACTTACACCATATGGGAGAAGTCGATTATATCGTATCGGACGGCTATGATGTGGCACAGACGGCAATCTGCTTTCTGTATCAATTCATAGGCAGAAAGGTTTCCGATATTTACGGCAAAGACCGCAGAGGAAAAGAGATCACGATCAAACTTGCCTGTTATCGAGAAGTGGATAATGAACTGATGCGTTACCGCAGAAAGATGGAGAAAACGTCCTATATCGATTTTACAAGTTATAAGGCACTCCCTATGGATCCCGTAAACTGCTTTGAACACGAACAGACAGATTACAGCAAATATGACGCACTCCTGGAAGCATTACATATTACCGAATTGGAGCTTGCCATCCTGAATTGTTACATGAATGGTATGCGTCAGTCGGAAGTCTGCGCCGAACTCGGCATCGGCAGAGGGACGATCAATCATAGAAAAGCAAGCATTCGGCAAAGGTACTTTACATGTTTTGGCGCTCTTTGATATGTCGATAAACTTTATACAACGTAAAAAGGCAGCCTTTACTGGTTGCCTTTTTGTATCGTGATAGGGGAGTCGTTAAAAAAGTAAAAACCTAAACCGAAGTAGTTCGATTTAGGTTTCTACTGGTGGGAAGAGGTAGATTCGAACTACCGAAGTCGTAGACGTCAGATTTACAGTCTGATCCATTTGGCCGCTCTGGAATCTTCCCGTATGCAATTTGTATTTGCCGCCCGTTTCGAGCGGTGAATAGCGAATGGAGCTGGTGATTGGAATCGAACCCACAACCTGCTGATTACAAATCAGCTGCTCTGCCAGTTGAGCTACACCAGCACGGTTGGTGCCTCGGGGCGGAATCGAACCACCGACACAGGGATTTTCAGTCCCTTGCTCTACCGACTGAGCTACCGAGGCATTTTAAAGCCTGCTTGGCAGCCCACATATGCTATCAAACAGGCTTTCTCCTAAGAGTGGCGACCCGGAACGGTCTCGAACCGTCGACCTCCAGCGTGACAGGCTGGCGTTCTAACCAACTGAACTACCGGGCCGTATGCAGATATTGGTGGGCCTTCACGGACTCGAACCGCGGACCAATCGGTTATGAGCCGACCGCTCTAACCAACTGAGCTAAAGGCCCCTGCTTGCGGGTTGCACCATTTCAATCACAACGCTTGACTATTTTATAATATATAGCAAAAAAAGTCAACTGTTTTTTGCGTTGTTTTCATAGTTTTTCTCTCTTTTTTTTTGTATTTTTCCCCGATCGTTTTTTCGACAAAACTTTGCAGGGGCGCCCATATTGTCGCAAAATCTTTCCGTGCGTCCGTGATATTCTTAAAATATAAAAAACGAGGGCGATACAGCCCCGAACGGTTTCGGAGCACGTTATGGATATTACCGTAAAAAGAACGTCCGACACGCTGTACATATATCTCGGCGGAGAATTGGACGAGCACAACGCGCGCGCCGCAAGGGAGCGCGCAGACAGCGAGATCGATGCGCACGCGGGCGTGGGCAGGGTGGTCATAGACCTTGCCGGCGTCCGCTTTATGGACTCTTCCGCGATCGGTTTTCTGATCGGAAGATATAAAAAGCTCAAACGCTATGCGACGCCGCTGTTTTTGCGCGGCGTCGGCGCCGCCGCCGACAAGGTGCTTTCCGTCAGCGGCATATATACCCTCATTCCCAAAATGTAGAGGAGAAAACGATGAATAACCGCATGAAACTTGAATTTTCCGCCCTTTCCGAAAACGAGCCCTTCGCGCGCAACGCCGTTGCGGCGTTCTGCCTCGGGCTGAACCCTTCCCTCGACGAGCTTTCCGACGTAAAAACCGCCGTCAGCGAAGCAGTTACCAACTGTATCGTGCACGCATACCGCGGGCAGACGGGCACGGTCGTCATCGAGTGCGAAACGGAAGGCGACGCCGTACATATTCAGATCTCCGATTTCGGCAGGGGCATCGACGACCTGAAAAAGGCGCTCGAACCCTTTTACACCACATCGGAGGGTGAAGAGCGCTCGGGGATGGGGTTCACCATTATGCAGACCTTTATGTCCGACTTTTCCGTAAAGTCGGAAAAGGGCGGCGGCACTTCCGTCCGTATGTCGAAGTATTTCGGGCGCAATAAAAGTTCGGAAGTGGCGAATGCTGAGTGATGAACAGACCTTTGCTTATATCCGCGAAGCAAAGGCGGGCGACGAGCGCGCAAAAGAGGCGCTTCTTCAAAACAACACATCTCTTTTGAAGAGCATAGTAAAGCGCTACCTCGGCAAAGGCGTCGAGTTCGACGATTTGTTTCAGCTTGCGGGAATGGGGCTTTTAAAGGCGATACAGGGCTTTGACGAGCGTTTCGGCGTCAAATTTTCTACCTATGCGGTGCCGATGATCGCGGGGGAAATAAAGCGCTTCATGCGAGACGACGGCTCCGTAAAGGTTTCGCGCGCCATCAAATATACGGCGAAAAAGATGAACGTGTTTATCGAAGAGTATTCGGTTAAATACGGGCGCCCGCCTACGGTGAAAGAGATCGCCGAAGAGTTCGGCGTGGAAGAGAGCGAAGCCGTGTTTATTATGGGCTCATCGCGTATGCCCGTTTCCATTTACGAAAAGGGGGAGTATAAAGACGAAGACTCGCGCGAACTTTTGGACAGGCTGCCTTCCGTAGACGACACCGACGACATGATAGAGCGCCTGCAATTGAAGAGCGCCATAGCCGATCTTCCCGAACGGGAAAGAAAGATCATTTTTTTGAGATATTTCCGCGACATGACGCAGAGCGAAGTCGCCGAAGTGATAGGCGTATCGCAGGTGCAAATATCGCGCATCGAAAGCCGCATCGTTTCCGAAATGAAGGAAAAGCTGGGGTAATATAGTAAAATAATAAATCAACGCGCAGAAAAGGCAAACGGGCGGCCTGTCTGCGCGTTGTTTGTATTTTACAGTTCGATCGTTTTTGTGGCAACGTTGCGCACTAATGCCACGTCGTGCTCGACGAACAGGATTGCGGGACGGTACTGCAGCAGTAACTCTTCTATCTGCATGCGCGAAACGACGTCGATATAGTTGAGCGGTTCGTCCCATACATATAAGTGCGCGGGCGTTGCGAGCGACGCGGCGAGGGCGACCTTCTTTTTCTGCCCGTCGCTGTAAAGGGAAATATCCTTCTCGAACAGGGCGCTGCGAAAGTTCAGTTTATTCAATATTGCCATAACAAGGTCGGGCGGCGCGCCGTGCATTTTGGAATATTCATGTACCGAACCGGACAGGTCGCGCACATTCTGAGGCAGATAGGAAATGCGCAGGTCGCCCGGCACGGTCACGATGCCGCTAGCGGCTGTGGCTTTCCCCGCAATAAGTTTGAGCAAAGTGCTTTTGCCGCTGCCGTTCGCGCCGCGCACGGCGATGCGCTCACCCCGTCCGATTTCAAAGCTGATGTCCGCAAAGACCGTTTTGCCGTCGTATGCCGCCGCAACGTGGGTAAGCGAACAGAGGGTATTGCTGCGGAAGGGCAGGGGCGTAAGTTTCATATCGCCGTAAAATTCGGCGTTTTTCAAAAGAGAACTTTTTTCGCGTATCGCTTCTTCGCGCCGTTTTTCGGTGTTCTTTGCGCGCTTCGCCATTTTCGCCGCCATGGCGCCGATGTGCCCCTTGTCGGGGTGCAGACCCGACAGCTTTTGGTTCTTGCTCGCCTCTACTTTGTCTGCCCAAGAAGACGTGCGTTCGGCAGACTGTCTAAGTGCGTCGATCTGTTTGGAAAGCCGCTCGTTCTTTTTTCGTTCGGCGGCATCGGCGGCGGTTTTGTCTTTCCACCATTCGGAAAAACTTCCCTTGCGAAGGGTGACGCCTTCCGCCTCGAAAACGAGGATGTGGTCGCAGCAGGCGTCCAAAAATGCGCGGTCGTGCGAAACGAGCAAAAAGCCGCGCTTATCTTTTAGATAAGAGGCAAGCCTTCGCCGCCCCGTTTCGTCCAAATGGTTGGTCGGCTCGTCTATGAGAAGGTGCGCGCCGTCATCCGAAAAAAGCGCCGCGAGCATTAGTTTTGTCTGTTCTCCGCCGGAAAGGGCGGAAAAGGGCTTTTCGAGGGTATCTTCCGTGAGAGCCAAGCCGTGCATTTCCCTTTTCAGCCGCCATAGTTCCAATTCGGGGCGTGCGCAGTACAGGGAAGAGAGAGCGTCGGGCGCGTCGGGCACGGAAAAGGGAAAGTATTCAAACGGTGCCGCGTGAGAGATCGCGCCGCCGTCTGCCGTCAGGGCGCCGCTCAGAAGACGCAAAAAGGTGGTTTTGCCCCGCCCGTTCCTGCCGGTCACGGCGAGCTTCCAATCGGTGTCCAAGGTGACGGAAAAATTTTCGAATGCGTTTTCGTAAGAGTCGGGATAGCGGAAAGTCAAGTTGGTAATGTTGATCGCTGACATGGTATTTTCTCCTGATCGATGTTTGCCGCAAGCCGAAAAAAACACGGAGCCGCAAGAGAAAATTCCCGCGGCTCCGTGTTTATAACATATCCGAAATGATCTCTTACAGCAACGCGCCAAAACGGGCGGGCACACAGCCTCGCCGCCGTTTCAGCATAAAAATTGTTATCTGTAAGAAATGTACATCTCGTCTCCTTGGTCCGATTTGGCGCAACTGCCTGTTTCGCCGTCATTATATCACATCGGCGGCGCGCCGTCAAGCGGCGGAAAGGGGAGCGGAGGCAGAAAAAATCGCATAAAATGCTCTGCGGCGCCGATATAGGTTGACAAGGACGGTTTTTTTCTCTATACTATACCCGTAAATTACTCTGGAGAGACCAAAAAAACGGCGCCGAAGGTGTAACCCGCGGATTTTCGCGGCTATCTCTCAGGCAAAGAGGACAGAGCGGTTTTATTTCCCTCGGTCGCTTGCGGGCGGCTTTCTTTTTTGGCAAAAGAAGAACCAATGTCATTCGGTGAGATCATTCAGGCTGTAGACGATTTTGTGTGGGGCATCCCGCTCATCGTCCTTATTTTAGGCGCGGGGATATACCTGTCGGTATGCCTGCTGTTTGTACCCATACGCAAATTGGGGCGCGCTTTCAAATACATGTTCCATAAGGAAGAGGGCGCGGGCGAAGTTTCCAGTTTCGGCGCGCTCTGCACGGCGCTTTCCGCCACCATCGGCACGGGGAACATCGTGGGCGTTGCCACGGCGATCGTCGCGGGCGGTCCCGGGGCGCTTTTCTGGATGTGGCTTGCCGCCTTTTTCGGCATGGCGACCAAGTATGCGGAGGGTCTTCTCGCCGTAAAGTACCGCAAGGTGTATGCCGACGGGCATACTTTGGGCGGTCCCTTTTATTATATTGAAAACGGACTCGGAAGGCGTTGGAAGTTCCTTGCCGTCATCTTTGCGGTGCTGGGCATGTGCGTGGGGCTTTTCGGTATAGGCACCTTTTCGCAGGTGAACAGCATAACCGACGCCGTCGGCAATATTTTCACCTCAGCGCCGACGCTCGAACTGTTCGGCAGGCAATACAATCTTGCCGTCGTCATTGCGGGCATCGTATTGACCGTCGTGGTGGGGCTTGTTCTCCTCGGCGGCGTCAAGCGCATCGCAAAAGTCTCCGAAACGGTCGTGCCGTTCATGGTCATACTGTATGTGGCGGTATGCCTTATCATCCTCGGCGCAAACGTTACCGCGATCCCTTCCGCCTTTGCGGAAATTTTCGTCGGGGCGTTCAATCCCCGCGCGGTCGCGGGCGGCATTGCGGGCAGCTTTTTCGTCGCCATGCAAAAGGGCATCGCGCGCGGCATTTTCTCTAACGAGGCGGGGCTGGGTTCCGCTCCCATAGCGGCGGCTGCCGCAAAGACGAAGGAGCCCGTCCGTCAGGGGCTGGTTTCCATGACGGGCACCTTTCTCGATACGCTCGTCGTCTGCACGATGACGGGGCTTGCCATTGTCATTACGGGCGCATGGCGCATTGCGGATATAGAGGGCGTTGCCGTTACGATGCAGGCGTTTTCTGCGGGCTTGCCCGGTGTTTTGGGCGCAGCGGGCCCCGTCATTTTGATGGTCTGCCTTATCTTTTTCGCCTTTACGACTATTTTAGGCTGGAATTTTTACGGCGAGCGCTGTTTGGAATACGTTGCGGGAAGAAGAAAGGTTGCGATTTATCTGTACCGCGCTCTCTATATACTTGCCGTATTCATAGGGCCGTACATGACGGTGTCGGCGGTATGGAACATCGCCGATATCTTCAACGGGCTTATGGCGATACCCAATCTGATCGCTTTGCTGTTATTGTCGGGTGTAGTCGCGCGGGAAACCAAACAATACTTTAAGAGATATCCGAAAATGAAGGACGTGAAGGCGGCAGAAGCCGCCGGAACGATCGGCAGCGCGACGGAAGAGTCTGCATGTTCTCCCGTCGATGCGCTGATAGAAGAGGAAGAGGGCGAAAAAACGCCGCGCGAAGGGCGGACCGAACCGTCGGACGGCGCAGGCGGTACGGGCTCTCCGCCTGACGGCCCGTTCGGCTGAAACGGTGCACACACACTGTAAATAAAATTATCGCAATTGAAGAAAAGAAACGCGCTTCGGCGTGAAAAATATGTCTGTGAGAGGTTTGAAATGAATAACGACGATAAGCCGTTGATAGGCGACATAGCGGAAGAGGCTCCTGCCGAAGGCGCCGCGTCCGGCGGCGCCGTCAAAAAGCACGGCGGGTTTACGGGTAAACTCGGGTTCGTGCTCGCGGCGGCAGGTTCTGCGGTGGGCTTGGGCAATTTGTGGCGTTTCCCGTACCTTGCCGCAAAATACGGCGGCGGCATGTTCCTGTTCTGTTACGTCGCTTTGGCGGCGACTTTCGGGTTTTGTCTGCTCATTTTGGAAATAGCGATAGGTCGCAAAACCGGCAAGGGCGTTATCGGCGCTTTTGCCGCGCTCAACAAAAAATTCAAGTGGCTGGGATTTATGTGCCTGATCGTGCCGATCATCATAGTGCCGTATTACTGCGTCATCGGCGGTTGGGTGGTCAAATACATTTGGGCGTTTGCCACGGGCGATACGGGCTCGTTCGCCGATCCCGATTCCGCAAACGCTTATTTTTCCGCATTCACGGGCGGAACATGGCAGCCCATCGTATTCTTTCTCATTTTCGCCGCGGCGACGGTTTTTGTCGTCGTGTTCGGGGTACAGAAAGGCATCGAACGCGTCAGCAAAGTGCTGATGCCCCTTTTGGCGGTGCTTGCCGTTTTCCTTGCGGTGTATGCATGCTGTCAGCCGGGTGCGCTCGAAGGCATCAAAAAGCTGTTCGTGCCCGATTTTAATGATTTCCGCGCGGAAACGCTGCTTGCCGCGCTCGGTCAGCTCTTTTATTCCATGTCGCTTGCCATGGGCATTATGATCACCTACGGCTCGTACATGAAGAAAGAGGCAAAAATACAGAGTTCCGGCTTGCAGATAGCGCTCTGCGACACCCTTTTCGCCATTTTTGCTACGCTCATCGTTATACCGTCGATTTTTTCCGCTACGGGCGGCGGTTCGGCTGCGGAAGAGGCGATGGGGCAGTCCGGTCCTTCGCTGATGTTCGTGGTGCTGCCGCAAATGTTCAACGGAATGTTCGGCGGCAGAGTGATCGGCGCGGTGTTTTTCGTTTTGGTGCTTTTTGCCGCGCTCACCTCGTCCATTTCGCTTGTGGAAGCGATCGTCGCCGTGCTGCGCGAAAACTGCCACATGAAGCGTTGGGTTGCGTGCCTTGTGGTTTTTGCCGTCATGATCGTGCTCGGCATACTCTCTTCGCTCGGGTTCGGTCCGCTTTCTTTCATTCATATAGAAAGTAAAACCATTCTCGATATTTTCGACTATGCCGCCAACAGCGTGCTCATGCCGTTGGTCGCGATAGGCACCTGTATCCTCGCGGGGTATTTTACCGATACAAATTCGCTGATGGATGAAATGGAGATGCGCCGCAAAGGGTTCAGAATGTACTATAAGATCATGATCCGCTACATCGCGCCCGTTTGCATGGCGGCGATACTCATAAGCGGCTTGTTCCTGAGCCTGTAATTTCGTTGACTTTGCGCCCCGCGCCGGATATTCCGGCGCGGGGCGTTTTTCAATTTTTGTATAAAAGGGCGTAAAAAAGCGCAAAATGCGGGTATGGAAAACAGAGTGCGCGTTTACGGCGCAGACGGCGTCAGAACGAGAGAGGAACGAGAAAGTTTGATCAAAAAATTTTTCCCGCAAGAAGAAAAGAACGGAAGGGAGGACGGCTGATGCAGGCACAGGGCGCAGTGAAAAAGGGAGGCGCGGCGCAAGGCGCTCGGGCGCAGGAGGCTGAAAATTCAAGCGGGTACGGCGCCGGAAAACGTGCATTGCAGCGTTCGCGGGGTGCCAATATGCCCGCGGTAAGGGAAAGGGGCGCGGAAACCAACGCTCCCAATCAAAACTATCTCGATTATGTGCATTCGTTCGCCGCGCCCACGAAACATTTTCATAACTGCCTGCGCGCCTACATCGTTGGCGGCGGAATCTGCTGCGTAGGGCAGTTCATACGCATTATGCTGGAAAATTGGGCGCACCTTTCGGGCGACGAACTTGCGGGCACCGTTTCCGCCGTATTGATATTTTTAGGTTGTCTGCTGACGGGCTTGGGGGTATACGACCGCATCGGCAAAGCCGCCGGGGCGGGCTCCATCGTACCCATTACCGGTTTTGCAAACAGCGTAGCCTCTCCCGCGCTCGAATTTAAGGCGGAAGGTTTTATAACGGGGCTGGCGGCGAAAATGTTCGTCGTGGCAGGACCTATTATCGTGTACGGCGTGCTTTCCGGCGCGGCGGTGGGGCTCATTTATTGGCTGTTAAGTTTATAATATTTGATGCGAGAAAAAATCGGCATGCCCGCGGGATCTTGCCGATTTTTCTTTGACTGTTTTTTCCTGCCGTGCTATAATGATTTTATGTCTGTGAAAGCAAAGCAAATCGATCTCGGAAAAGACAAAATAGGCAGACTTATCGTGCGACTGGCTGTGCCCGCCGTGGTGGCGCAGATCATCAATCTGCTGTATAATTTAGTCGATCGGATGTATGTGAGCGGCATCCGGGACGTGGGTACGGAAGCGCTCGCGGGGCTCGGCGTGGTTTTTCCCATCACGCTGATCGTGAGTGCGTTTGCCAACCTTGTGGGGCTTGGCGGTGCGCCGCTTGCCAGCATATTCCTCGGCGAAAAAAAGCGCGGCGAGGCGGAAAAAGTGTTTAACGCGGGGTTCGTGCTTCTCATATTGTTCGGCATCGTTCTGACTGCGGCGGTCCTTATATTCTGCGAGCCGCTCGTGCGCGCCTTCGGGGCGCCCTCGTCAAGCTTTTCATATGGAAGGGACTACCTTTTCGTTTACGGAATAGGCACCCTTTTCGTTATGTTTTCGCTCGGGCTGAATCCGTTCATCACGGCGCAGGGGTTCAGCTTTACATCTATGTGTACGGTGCTCATCGGTGCGGTCCTGAATATCGGGCTGGATCCGATCTTTATTTATGTTTTGGATATGGGGGTAAAGGGCGCGGCGCTGGCGACCATACTGTCGCAGGCGGTTTCGGCGGTGTGGGCGGTATGTTTCTTTTTCCGCAAAAACACCGCATACCGTATCCGTCCGCAAATGTTCCTGCCGCGGCTGAAAACGGTGGGGCGCATCCTGTTTTTAGGTCTGTCGCCTTTTATAATGAGCGTGACTGAAAGCGCCATACAGATCGTTTTCAACAACACCCTCACTTATTGGTCGGGGGAAAACAGCGATTATACTGCGGCGCTCACCATAATGCTGAGCGCCATACAGATGGTCTGCCTGCCGCTCAACGGATTGGGTTCGGGCGTGCAGCCGCTCGTAAGTTATAATTACGGCAGGGGGGATTCCGAACGTGTCCGCGATACGGTAAAATATGTGACGATCGTGGCGCTTTGCGGAAGTACGGCGGTTTGGCTGCTCTCTTTGCTTGCGCCGCAGGTTTACGGATACATATTCAACGCATCGCCGTCCGTCATGCAAATAATAAAAAAGTATACGCCGTATTTTATGGCGGGTACGGTCATGTTTTTTGCGCAGATGACACTGCAAAACGTTTTTATAGCGCTCAATCAGGCAAAGATATCTATATTTCTTGCCTGTCTGCGAAAAGTTATACTGCTTATACCGCTGTGTTTTCTTCTTCCGTATGCGTTCGGTGCGGCGGGTGTTTTTTACAGCGAGGGGATTGCGGACGCCGTCGCAGGCATCGTCACTGCGGTCACTTTCTTTGTCATGCTGCCGCGCATACTTAAAAAGCGCGAAACTGCCGTCGCTGCGATGCAAGCCGAAAATGGCACGAATATTATCGAAAAATCTTAAAAACTAACGATTTAGGATAACGTTAACCTATAAAACACGCTGAGTTTTGGTGGATTCGGCGTGTTTTTTGCTTATTTTTCGGTACAAATCTTTTAATTTTCAGCAATTATATGCAAAATTTTATAATTTTTTAAAATAATTTTTGCAAAAGTATTGATTCCGACCATTTAATGTGTTATAATCCAATCACACGGAGGACTCCGCGTAAAATTTAAGGAGGGGTTAAATGAAAAAGCTGATCACGGTTTTGCTTGCATTCGTCGCGTCCCTTTCGCTTATCCTTTTCGCCGCATGCGAATCGGAAACGGGCGGGGAAACGCCCGTCGTCATTACGGCGTCGCTGAGCAAAACGCAAGCAAATGTGGGAGAAGAAGTTACCGTAACCTATTCTGCAACGGGCGATGCAACGGTCACCGTTACATATGCCAAGGACGGGGGAGCCGCAACGCCGTTCACGGGCAACGCCTTTACCGCGAGCGAGGCGGGGACCTATGTGTTCACCTTTACCGCGGACGGCGCCGAAACGGTAACGAGAACGTTGACTGTCAGTCAACCGTCGCAGCCGGCTGCGACGGTCAGTGTTGCGTTAAAAGTAAACGGGCTTGCCGTTGCGGCAACGAACGGGCAGACAGTAAACATGACGCGAAACGACTATTTTTCGCTTGAATTCAGCGCTCCGAACGACGCGGCAGTCACGGTGGTGTTTTCAACCGAACAGCTCGGGGATGAAACGTTAGAGGGAAGCGATCTTGAAATTTTTCAGCATTGCGAAGCGACGGCTTTGGGCGTAGATGCCTGTACGCTTACCTTTAAGGCGGAAGATTGCGCCGATTTTGTATTGCACTTTCAGGTAACGGACGGAACTGCTGGCGAGAAGATAGAAGTTACCTTCGGCGATGCTCCCGTAACGGAGGCTTTAAGCGCCGAGATAGGCGACACGCTCGAAGTGGGGTACGAACTTCCCGGAGGGAAAGAGCTTTCCGCTCTCCTTTTGAGCGTTTCCGATCCATTGACGGGCACGAGCATCTTGCCCGCCGTAAACAGGCTGCCCTATTTGGAAAACTTCGATTTAAATAAGGGCACTTTGCCGCTTCCCTTTGAAAGCGGTATGGAAACGGGAACGTACAAGATCGTTTTCAAAGCCGAAGGATGCGCGGATTTTGTATTGTTTATCCGTGTTACGGAAAGCACGCCCGAACCCGCGCCCGTAATTTCGGTCACTATCGACGGTGATGCGGTTACGAGCGGTTCCTCTGTCACCAAAAAAGTGGGCGAGCGTATCTCCGCCAAGGTATCCGTTACGAACGTTGCGGCGGGCGGATATAAAATTTCTCGTTATTTCAACGGCGTATACCTCGACGACGTGACGGATTCGATCTCCGCGTTCGAAAACTATATTTTTAGCGAATCGGATATCGGCACGATACGTTTCGAGTGCTATATAGGCGAAGAAACACAACCGATCTTTGTCTTTTCGGTCACCGTGGAAGCAACTGCCAAAATCACCGCTTCGCTGAGCGAGGACAGCATCGAGGCATACGAAACCGTAAACATCACCTGTTCCGCGGCAACCGTTGCAGACCAAACGCCCGTGTCCGTGGAAATACGGTACAAAGAGGCGAATGACAATGCGTGGCATGAGCTTTCGGGAAGCGAGTTTACGCCGACCGAGGCGGGCGCGTATTCTATCCGATTCGAAGCCGAAGGGGCGAAAACGGTAACGCTTAGCCTTACGGTAACGGAGCACGTTATCCACCAATATGCCGCCGTCGAGCTCGATTATGATGCGGGTACGATGACGAGTGAATGGACGCACTCGGTGAACTGTTCGCTCTGCAATAATGCGCCCAAAGTGCTGACCGTTCCTGCCGTTTCGGCGACGGGTTCCGATTGGGAACAGGTTTCCGAAGAAAAACAGCCTTCCTGCATTGAGGGCGAAGGTACATACAGGACCACGACGGCCGACGGCGTCGCCGTAACCGTCAAAAAGGTGCCGATCCCCGCGGCGGGCGAGCACAGCTACGACAATATTGAAATTGACTACGCCGATTTAACGGACGGCAATATTACGGCTTACAGCGCGGCGCTGAACTGCACGGGGAACTGCGGAACTGCTCTTGCGGTCAGTTCTCTTCCCGCCTTTACAGATGCGAAATGGAGCAGCCAAGTAACGAGCGATCCGACTTGCTCTGCAAGCGGCGCAGCCACCTACACGATGACGTATACCGCAAACGACGGTTCGGGCAAACAGGCGTCCGTTACTATTACGGTCAAGGGCGTACCCGTTCCCGCGACGGGCGCGCATGATTGGAGCGAATACGAAATGACTTCGGAGCACAAGTATGAGCGGCACTGCCAAAACGCGGGATGCAATGCGAGCGAATCGCACGCGGTGACCGGGTTGACCATCACCCAGGCGCCCGAATATCTCGTCATGGAGAGCAACGGCGATGTTTCGCTCGACGGGTTCACCGTCGTGGCGGGGTTCAGCGATTTGGAACTGAGCTACACGCTTACGGAAGAAAACAAGGCAGATGCGGCGCAGTTTTCCAACAAAACTCTGTACGGGGAAACGACGGTGACCTTTAACTTCGGGGCTGGGGCAACATCTGAAACGCTCGTAATTTATGAAATAGCGGTTGCGGCGGGTACGGTCGAGGCAGATTCGTTTTTGCCGGATATTTTACAAATGGCGACCGTATGCGGCGAAGCGGAGCTGCACTTTACTTTAAGCAATGTCGTTGAAAATACTGAACAGACTGAAGATAACGTAACTCCCACTTGGCGTTCGTGGACATTGAAAATGGTGGCGGGTAACGGAGAGGCAAATACTCTTCGCGTCGATGATTGGTGTTTGGGTTTGTGGGGATTTGGAGACGGCAATGCTGCAAGTTCCAACGGTATTTATACGAATGTGGGCGAAAAAATAGCCAACGGAACAATAGATTTTGTCATTACCCGCACGTTCGTTACCGACCATTATGAAATCGTCGTAGACATTACGGACGGCACAAATACCAGAAAGGTAACTTTCAAAGAGCCGACTTCCAACGGCAACACTATGACGTTCTGGTTGGGCGGAGATACCCTCGGCGGAAACGGAAGTTATAATTATTCCGACGTTTTGTACCGCGAAACGGGGCTGAATACACTCACGGTCGACAGCATTTCGGCGGAAAATATTTCCGTGCCCTTGGGAACGAGTTTGGAAACGGTAAAGTCACTTTTGACCGTTACGGCAAGTTATAAAGAAGGCGGCTTGGATGAACCTGTACAGTTTGAACTCAACGGAAACTATAACGGTGAAGCAGCCGATACCTATACCCTGACGATTACTTATTATTTTATTCCTGCAGTTTCCTGTCAAGTGCAAGTAACGGTTGAGGCGTCTGCATATACAAAAATTGCGGGGTATTCCGTACAAGACGGGCAATTTACAGACGGAACGACGGCTGTTACGGGCGGCAGCGTTACCGCAGATGGTTTCGTTGCAGATGCGGTCAATACCGTAAAAGTTGCGAACCCGTATGTGGGAAAGAATTCGGGCGCGCTTACCGTGTCGGTAAAAGTGAAAGTTGATTCCTTATCTCCGACAAATCTTGCTCCGATCATCGGCTTTAAAGCGTCGGGCGGATTTTTCAGTATATTATTGACGACGGACAATCATTTCCGGCTTTCTTATAACGCTTATGACGGGAATATTAATTACTTCGACGTAGCGGCGGCGATGACGGTTGCAGCGGGCGAAACTTACACGGTTACCGTAACTTGTGAAACGGACGGTTTGGTTACACTATATGTGAACGGAATCAGTCAATTTACCGTAGAAAAGGGAACGGGGAATTATGCCGCAATCGGCATAACTCCGGCGGAATTTGTCAACCTAAATACAACGACCGATTTATATTTCTTCGGCGGTTCATTCGGTGTGATAACCAATGGAGTTTGGGAAGATGACGCATGGAACGGTCTGTTCGGCGGTTCCATCATCAGCTGCGATTTGTATAACGGTATTATTCCCGCCGAAGAAATAGCTGCTTTATAAAAACAGAAACGGCACTAAAACACAAGAGCCGAGGCTTTGCCTCGGCTCTTTGCTATGCTATGAAGTTTATCAGTTGTTCCACGATGAAAACTGCCGCAATGCTCGCTACCGACACCACCAAAAGCCCGCGCTTGAAGTAGGAGAGGATGAGCGCCACGGCCGTGCCCGCAATGCCCGACCACAGGCTTGCCGTGGAAAACAATATCCCCGGGAACACCATCACCGCCAACACGCTGTACGGTATATAGTATAAAAACGACTGTATGTATTTGTTCGTGATCTTCTTGCGTACCAACAACAGACCCGCCGCTTTTGTTACATAAGTTACCGCAAACATCACAAGGCAGCCTATCAGCATACTCTTTAATGTCATTTCTGCACCTCCTCAGCTGAATCGCCTTCGGGAGGAGCATTGCCGCCGGCATCGCCTGCATTTTGCCCGCCGCCCGCATCCGTGCCGTTCTCCTTTTTCGGAAAGAGGAACGCCACGATCGCCGTGCACACGACCGAACATATGATAATCACCCATCCGTCGGAAAGTCGGTTCAAAACGGGCGTAAAGTAGAAGAGGCAGCTTGCCGCCGTAGACATTGCCACTAAAAGCAGTACCTTTTTGTCGTCGCGCGCGGCAGGTATGATGATGGCGACGAACATGGCGAAAAGCGCTATGCCGAGCGCGCTCATGAGCGAACGGGGCAATACGTCGCCGAGCGCCGCGCCGAGCGCGGTGCCGCCCACCCAGCCGCAAAAGGAACAGCACATCAGCCCCGTAAGGTAGCCGAAGGTCAGCTTTTTCGGGCTGCGTATCGCCACGGCATAGTTTTCGTCCGTTACGCCGAAGGAGAGCAGTGCCCTTTGCCATAACGGGAATCCGCCGCCCATCTTCTGCGAAAGGGAAACGGACATCAACGTATACCGTATATTGATGACGAGCATCGTGGTGATCAGCTCTAAAATGCCTGCGCCCGCGGCGATCAGGTTTGTGCCCGCAAACTGCCCCGTGCCCGTAAAATTGGTAACGGACACGAGAATGGGAAACCAAAAGGGGAACCCCGCGTTTATCGCCGATATGGCGTATGCAAAGGCGACGGATATGTAGCCGAGCGCGATGGGCAGTCCGTCTTTTAAGCCGTTGGTGAATTTCATAACAAAGCCTTTTGGAAAATAAAGTGAAAACGTCTGTCATTATACCATATTGAACGGTATTTGTGAACGGATTCTGCCGAAAAATTTGCAAAAGCGTGCAAAAAAGCGTATAAAATGCGCCCGTCGGTTTGCTTTGCCGCGCGCGATGTGCTATAATAATAGAAATTTCAATTACGCAGAGGAAATTTATTATGTATTGGGCTGACAAGTTGGCGGACGAAGTCATCCGCCGCAAACCTGACAAGGAAGAATACGTTTGCGCGGCGGGCATATCGCCGTCGGGCTCGGTGCACATCGGCAACTTCCGCGACATCGCCACGAGCTGGTTCGTATGCCGCGCCCTGCAAAAAAAGGGGAAAAAGGCAAAGCTGCTCTTTTCGTGGGACGAGTTCGACCGCCTGCGCAAGGTGCCCAAAAACGTTTCCGACTTTCTCGGGAACGATTCTTATGAAAAATACATCGGTTACCCTTATGTAGACGTCCCCGATCCGTTCGGGCAGGACGCGTCTTATGCGGAGCACTTCGAAAAGGAGTTTATGGCTGCGGTCGAAAAGTTCGGCATCCATATGGAGTACCGCTATCAGGCAAAGGAATACCGTTCGGGAAGATATGCGGAATACATTGTTTTCGCGCTCAAAAACCGCAAAAAGATATTCGATATCCTCGATAAGCACCGCACGCAGGACGCGACGAAAGAGGAGCGGGAAAATTATTATCCCGTCAGCATTTTCTGCCCGCATTGCCATAAAGACAGCACGAAGATCACTTCCATTTCCGACGACTGCACGAAGGCGCACTATGTTTGCGACTGCGGGCATGAGGAAGATTTCGACTTCACGAAGGACTTTAACTGCAAGCTGCAGTGGAAGGTAGACTGGCCCATGCGCTGGCTCGCCGAAGGGGTAGACTTTGAGCCGGGCGGCAAAGACCATGCGTCTAAAAACGGCAGTTATGACACCGCAAAAGATATCTCGCGCGAGGTGTTCGGCTACGAGCCGCCGCTTTTCCAGGGGTATGAGTTTATCGGCATAAAGGGCAGCGTGGGCAAAATGAGCGGCTCTTCCGGGCTGAACATGACGCCCGACTTCCTGTTGAAATTGTATCCGCCCGAGCTTATTTTGTGGCTGTATGCCAAAACCGAGCCGCTCAAAGCGTTCGATTTCTGCCTTTCAGATGAGATATTGCGGCAGTATTTTGAATTCGGCAAAATGCTTGCCGCTTACCGCGCGGGCACTGCCGACGAAAACACGAAACGCGTCATAGAAAACAGTCTGATAGATGGAAGGGAGTTCGTATCCGTTCCCATGAGCCAGCTCGTCGACCTCGGCAGCGTCGTCAACTTCAATGCCGATATGATGGAAAAGCTGTTCGAAAAGATCGGCACGCCTTATAAGAAAGAGGATTTCAAAGAACTTTTCGAAAAGGCGAAATTCTGGCTGCGCACCTGCTCGCCCGAAAGCGAATACGTCATCCTCGAAAAGAGAAATTGGAAGTATTGGCGCACCATGAACGACAAGGAAAGGGAGTGCGTCCGCCTTTTGAAAGAATATATCGAAAAGGGCGGGTACACGCTCGACTCGCTGCAGTCTGAACTGTACGCCATTCCCAAACAGGTGTTCCCCGACATTGCGGAAGATAAAAACGCGCTTAAAACGGTGCAGAGCAAGTTCTTTAAGGACATTTATAATTTAACGCTCGCGCGCGACAAGGGACCTCGGCTGTATTTGTATCTGTTTGCTGTGGATCCGTCTCGTTATCTGAAACTGTTGGATTTTTCTCTGCCCGAATCGGAAGATCCCGACGCAATGGAAGAAGTTTCCGCCCCGCCGGAAGAAAAGGCGGAGGAAGCGCCCGCGGAGGATGTGTTCGTAAAACAGCCTGCGCCCGTCAAAGAGCAGATAAAACTCGACGATTTTGCGAAACTCGATCTGCGCGTGTGCAAAGTGCTTGCCGCAAAACCCATGCGCAAGACGAACAAGCTGATGAAAATTACCCTGCACGACGGCATGGGGGAACGCGTGATCGTTTCGTCCATCGCGGGGGAATACGAGCCGGAACAGCTCGTCGGCAAAAAAATAATCGTGCTCGTCAACCTCGAACCGCACAAGTTCGGAAACGAGTACTCGAACGGGATGCTGCTCGCGCCCGTGAACGAAGACGGCAAATGCAAAGTCCTTTTCGCGCCCGACGGCGCCGAGATCGGTTCTTGTGTGCACTGAAAGCATTTATAAATTTAAAGCGCAAGGCGCCGCCCGATACTTTCGGGCGGCGCCGCTTTGCTTTTGCCGTTTGATCCGTGAGGCGAAATTGCACTTGCCGCATCCCTATTTGAGATAAAGCGGCGGAAAAATCGCACAACTCATTCCGCAGAGCCGTTGCTTTCGCAATACTTTTCAAACTTCTGTACGGCGTTTGCGCTCGGTTTGCCTACGCCCTTCATCCAATTGTGCATTGCGCCCTTGGATACGCCGATCGCGTCCGCAAGCTGCTGCTCTGTCAAACCTTTTTCTTCCATCACCTTTTTCATCTTTTCGATTATTTCCATTTTTTTCCTCCCCGCAGATATATCTGCGCCTTTATTATACAGGAAAAACCGTTTTCTGTCAAGAGCGGGAAAAAATTTGGGGCGTTTGCACGCAATGCGCCGCAGCATCGTAAAATTTCAGTTTTTTTCAAAATATATTGACGGCGATCGTTATATAATGTATAATATATAACGAACAAAATATATCGGAGGTGGAAATGCCGCCAAAACCTAAAATCACAAGGGAACAGATATTGCAGGGGGCGCTTTCGCTCGTCAGGGAGCGGGGCGCGGCATTCCTTACAGCAAAATCGCTGGCAGAAAGACTTTCATGTTCCACCCAGCCTATATTTTGGCACTTCGAAAACATGGACGCGCTGAAAGAGGCGGTCTTTAAAGAGGCGCTCGCGGTATTCGGGAAGGCACTCAGAAAAAAGATACCCTGCGAATCGCCCTATCTTGCAGTGGGGCTGAATTATATACGCTTTTCTATGGAAGAGAGGGCGCTGTTCCGTATGCTGTTCATGAGCGACTTCGGCAAAACGGACGTCGTCGGCGCGCGGGTGGAGATGGATTACATTTTGGGCGTGATAGAGGAAAGCAAACATATTACAGGCGAAAACGCACAGACCATTTACAGGGAAATGTGGCTGTTTTCGCACGGCATAGCCGCGATGATGGCGACGGGCACGGCGGCTTTTACCGAAGAAGAAGTCCGAACGATGCTCAGCGACGTATGCCGCGGGCTGATCGGCAACTTGGAAAATAAATAAACAAAATCGAAAGGAGGCAATCATGAAAAAGTACGATGCAGTCGTGATAGGCGCCGGCAACGGCGGCTTGGTCGCGGCGATCAGGCTGCTGCAAGGCGGAGCAAAGACGCTTCTCGTGGAAAAGCACAACCTTCCGGGCGGCTTTGCCACGAGTTTCCGCCGCGGCAGATTCGAGTTCGAAGCGTCTTTGCACGAGCTGAATGACTTCGGCACGGCTGACAACGCGGGAGACGTGCGCGTATTGTTCGACGAGCTCGGCGTGACCGACAAGATCGAGTGGACGCAGATACCCGAGGCTTACCGCGTCATCTCCCGCGCGGAAAAGCTGGACGCGACCATGCCTTTCGGCGTGAAGGCGTTCATCGAAAAAATGGAGCAGTATGTTCCCGGAAGCCGCGATTCGGTCACAAAGTTTTTTGAACTTGCCGAAGAGGTACGCCTTGCGCAGGCTTACAGTTCGGCGGTGAACGGAAATACCGACTCCAAAGTTATGGTGAGCAAATACGGGAATTTTGTCCGCGCGGGTTCTTATTCGGTCAACGAAGTGCTTGCGGCGCTGAAAATGCCGCAGAGGGCGAGGGATATCCTCAACGCATATTGGTGCTACCTCGGCGCGCATTGCAACGATTTAAGTTTCGTACATTATGCAAGCATGGTAAACCGCTATATCATGCGCGGCGCGAGTATGCCGAAAATGCGTTCGCACGAAATTTCCCTTGCGCTCGTAGAGCGTATATGCGAGCTGGGCGGCGACGTGCTTTTCAATACAGAAGCTGTGAAAATTTTGACGGACGAAAAGGACGGCGGCGTTGCGGGCGTCGTGCTTGACGACGGCACCGGGATCCAAACGAGGCATGTGGTCGCAAATTGCGCGCCTCACCTTGTATTCGGCAAGCTGATGGACAGGGTCCCCGAAGCGGAAGTGCGCGCAACGAACGCGCGCAAGTTCGCCGGCAGGGGCTTTACGATGTTTTTGGGGCTGGATGCGGATGCCGACGAGCTCGGCGTGGAAAACCACAACTATTTTCTGTACGACACGATGGATTCCGCCGCGCAGTACGATAAAATGCGCACGATCAAAGAAAACAACGTGCAGGCGACAGTCTGCCTTAACCGCGCATATCCCGAATGCTCGCCGAAAGGCACCTGCATGATGTATTTCACCACGCTGTATATGTCAGACGATTGGGGCAGCGTAAAAGCGGAAGATTACTATAAAACAAAAGATTATGTTGCCGGCAAGATGATAGACCGTTTCGAGCAGGATACGGGCGCGAAACTGCGCGGGCATATCGAGGAAATATCCGTGGCGACGCCGATGACGTATGCGCATTACTGCGGGCATCCGGAAGGCGTCATTTACGGTTACGAATCGCAGTATTGGGACGGGCTCATGCCCCGCTTGCAGATGATGGCTGAAGATCACAAAGTGCGCGGGCTCCGCTTTGCGGGCGGGTACGCCATGCGCCTTTCGGGGTATTCGAGCGCCTATTTTTCGGGCGATATTTCCGGCCGTCAGACGGTCGGCGACATAAAAAAGGAGGGTTGAGCCATGCCGTTCACGTTTAAAAAGCAGTTATTCGGGTTCATGGATCTTTTGCGCTTTAAAAAGATGGTGCCCAAACGCCGCAAAAAGTTAGAGGAGGGCTCTTCGGCTCCTTTGCCGGAAACCTATCGCGTCAATGAAACGGCGAAAATTCTTCACCCGGGATATCAGGGCGCGGAACTTGTAAAAATAGAACAAAATACTGCAGATACAAAAACGTATACGTTTAAAACGGAGCGCCCGCTGTATTTCCGCGCAGGGCAGTATGTTACGCTCGGCTGCAAAATAGGGGAAAGCGAAGTTTCACGCCCGTATGCCGTTTCTTCCGCGCCGAAAGAAGCGCTCGGTAACAGGATTTCCCTCACGGTAAAAAAATGCGGGTTTTTCAGCGGATATCTGTTCGACGAGGCAAAAGAAGGCGATAAGTTCACGGTGGGCGATCCTTCGGGCAACTTTTTCTATGAACCGCTGAAAGACGCGAAACAGGTCGCGGCGCTCGCGGGCGGCAGCGGCATTACGCCTTTTTACAGTATGGCACAGGCGATCGCCGACGGTACGGATGATTTTGAACTGACCATTTTTTACGGCGCGAAAACAGAGAAAGACCTTGTATTCAAAAACGAGCTCGATGCGCTTGCGTCCGATAAAATAAAGGTCATATACGTCTTGAGTGAAGAGAAAAAGGAAGGATACGAGTACGGATTCATCGGGGCGGATATTTTGCGCAAGTATATGTCGGGAGATTTCACCGTAATGATGTGCGGACCGCAGGCAATGTATGCCTTTGCGGATAAAGAACTTGCGAAATTGGATCTGCCGCCGCGGCGCATCAAAAAGGAAGCGAATTGCGTCGGCGTGCGCGACGTTGCCGCAAAGAATTACACGCTTACGGTTCACATCGGTTTTGAAACGTATACCGTTCCCGCCGATGCGCGCGAAACCGTTCTTACGGCATTGGAGCGCGCAGGGCTGAAAGTCCCGTCGAAGTGCCGCGCCGGCGGCTGCGGGTTCTGCCACAGTAAATTGTTATCCGGCAGTTTTTCGATCGCCGGGGCGGATAAACGCAGGCTTGCCGACGAAAAGTTCGGATATTTCCATCCTTGCTGTTCCTATCCCGATTCCGATATGGAGCTGATCGTGCCGAAAGCATAAATAAAGCAATAATTAAGCCGCCGAAACATGAAGTTTCGGCGGCTTAATTTTATAAAAAATGTTATAGAAACGACAATCGTAAACCGATCAGACAGTGCTATGAAAACCGAGTTAAAATAGAAACGAAAAAGCGCCTGAACACCTTTTTACAAGTGTTCAAGCGCTGTCACCTTTGGCGCAGAGAATGGGATTTGAACCCATGGTACCCTTGCGAGGTACACACGATTTCCAGTCGTGCTCCTTCGACCGCTCAGACATCTCTGCATAACTATGCGCCCGAGCAACGGGCGCATAAGATACTTTTATAGTTTATCGTTTTCCTTGCCTTTTGTCAACTTTTTTCGGGTATCTTTTCAATTTTCTTTATACTGTATTTTGAAAAATTCCCGCATATACTGAACGAATATCCCTCCAAAGTAAATTGCATGACGGGTACGTCCGCAGGCTTATTCAAAAAATAGATCTTTTTGCCGTAAAATTCTACGCGGCGCCACATGGCGGCGAGCGTTCCCGCGATATATTTTATATAGCTTTCCCGCGCCGTCCAATGGACGTAAAAATCAGACAGGGTGAGTATCTCGTTTTTTTCGCGCGCGGTGAACTTGCTTAAAACGGCAGGGCGGGGCTTGCCCGAAAGCGATTCCACGTCCAGGCCGACTTCGCTTTTGCCTACGGCAAGGGCCATCAGCCCCTTGCTGTGCGACGCGTTGAAAAAAACTTTATCGTTTTTTAGATAAGGTTTGCCGTTAATCGTTTTACAAATTTCCGCATTTGGTATATTATAATACCGTGCCAATATAAATTTGGTAAATCGTTCAGAGTCTATGTGGGCATAGGTATAATAAATATCGATCATTTTCATGCCGCCTTGCGGTTATTTCAATTCTATTATATCACAAAATGTGAACAAGGCAAGGGTTTTCCGAAAAAAAGGAGAGGAATTTATGCAAAGGGCTGAAATTGCGCGCGAAAACTTCATGAAGGGGCTGAATTGTTGTCAATCCGTTTTTCTTGCATTCCGCGACCTTACGGGGTTGGATGAATCTGCCGCGATGAAAGTTTCGGCGCCGCTCGGCGGCGGCGTGGGCAGGATGCGTGAAATATGCGGCGCGGTCAGCGCCATGATGATGGTGCTGGGGTTTGTGTTTTACGACGCCGCGCATCCTACATTGGAAGAAAAGACGGCGCTTTATCGGCTCGAGCAGGAGCTTGCGGGCAGATTCCGCGAAAAGTACGGCTCCGTCGTTTGCCGCGAACTTTTAAAAGGCATCGTTTCCGACAGCTCTCCGAATGCAGACGCGCGCACGGAGAATTATTACAAAAAACGCCCGTGCCCCGATTTCTGCGCAGAGGCTGCGGGAATGTTGGAGCGCTTTTTGATCGAAAATGGAAAACTGTGACTCCGAAGATTTGCGGCGAGGTTCAAATGCGGCGCGGTAACTCTGCAAACGCCCTTCGGCGCTCCCGCGAAACGGAAAAACCGTTGCTGTTTTTTCCCGAAAGATGTATAATATAAAATATAATGAGTATGATAATCGGACAAGATGCAAGGACCGGGCTGATGCTTAGCGGCAAAAAAATAAAAGGAGAACAAAGATGAGCAGACCTTTCCCCGAAATTAAGGGCAACTTCGGTTTCGGCTGTATGCGCCTTCCCATGCAGGGCGGCAAAATCGATACGGCGGCTTTTTCCGCCATGACCGACGCGTTTATGTCGGCAGGTTTCAATTATTTCGATACGGCGCACGGCTATCACGACGGGCTGAGCGAGCCTGCGATACGCGAATGCGTCGTAAAGCGCTATCCGCGCGAAAGTTTCGTGCTTACCGATAAACTTACGAACGAATATTTTTCCTGCGAAGAAGAGATACGCCCCTTTTTCCAAAAACAGCTCGAACTGTGCGGGGTGGAGTACTTCGACTTTTATCTCATGCACGCGCAGAATGCGGTTTATTTTGAAAAGTATAAAAAATGCCGTGCTTACGAAACGGCGCTTGCACTCAAAAAAGAGGGGAAAATACGTCACTTCGGCATCTCGTTTCACGACAGCGCCGAAGTGCTCGACCGCATTCTGACCGAATATCCGCAGATAGAGGCGGTGCAGATACAGCTCAACTATGCGGATGCGGAAGATCCCGCCATACAGGGGCGTGCCTGCTACGACGTGTGCAGAAAGCATAATAAACCCGTCATCGTGATGGAACCCGTCAAGGGCGGCATTCTCGTGCGCCTGCCCGAAACGGCGAAAAACATCGTCGCGGCAACGGGTTCTTCGCCCGCCGCTTTCGCCATAAGATACGCCGCAAGCTACGACGGCGTCTTTATGGTGCTTTCCGGCATGAGCGATATGGCGCAGGTCAACGAAAACGTTTGCTTTATGAAAGATTTCATTCCCTTCACGCAGGAGGAATACGATGCGGCGGAGCGCGTCGTTTCGGTCATGAAGGGCGGCGACCTGATCCCGTGCACGGCGTGCCGTTACTGTACGGCGGGCTGCCCCAAACATATCGCCATACCCGACCTGTTTTCGGATATGAACGCCAAAACGACATATAAAGATTGGAACAGCGATTGGTATTACGGCGTACATACGGGAGACGGCGGCAGGGCGGCGGACTGCATCGGGTGCGGAAAATGCGAAAAGGTTTGCCCGCAGCATCTGCCGATACGCGCACTTTTGAAAAAGGTTTCAAAAGTGTTCGACAAACAGTAAATGTAAACGGGGCGCCCTTGCGGGGATGCTCCGTTGTTTTTTTTAATAAATTTTTTGTATCGGTTGACAGTATGTCGCGTCTGTTTTATAATGTAAGCACTTACATTTTAATTTTGGAGAGCTGTTAAAATGGCGACGAGGATCTTTGCGGACAAAAACATGAAAATAGGCGGCATCAGCCCCGAGCTTTACGGTTCCTTTTTGGAGCATTTGGGCAGGGCGGTGTATGAAGGCGTTTACGAGCCGGGGCACCCGACGGCGGACAAAGACGGGTTCCGCGGCGACGTGCTCGCGCTCGTGCGGGAATTGGGGGTGCCGTTGGTGCGTTATCCGGGCGGCAATTTCGTGTCCGGATACGATTGGAAAGACGGCATCGGCAAAAAGTCCGAGCGCAAAGTGCGCCCCGACCTTGCGTGGGCGAGCGTCGAGCCCAACGAGTTCGGCATCGACGAGTTTATGAAGTGGTGCAAAAAGGCGGAAATTCAGCCCATGCTCGCCTTCAATATGGGCACGGGCACGCCGAAAGATGCGCTGGAGCTTTTCGAGTACTGCAATTATCCTTCGGGCACCTATTATTCGGATCTGCGCCGCAAAAACGGTGCGGGATCGCCTTACGGTATAAAATATTGGTGCATCGGCAACGAAATGGACGGCGAATGGCAGATATGCAACCTCACTGCGGACGATTACGGCAAAAAGGCGGGGCAGACGATGCGCATGATCCGCAAGGCGGATGCAAAGGGCGCGGGTGAAGAGGGCGCGGTAAAGCTGGTCGTGTGCGGCAGCAGCTCGGTGGAGATCCCCACATACCCCGAATGGGACCGCGTCGTGCTCGAACATACTTATGAAGATGCGGACTTCATTTCCATGCACCGCTATTATGAATATATGCC
This sequence comes from uncultured Clostridia bacterium, assembly GCA_944359365.1. GTDB lineage: Bacteria > Bacillota > Clostridia > Christensenellales > Borkfalkiaceae > Borkfalkia. The sequence continues at coordinate 26,585 of CALVST010000019.1, forward strand.
TTCGGGCAAGAATCCGCTGGAAGATTTTCTCGGCAGTGCCGACGATATGGCGGAATTTATAGAAACCATCCGTGCAACCATCCGCTATGTGCGCGCCAAGAAGCGTTCGCGGCACAATGTATTTATCAGTTTCGATGAGTGGAACGTGTGGTCGCAGCATGCAAAGCGCACCGCGCCCAATTGGGTGAAGGCGCCGCATCTGATCGAGGACAATTATACCGTGCGAGACCTTCTCGTTTTTGCGGGTATGCTGAATACGTTGCTCAACCATGCGGACGTGGTGAAAGTCGCATGCCTTGCGCAGCTGGTCAACGTCATCGCGCCCATTTTGACCGAAAAGGGCGGCGCGGCGATACGGCAGACCATCTTTTATCCGTTCAGCTATGCATCCGCGCACGGCAGGGGCGAGGCGATACGCACGATCTCTTCGAGCGGAAAATTTGACAGCAGATACGGCTCCGCGCGCCTTATAAACGAGGCGGTCACGCACGATGCGGCAAAGCGCGAGGTGTGCGTTTTCCTCGTCAATTACGGACAGAGTGCGGAAGAGACGGAGTTGGAACTGCGCTCCTTCGGGGAGCTTTCCTGCCGCGAATTCGTTTGCATCGAAAACAACGATCTCGATTTAAGGAATACCTTCTCGGCACCCGATGCCGTTAAGCCCGAACACCGCGAACCGGTATCCGTAAAGGACGGTTGCAGGGCGTGCGTGCGCGTAAGCCCCATGAGCTGGAATTTTTTAAGGTTCACCTATTAAGCGATCGCGCCGCGTTTATGGCGTAAACAGTTCGTGTATAAAACATGCGCCGCTTTGTGCGGCGCATGTTTTATACATTCAAAGCGCCGTGCCGTTCCGATGCATCGTTGCTTGCAAAAACGACAAAATCCGCCCGTATTTGTGAAAGGTAGCCAATATGCGCATATCTTTCCGCGTTATAATATGCCGTGAAAGAACATGCGGCGGGAGAACTGTAAATGGCAAGAAAGATCGTCTTTACGTCCGGCAAGGGCGGCGTGGGTAAAACGACCGTCGCCGCGCGGCTGGGTATGTGCCTTGCCGCGGCGGGGGAGCGCGTCGCGCTTGCGGATACCGATTTCGGACTGAATAACATAGACGTGGTCTGCGGCGTGGAGGGGCTTATCCATTACGATATAGTGGACGCCATAGAGGGGCGCTGCCGTGCGAAACAGGCGCTCGTGAGGCATCCGGAATTTCCAAACCTGTTCGTGCTCGCGTCCAATCATACCGATCCGAACAAATACATATCTCCGCAGGCGGTGCGGCTGATCCTAGACAATATTTCGCACGCTTTCGATTATATACTGATCGACTGCCCTGCTGGCATAGAAGGGGGATTTCACCGTGCCGTGGCGGCAGCGGAAGAGGCGATCGTCGTTACCACGCCGCACGTTTCCGCACTGCGCGATGCCGACAAAGCGATATCTGTGCTCAAAAGCTATCGGCTCAAAAGCGTAGAGCTCGTCGTAAATATGGTGCGCGGCGATATGATCGTAGACGGCGAAATACTTTCGCCGCACGAGATATCGGATATCTTAAAGACGCCCCTTCTCGGTGTGGTGCCGCAGGATGACGGCGTGTTTTTGGGCGAACGCAGGGGCGCGGCGCAGAAAGCGTTCCGCGTGCTTGCAGGCAATCTTATGAAGGGCACCCGCCGCATATACAACGCGGCGGGCAGATACGGCGGCTTTTTCGGAAGTATCCGCAGAAGCCTCAAAAAAAATCTGTAAGGCGCCTTCCGGCGCGGGGAGGGAATAATGCGTAAATTGACGGACGGCGCGCTGCGCGCAAGGGACGTGCTCGCGCGCGAAAACGCCGTGCTTCCCGCCGAGTGCGGGCGGGTGGCGGCGCGCGATATCGAAAAGATCCTATCCGAGTATTTCGTGCTTTCGGGCGGCGTTTCTTTCAAGGCGGAGCGAAAGGGCAGGATCGTCATAACCATCGTCGCCGAGGCGGACGAGGCAAAGCCATTCGGCATCGTATAAAATCGGCTTTGGCGGTCGCTGCGTAAAATTCGCCATATTTAGAAGGAAATTTGTGAAAAATATACAAGATATAGTGTTTTATGGTAAACTGTTGCAAAAGCGACAGTTTTTTTTTGCGAAGGTGATATAATATTTAGCGAATAAAAAGAAGGGAGAATTTTTTACGATGCAGGTGATCAAAAGGGACGGCGCCGTCGCCGATTACGACAGGAGTAAAATCGCCGTTGCGATCGGCAAAGCGAACGCCGAAATGGAAGAGTGTGAGAGGGCGTCTGACGGTGAAATAGAGCAGATACTTCTCTATATCGAGGGGAAAAAGAAAAAGAGGATGCTCGTGGAGGACATTCAGGACATCATCGAGCAGAAACTGATGGAGCAGGGGCATTACGAGCTTGCCAAAACGTACATCATCTATCGCTACAACCGCGCGCTCGTGCGAAAGGCGAACACGACGGACGAGGCGATCCTGAGCCTGATCAGCAATTCCAATAAAGACGTAATGGAGGAAAACTCCAACAAAAACGCGCTCGCGGCGGCGACGCAGCGCGACCTTATCGCGGGGGAAGTTTCGAAAGATCTTACCCGCCGCATTCTCCTGCCCGAAAAGATCTCCAAGGCGCATGACGAGGGCATTTTGCATTTCCATGACGCCGACTATTTTGTGCAGCCTATATTCAACTGCTGCCTGATAAACATTGAGGATATGCTCGACAACGGCACCGTGATGAACGGCAAAATGATCGAAAGCCCCAAAAGTTTTCAGGTCGCGTGCACGGTCGTTACGCAGATCATCGCGGCGGTCGCCTGCTCGCAGTACGGCGGGCAGTCGGTGGATATGCGCCATCTCGGCAAATATCTGCGCAAGAGCCGCGTCAAATTTGAAAAGCACTTCCGCGAGGCTTGCCCGGAATTGTCCGACGAGGAAGTCAAAAAACTCGTGGACGACCGCATTCAGGACGAGCTGAAAAGCGGCGTGCAGACCATTCAGTATCAGATCAACACCCTCATGACGACGAACGGGCAGTCGCCCTTCGTTACCCTCTTTTTGTATCTCGATAAAGATGACGAGTACCTCGAAGAGAACGCGCAGATCATAACCGAGATCCTGCGGCAGAGGTACGAAGGGATCAAGAACGAAAAGGGCGTATACATCACGCCCGCATTCCCCAAGCTCGTGTATGTGCTCGACGAGATCAATTGCCTCAAAGGCGGCAAGTACGACTATGTTACCGAGCTTGCCGTAAAGTGCTCTTCCAAGCGCCTGTATCCCGACTACATCTCCGCGAAAAAGATGCGCGAGATTTACGAAGGCAACGTGTTCAGCCCGATGGGCTGCCGCTCCTTCCTTTCCCCGTGGAAAGACGAAAACGGCAATTATAAATTCGAGGGGCGTTTCAATCAGGGCGTCGTTTCCATCAACCTGCCGCAGATCGGCATCATTGCCAAGGGCGACGAGGAGAAGTTCTGGAAACTGTTCGATGAAAGGCTCGATCTCTGCCGCGAGGCGCTCATGTGCCGCCACCGCGCGCTGCTCGGCACCAAGTCCGACGTTTCGCCCATCCATTGGCAGTACGGCGCGATCGCTCGCCTCGAAAAGGGCGAACCCATCGACAAACTGCTGTTTAACGGCTATTCCACGCTGTCGCTCGGATATATCGGATTGTACGAGGTCACCAAGCTGATGAAGGGCGTCCCGCAGACGGATCCCGTCGGCGAGGAATTTGCGGTGCGAGTTATGCAGCATATGCGCGACAAGACGGACGAGTGGAAAAAGGAAACGGGGTTGGGCTTTGCGCTGTACGGCACGCCTGCGGAATCGCTGTGCTACCGTTTCGCGCGCATCGACAAAGAGCGCTTCGGTACGATAGAGGACGTGACCGACAAGGGCTATTATACCAATTCGTACCATGTAGACGTGCGCGAGCATATCGACGCCTTTTCCAAATTCTCGTTTGAGGCGCAGTTCCAGCGTATTTCTTCGGGCGGATGCATTTCGTATGTCGAAATACCCAATATGCAGAACAACCTCGAAGCGATGCAGGAAGTCGTCAAGTTTATTTACGATAATATCCAATACGCCGAATTCAATACGAAAAGCGACTACTGCCATGTCTGCGGTTGGGACGGCGAGATCATCATCAATGACGACAACGAGTGGGAATGCCCCAACTGCCACAACAAAGACCACCGCAAAATGAACGTGACGCGCCGTACCTGCGGCTACCTCGGCGAGAATTTCTGGAACCTCGGCAAAACGAAGGAGATCAAGGCGAGGGTGCTGCATTTGTAAAATTTTGTTTCACGAAAAATGATTTGAGCAGACAAATCATTTTTCCGTGATTTGAGGGCTCTGCCCTCTGCGGCGCGCTTTTTGGGGGCACACCATATTATGCGCGCCGCATTCACCCGTTGAGACCGCAAGTATACGGCAAATTGAGTGCGCTTTTTGAAAAGCGTGGTTTTCAAACGCGCCTTAAATTGTTTGAGTTCATGTTCACAAAATTTTCGGCAAGCTGATGCCTGCGAAACGCCGTGATTTCAGTGGAAACGAACTTGAGCAAAGCAAAAACGATTTGTTGCTTGTTTTGAACATAAACCGGAGCGCCGCGCGCGGCAAAGCGCGCGGCATTTTTCTGAAAGTTTATAAAAAATTTTTATTAAGGGGTTGCGCACCCGCAAAAACTGTGTTAAAATAAAAGGAGAAGGTTGCCATGAACTTTGCGACCATAAAAAAATATGACGTCGCAAACGGCGTCGGCGTGCGGGTGTCGCTCTTTGTCAGCGGGTGCACCCATCGCTGTAAGGGATGTTTCAATGCCGAGGCGTGGGATTTTTCTTACGGTTCGCCTTATACCGAAGATACGGAGGCGGAAATATTGTCTGCCGCCGATAAAAGTTATATAGCCGGGCTTTCCCTTTTGGGCGGAGAACCGTTCGAGCCGTGCAATCAGCGCGCGTTGGTTCCTCTTCTTCGCAAATTCAGGGAGCGTTTTCCGCAAAAGACGATTTGGTGCTATTCGGGATACACGTTCGATAAAGATTTAAAAGAGGGGGGCAGGGCGCACTGCGAAGTGACGGATGAAATGCTTTCGCTCCTCGATATTCTTGTGGACGGTGAATTTATCGAAGAATTGAAAGATCTGAAGCTGAAATTCCGCGGCTCTTCCAATCAGCGCATTATAGATGTGCCCGCATCCGTTGCGGACGGAGCCGTGCGCCTTTGGAAGAGCGGCAATTATTGAATAAACAGGGGTGTTCCATGCAAAAAATTCAGTTAAAAATTAAAAAGCTGTTGCCCGAGGCGAAACTGCCCGCTTACGGCAGCGCGAATGCCGCGGGGGCAGACCTGTATGCGCTCAGCGAACACGCGGTCCGCATCGGAGCAAACGAAACGGCGATCGTGCACACGGGGCTTGCCGCCGAAATACCCGAGGGGTACGTCGGGCTGATTTTTGCGCGCAGCGGGCTTGCAACAAAAAAGGGGTTGGCGCCCGCCAACAAAGTCGGCGTGATCGACAGCGATTATCGCGGAGAGATACGCGTTGCTTTGCATAACCATTCCAAATATATGCAGAGCATTGAGCCGTATGAGCGCGTCGCGCAGTTGGTCATCATGCCGTATGTATATGCGGAACTGATCGAAACGGACGAACTTTCCGACACAGAGCGCGGCGAAGGCGGATTCGGTTCTACGGGCAGCAAATAAGCGAAGGGGAACGGCGCTCATTGAGAAAAGATTTTTTATAAAGCGCTTGTTTTCTTTTCGTTTTATGGTATAATAGTAATATAAAACCAGAAAGGAGAATGTATTATGGCTAAGTATGTTTGCAGCGTATGCGGATATGAGTATGATGAAGCGGCGGGCGATCCCGATAACGGAATTGCACCCGGCACCAAGTGGGAAGATATCCCCGAAGATTTTACCTGCCCCCTGTGCGGCGTAGGCAAAGATCAGTTTGAAGAGGCATAAAAAAACGGCGGCTGTTTGCCGCCGTTTTAAATTTTTTTAAAAATTTTGATTTTGAGCGTGCAAAACGATTGAAAAATTTTTAAATTTACTATATACTATTATAGCGTTCCGAAAGGGAATGCAAACGCATGGGGATGTAGCTCACCCGGTAGAGCGATACGTTCGCAACGTATAGGTAGTCAGTTCGAGTCTGATCATCTCCACCATAACGGAACTATCCGAACCCGGATAGTTCTTTTTGTTTGGGTTCGTATTTGTTCCGTGACCGCCTAGTATAACGGAACTATCCGAACCAGACAGTAAATAAGAATCCCGAGGAGTGCCGTCCCCGGGATTTGTTTCGTCCGTGTAATTGTAATAGATTTCGATTTTGTCTTCGTAAACCACAATTTTCCGTACCAAAGTTTGTATCATCTGTTTCGGCTTTTTTAAGACGGAATTTGTGAGATAATCGACGACTTTTTCTTTTGTCAGCAGATTCTGTTCTTTGAATTTTTCTAATGTGATTTTGCCCTGAATATCGGCAAGTTGTTGTTCGAGTTGGTTCATGCGGGTCTGCGTGGTATCGTTGAAGATGCCTCGCTCGATAGCCTTCATGATATTTGTCAAAGAGCGTTGGATCTCATCGCGTTCTTTTTCCAAAAGGCTTAAAACAGATTTGTCCTTTATGCGTTTTTCGTGGACGCGCATCACTTCATCGGCAATGAGAGTGATATTGTCTTGATCGCAGAAGATGCGGTGCGTTATATCGACTATGAATTTATCAAATTTCTCTTTCGGTAAGGCAGATTTTGTACAGCTTTTATTACGTTTGCGTGCCATACATTTATAATAATACATTGCCCGCCCTGTATGAGAAGTG
>CALVST010000020.1 GCA_944359365.1 uncultured Clostridia bacterium
CCCAATGTATTCGCAAAAGCAGAATATGTTTCCCAAATACTTTGCGGCAAACCTCCGAGGGCTTTTTTCGCCTCTATTCGGTTGTTTTCTCTATATTGGTCTAAACGAGAAAAATCAAGCATATTCCACTCCTACAATTTTACTCAATCAAGTCTGTGTATTCACGAAACCTTTCGCATTTTTATTATATCATTTTTCAGCACCGTTTTCAAGACGTTTGACGGAAATTTATGGGAAATCATGTCTTTTCATTTATATATTCACGGGTATCTGCCCCATTTCCGATAGAAAGTCCATTTCTTCCTGCCGAAGTGGTTGCTCTACTTGAAGCCCGCCGCAGAAAACAACTTTGATCCGATCCTTTGATTCCACCACCACACAATCGATCAGTTGCCTGACCACCTCATCGTCGTAGGTCATCGGGTGATTTTTCAATCCGTCGAGAACCGTATATATGGTTTCGAGCCGATCCTGCACCGTTTGCTGCCGTCCCCTCTCTTCGGTGATTTCTCCGAGTTTCTCCTGCAATTCATTTTTCTCAGCAATAAGCTGCTGCATTCTGTTTTCATCGAAACTCTCCACCGTATCGGCGGATGCCGTATCAATCATAGATTTGAATTCCGCATTGATCTGTGCGATGCGGAATTCTATTTCTACGGTGTTTTCTTCTTTCTTCGCCGCACCCAGCGCCACGCCGATATGCGTTTTCAATGCCTGCAATGCATCCATATTCTGCTGTGCAGTCTGTTGGATCGCCGCCATGATCGCCTCCTGCAAAACATTCTCCTCTATCGTCGGGGAATTGTGGCAATACTTTTTTCCGTAGTCCAAGCGGTTGATGCACCGCCAGACGATTTTCTTTTTGCCTTTCACCGTCCAAGTGCATCAGCGGTAGCCCGTCGAAAAAGTGTTTTTTTATCAACGCCCGTTCTTCATCGGGCAAATTGAGAAGTGCGGCTCGCAATTTTTCTGTAAAATATCGAGTTTGCACTTCCGCCTCTATATCGCTATTTGGATCGGAGAGAATATCTTCCCCAAGGACTAACGTCAGTTGCCGTATCTTCGTTTCCACACTCGGCTGCGACAGAACCGAGATGTTCGTCGGTCTCACTTTGAAAAACAGAAGTTCCCCTCGGTTCGTTTGTATCCCGTAATCTGTAAACGCTTTGATCCCGAGCAGTTCCTGCACCGACGCACCGTTTTTCTTTTTCTGCCTTTTATTATTTTTTGTTGCCATCTCCTTTTTCTCCCATAATGATAAAAAGCATCGCGTACTGCGATGCTTTCTTCCTTCTTTTATTACGCCTGATTCCATGCACCCTTTTCCTGCATTTCTTCCCGAAACAGCCCAAAGATAAACAGCGGCGATTGACCGTACAATCCTGTTTCGTCGTCTGCAAAACTTGCTCCCGTTGCAGAGGTATAAAACATATCCATTGCTTCCTTTTCCGATATATTCTGTTCTTTGCTGATCATCTTTACTATCTCCGGCAATATCGTTGCCCGAACCGTTGCATGCGACACTTTTACTTTACCTCCGTTGTATAACTCTTAACAAATACAAGTTCCTGCAATGCAGTCTCTGTGCAGAATGCGATCTGATTATTGATTTTTTCAAATTTTAAGCGTTCTACCGCATCTTCCTTCCGCATAATTCCCTGCATTACATACGATACCGTTTCGCCTACATTGTCATTTGCGATCTTTCCGATCACGACATCATAACCATGAGAATATGAAGAATCACCCCGGCAGTGAACGACCATTTCCAGCCATTCCATTGTAGCGCCTTCAAACTGCTTTTCATTCAATGATCCGGTCGGCGACCATTCATATACATTGACAATTGCCGGAACCGGTGCTTTTATTTTCCTTGACTGTAACTTAGCCCTTCGTATAGCCCAGCGCTCCGCTTGTTCTTTTATATCCGTCGTATAAAAAGCATAGCCGAAATCCCGCCCTATTTCACCCCTTATTATTTTAGGCGTTTGTATTTCTAATGTTGTTCCATGATAGACGATCACTGTTTTTTCCCTCCGAGATATTCATCAAACATCTGCATCAAATATTCCATCCCCATTCCATGTAAGTCTTCGTAATCCGTTTCTAATAAATCGAGAAGTTTTTCTTTTTTGAAAAGTTCATAAACTTGATCGCTTGTCTTTCCGATATGGTCGGCATAATATTCCACGCAAAATGATATAAAAGATGTTTTACTCATTTTTCTGTTCACCTTCCTGTCCGTTCCCCCCACAGAAACTTCTGCCGCAGATAGTCCGCGTGTTCCGGCGTGATCGCCCCGTCGTTGATTTCTGCAATGTTGATACTGCCGTACAATTCACACCACAGGCAATCCAATAGCGTAGAACCGTTTTTCAAACCTTCTTTATATGCGTCTAAATCATGCTGCAAATACCCAGGCAACCCATATTCATAGGAGCGGATACGTTCTTCTTCCGCTCTCTTTTCCGCCGATTCTTCCATAAACGCCTCCATAGGGACATTCAATGCCTGTGCAAGCTTATATAACGTTTCTGCCGAACACTTTTCTATGCGCGTCTTCCCGCTGCATAGATCGTTCAGCGTCGCGTGCGGTACCCCGCTTTCCTTCGCAAGCCGATATTTTGTGATCCCTTTCTTTTCTATGATCTCATTTAACCGCATCTGTGTTTCACCTTACGGTTATCATTATATCGGCATACCGAAATATTGTCAAGTGTTTAAAGAAAAATCATTGTCGCCATTCGTAATACTGCTGATTAGTCAGAAAATATTTGACTGCATAACGAATATAGTCGAGTACGGTCAGCTTATCTCATCTACCGCATCGTCCAGCATATCGATTATGTCGGCCTTGCGTCTTCCCTCGGCGCTTTTCCTTTCCGCTTCCGTCATGGCGATGTACTCGTCATTTTCAGAAAACAGTACCGCTCGCACATAGCCTCGCGCTTTGCGAAATTCACGCCGCGCTGCGTCAAGCTGTTCCTTTCTTTCCTTTTCCATTGTCTTCCCCCTATGCCATGTAATCGTTCAGCGTGTCGATGATTCCTTCCAGATCGCCCGCCGCTTCGCCCAATGCGTCGATGCAGTCGCTCATCTGCTCCCCGCGTTCACTGTCTTGCAATGACTCGGGTAGATTGTCGTATGCGTCCTGTTCCTCTTCGCACAGTGCTTCCACTGCTTCCTTCGCCTCTTCCAACTTCGACATTGCCGCCGCAAGCCTCTTTCGCCTTTCCTTGTTCATTCCTTTCGTGTACCTCCTTTATAATAACAAGTATATCTTTGTATACTTTCGTCCTTATATTAGCTTTTATATACTTTGTCAATACTTTACGCCAAATTAGTTTACGAAAAGGAACTTATTTTTTATAATCAAACTAAATTTGAAATATTATGGTGATATTATGCAGATAGATGAAATCAAAAAATTTATGAAAGAAAATAAAATCACATATGAAAATTTAGCTGAAAAATCGGGGTTATCAATTAGTACAATTAAAAAAATCTTTTCCAAACAAGCAAAATATCCCCGTATTGATACTATGCAAGCCATTGAGCATGCCCTCGGATTAGATGAGCCTGTAATAAATTGGTATATGCTTACCCCCGAAGAAAACGAGCTTGTCACCGAATACAGAAAGCTCGTGCCCTCTATGCAGGCATATATTTTAGATAGCGTAAAAAAACTTAACGCCGCGCAAAGCAAGTAGCCGCCTTGTGATTTTTTGACGCTGCGGGTGCGCTGATCCGCGCGCCGCGTGCCGCAAAACTCACTTTGTTGGCAGTCACATTCACCTTTTCGCCTTTTTCGGGTGTACAATAACCCTTGTAACTTTTATTGAGGGAGGGGGTATTGTATGGACGATCTCGAAAAAATAAAAATCTATGCGCAAATGCTGTTGGAGGTGGTAAACGAAGCAGAAAAAAGAAAATACGAGGAAAAGAAAAATGCCGCTGCCGAAAAGGAGCGACAAATGTTAATTGATTTAAGCGGGATCTCCGTCAACGCAAAGCCCCGCACAGACGGGCGCTTTCAAGGCTACTATACCCGTGACGGCAAAAAACACTATGTTTACGGAAAATCTGAACAGGAAGTCAAAATCAAAATCGAACTGTTCTTACAAAACGGAGAACCTAAGAAAAAATTAAATAATGCCGAAAATAAAAAAGCCACTCTGACAGTAGCGGAGTGGCTCGAAAAATGGATCGAAGTATATAAAGCGCCAAACTTAAAGCCCACAAGCATGAGGCAAGTGCGCGGCGCTTTAAAACCTGCTTTTAAAGTGTTAGGGAACAAAAATCTTTCCTCTGTAAATACAGAAGAGTTACAAGCCTTTTTGCTTTCTATTGAGGGCGAACGCTCCCGCGATCTTTGCCGCAGTTTTTTGGAACAGGCATTCAAAAAAGCATATCTGCGCGGTCTTATTAAACGCAATCCGTGCGAAGCTCTTGAATTGAAAAAGCATAAGAGCCGCCACCGTAAAGCGTTGACAAGGGACGAGCAAAAACTATTCCTGAAAGCAATCGAGCCGCTCGCAACTCGTCCGCTTTTCGTCTTCCTGCTTGAAACAGGTTTGCGTATCGGCGAAGCTCTTGCTTTGACATACGATGATATAGATTTTAAAGAAAAAACTGTATCCGTAAATAAGAACGTCGTATTTATCGGCGGCAAGCGCATCGTCCAAGATACGCCGAAAAGCGCAGCAGGCATTCGCGCCGTCCCTGTTCCAAACGAGGCGTTACAACTCATCGCCCGAAAGGCTGACGGTACAGCACTTGTTTTTCCCTATACCTATTCGGGCGCGCGCTCTGCATTGCGCCGCATCTCGACATCTCTCGGCTTTGAAGTAACCGCGCACCTGCTACGCCATACCTATGCCACGCGATTAGAGGAAGCGGGCATCTCCCCCAAACTGAAACAGTACCTGCTCGGTCATTCTTCGCTCGAAATGACGCAAAACACCTACACCGATATACAGACCGACTACGTTCAGCGGAACGCAGCGCGCATAAAAGCGGCTTTTGACACTTAATTGACACTTACAAAGCGGCAAAAATGCGTTTTTAAGCAAAAATAAAGCCCCCACATCTTGTATAGTCTTGGTAGAACTCACAAGATATAGGGGTTTTGGAGCTACTGGCCGGACTTGAACCGGCGACCTGCTGATTACGAATCAGCTGCTCTACCGACTGAGCCACAGTAGCATACCATTTTTTATTATACCACGCTCATCTCTCGCAACGAATCACCTGGAGCGACTGAGCCACAGTAGCATACCATCTTTTATTATACCACGCTCATCTCTCGCAACGAATCACCCGGAGCGACTGAGCCACAGTAGCATACCATCTTTTATTATACCACGCTCATCTCTCGCAACGAATCACCCGGAGCGACTGAGCCATGGCAACATTCTGCCCGCTTATCGCAGACAGCTTATACATTATAACACATTTTTGAAAAAAATCAAATGTTTTTACTGCCTTTCGGCACGATCATGTTGATTTTTTTCGGAAGAACACAAACTTTTACGTTGCCGCTCAACCCTTTCTCACCGTCGAAGTTCCAAACGACGCTCTCCTCCGTTTCAATTTCGAATTCAGAACCCGTAAAACGCAAAATTTGCTTTTCCTTTACTTTGTAACCGAATAAAAACAGATGTGCCAGCGCAAGGAATGCTCGTATTTTTTTGAAGAAGTTCGGATTTTTCTGCTGACGGATCACGGCGAGCTCGATCCGCCCGTCGGTAATACTGCTGTCGCGGTTTATTTTCATGCCCGCAACATATCTGCCGTTCATGAGAGATATAAATACGCTGTCGGTTTTTACCCAATTGCCGCCGCTTTTAACGGAAACATCAAACACGTCGAACCGCATATTCTTTTTTATCCCCTCTATCCCGTATGCGATACGACCTATTTGCTTCTTTTTCGTTTGCGGCGTGGTATAAGACGCACTCGTAAACGCGCCCGCCGCCACGACATACATCGCATATCGGTCATTTATCTTCATGCAGTCGAGCAAAACATTGTCACCCGTCAATACTGTTTTTACTGCGCCGCGTATGCCTTTGGGTATGCCGAGCGTATGCGCTATGTCGTTCACGGTGCCGCTCGGAATGTAACCGAGCTCAGGCGGATGTTCCGCATCGCCGATGCCCTGCATAATTTCGTTGAACGAGCCATCTCCGCCGGAAAAGACGATCGCGTCGTATCTGCCGGCGACCTCCCTTGCAGCGCGCTCCATGTCGCCTGCGCCCTTTGTCGCGTAAACATCTACTACATCGTATTTCTCTTTGAGTTTACGGACGATATAATCAAGTTTTTTTGCGATCTTTCCCTTGCCGCTGACGGGATTAAAGACAAAAAAGCAACGCATGAATATTACCGAGCACCATGAAAATCATGTAGTTTGATGTACTTATTATATACGATAAGAAAACTTTTTGCAACTATTTGCCGAAGATTGTAAAAGCGGAAAGATAAAAAAGGCACAGCTTTGCCTGTAAAGCGCGCAAAGTACCCGCCGTATAGGTGCCTGCCGACAGCATTTGCTCGTAAAACTCCTCGCCGAACGAGAAAAAGCCGCGGTACTTTTTGTGTTCCGCAAGCCCGCCGGCCGCCTGTTCGAATGCCGAACGCATGCGGCGCGCGGCTTGCTCGGCAACGGAAAACGCATCACCCGCGCCCGTTCCCCCTTCCGCCCCGTTCGCCGCGGCATAAAAGACCTGCGAACAATCGTACACCGCCCGCAGGGCGGCAGGCACGCCGCTTTTCGCCTCTTTGCGCGATGTGCCGCGGAAGTACAGCGTTCCCCCGCCGCGCGCCATGACGAACGACGGCTCTCCCGCCGCGTTCAGGCGCGACGAGACCGCTTCCGCGCTTTCACCGTCATAATAACAGGCATACAGCGGATATACGCCGCCCGCTTCCTCGTACAAAACGCCCGCGCCGCCTTTCGCCGCGATCTCTTCCGCAACGCGTTCGGCATCTTCCTCCGTATCGGCGGCAAGCAGGTACAGGGGCAGTTCCATGCGCGCTTTCGACGCTGAAAAGGCGAACACGCATACCGCCGACACCGCTACAAGCGCCAAAACGGAAAGCAAAACGATCGCCCTCGTCAAAAACGCTTTCCTTTTCGCCCGCTTTCTATTATAATATTCGTAAGGATAGTCGTCCATATCCCATTATTTATGCGAAAGGCGGTAAAAATATGAACTACCATATCGGCAATATGCTCATTTATCAGGAATTCAACGCTGCGAACGAGTGCCCGCTGTGCAGGATACGCAATATACTCGAAAAGCGGCTCGTAGACCAATACCTGAACGAATCGGTCATGGAAGATTTTCAGCGGCGCATGGTAAACGAGCTGGGTTTTTGCGCACATCACACCGAAATGCTGCACAGCCGCCCGAACAAACTTTCGCTCGCCTTACAGCACACGACGCGGCTCACCACACTGAAAAGTAAGATAGAAGTTACCGCAGACGTTAAAATTGCCGATAAAATGGCGGAAATATTCATGCATTCGGGCGAAACGTGCGTCATCTGCGAGGGCGTGGAAGTGAACATGATACGCTACTACAAGACCGTTGCGGAAATGTTCTACGCCGAAAGCAAATTCAAGGATATCCTCCTCTCCACGAACGGGTTCTGCCTGGAACACTTCGGCGCGCTCCTCAAATACGCGAGATACGCGCGCGGCAAAAAGAAAGATTATATTTACACTTTGACCAAGTTGGAACGCGATGTATTGAACAAACTTCTCGAAGATCTGCAATGGTTTGCGGCAAAACATGACTACCGCAACGCCGACAAGCCTTGGAACGGCGCGGAAAAGGCGTTGGAACGTTCCATTTATAAATTGCACGGCATAGAGGCAAAATAGAATTTTACGGGTTTACAGGCATTTTTAGACCGCCCGTTTTTTGAGAAAAATTTATCCACGTGCAACGCACGTGGATTTTCATTTTCAAAATTACGCCGCCCGCATACTGCGGGCGGCGCACCTTTGCCTTTAAATGCATATTTAACGCTTTATTTGATCTGCAACCCGTCTTTGAACGCGTTTCCGACGACGCTTCCGAGTTCGATGTATTTATTGTTCACCGCATCGAAGGTGATCGGGCGCAGTTTCGCGGGATCTATCTTGCCCTTTTCGCCGAGGATGCTCTCGTCCGCGCTGACGTTGACGATCTCGCCCAAAATAAGCCCCTCTTCGGTCACTTTGATAAGCTTGCATTCGAGCGCCATGGGCAGTTCCTCTATGAGGGGCGCGTCCACAAACTCGCTCTTTACGGCGTGAAAGCCCGCCCTGGCGAATTTATCGGGCACTTTGTTGGCGGAAACGACGCCCACATAGTCGCATTCCTTCACATGGGCGGCATCCGCGGGGCTGACGGTGAACGCCTTTTTTGCGAGGATGTTTTTGGTCGTTTTATGATCCGCGGAAAGGCACAGCGCGATCTGATTGTCGTCGCTGATGCCGCCCCACGCGGCGTTCATTGCGTCGGGCGTGCCGTCCTCGCCGTATGTCGCGATGATCAGCACGGGCATGGGATACAGATATGTTTTTGCTCCGAAATTCTTTCTCATAAAAAACCTCCTTCCGGGGGCGGCATCGCGCTGCCCTCTTCTTTTTTGCATTATAGCACTTCGGCAAAAAAATGGCAACCGTTCCAAAAAAATTGCGGGCGGCAGGCGCATTTTGCGCCCGCCGCCCCGTTTTCTTTTCTCTTATAAATCCAGAAAATCTTTGCGGTACTTTACGCCGAACAGCTCTACGAGTTTGACCATATCCTCGTCTTTGATGGTGTTTTTGCGGGGAAGGTGCGCGGTGAGCATATAGATCTGCGCTGCCTTTTCCACCGTTTCGATCAGCCCGAAAGTTTCGTCCATCGTTTTGCCCGCGCCGTAAATGCCGTGCATGCCCCATATCACAAGGCGGAACTCTTCCATCTTCTTCGCGGTGGCTTCGCCTATCGAATTGGTGCCGCAAAGCATCCAAGGGAGCACGCCGATACCGTCGGGGAAAACGACGATGCACTCCGTGCACATTTCCCAAAGGGAATGGGTGAACTTCTTTTCGTCCAGCTCGTGCACATAATTCATGGCGAGGGTGTACGTCGGATGCGAATGCATGACCACGCGGTTTTCGGGATCGACTTTCAGGCGCGCCATATGGCTCATCATGTGCGCGGGAAATTCAGAGGTAGGCCTGCCGCCGTCCTCATATCCCCACAAAAGCTCGATGTTCCTGCCTCCCTTGCCGATGCGCACGATGCCGAGATTGTTTGCGGGATCTTTCTGCACGTTTTTGAAATATTTGCCCGTGCCCGTTACGATAAAAATTTTGCCTTCCAACGGGCTCGCGTCAAAGTCTTCCTGATTGACGCCCATAAAGGGAATGGTGCGCACGACTTTGGAAAGGTCGAGATATTCGCCGACCTCCTTTTCGTCAAGCATATAGCTGATGTTTCCGCCGTTGCGTTCGTCCCAGCCGAGGCGGTACATATTTGCCGTAGTTTCGCACATTTCCCTTACGAAGGGCGCTTCCAGAATGTTCTTCATATTACTTCCTCTCCTTTAATACTTTGCGCTCGTAATCGCGCACCTTTTCGAACCAATCCGCTCCCGCAAAATTGTTGCGCCTGAGGTATTCTTCCCACACGTCGCCGTAAGGGAGCGTTTTCATCTCTTCCTGCAAGACCATCTGTTCGGTGAAATTTGCCTCGTCCTGCATCTTTTTCAGGGTATCGTTGGGCTGCAAAAGCGCGTACAAGAGCGCCTTGTCCATGTTCCGCTCGCCGACCACCCATGCAGAGATGCGGTTGATGCTCGCGTCGAAGTAATCCAGCCCGATCATCACCTTTTCCGTCGCGCCGTTCCGCACGATCTCTTTGCAGATCTCTTTGAGTTCGTCCTCGAAAAGAACGACGTGGTCGCTGTCCCAGCGCACGCCGCGGGTGACGTGCAGCGCCACTTTGTCGTAGAACGCCAGCAGGGACGGGATCTTGTCGGAAACGACCTCGGTCGGGTGATAGTGCCCGTTATCCAAAAGGCAGCAGATACCGCGCGTAGCTGCATAGTTCTGATAAAACTCGTTGCTGCCCACCGTATAGCTTTCCAGGCCGATGCCGAACACCTTGCTTTCCACCGCAACGCGCACCTTTTCTTTGTCGTATTCGATCGACAAAATTTCGTCCAGCGAATCTTTGAGGCGCAGGCGGGGGGTGAGCCTGTCTGCGGGCACGTCTTTCAGCCCGTCGGGGATCCAGATGTTGACGAGGCAGTGGCTGCCCATCTCTTCGGCGAGGTATTCGGCGATGCGGATGCACGCCTGCCCGTGGCGTATCCAGAATTTGCGCGTTTCCTCGTCGGGACTGGAAAGGGAAAGCCCGTCCTTCATTTTCGGATGAGAGAAGAAAGTCGGGTTGAAGTCGATGCCGTCAAGCCCCATCTCCTTTGCAAGTTTCACCCACGGGGCGAAGTGTTCGGGGCGGTATGCGTCGCGGTCTACCTTGCCCGCATCCTTGCCGAGCATGGCGTAGCTCGCGTGCAGATTCAGGCGCAGTTTGCCCGTCATTAAAGAAAATGCGAGCCTGATATCCGCCATAAGTTCTTCGGGCGTTCTTGCGCGCCCGGGGTAATTGCCCGTCGTCTGTATGCCGCCGCTCGCGCCGCCGGCGCCGTCGAAGCCTACGACGTCGTCGCCCTGCCAGCAGTGCACCGAAATGGGGATGCCCGCAAGTTTTGCGATCGCCTGTTCCGTATCTACGCCGTATTTTGCGAACATCTCTTTTGCCTGTTCGTACCTGTTCATTTAAAATTCCTCCCGATCTGTTTTTTATTTGAATACGCGGAGCGGGAAAGAGTTTTTGATCATCTCCCTGCCCTCGCTTATATCTTTCATTTCGCCGCGCGCGATCATCTGCACCATCAGGTTGCCGAGCGCGGTCGCCTCGGCAGGCCCCGCAACGACCTGCACGCCTGCCGCCTTTGCCGTAAGCTCGTTCAAAAATTTGTCCTGGCTGCCCCCGCCGATCACGTTGAGCGTCTTGAATTTTTTGCCGAGCTTTCTGCCCATCGCGTCGAGCGCCTCTTTGTAGCACTCGGCAAGGCTGGCATAAATACAGTAAAGCAGCTGCCCGTTCGGGATATCCCCCGCCTTTTCGCGCACGGCGGCGCACATGCTTTCGGGTGCGAGGAACGCCTCGTCGTTGCAGTCTACGCGCGCGCCGCAAACGTTTGCGCGGGCAAGCGCTTCCGCATCGATGAAATTCAGTTCGAGCTCTTTCCGCGCCGATTGCAGCATCCAAAGCCCCATGATGTTTTTCTGCCAGCGGAAGGTGAACCCGGGGCCGCCTTCGTTGGAGAAGTTCTCACGCATGCTTTCGCCGTCGGTATGCGCGTTTTCCTGTTCTATCCCCAAAAGCGACCATGTGCCGCTAGAAATGTACGGCGAATCGAAATCAGACTTGACGGGAGCCGCCAGAACGGCGCTCGCCGTGTCGTGCGTGGCGCAGAGGACGGCCGTCATGTTGCCGCCGACTTCCGCCGCGACTTCCTCTTTGAGCGGTCCTATCACCGCGCCAGGCTGCACGATCTGCTTTTCGAACAGGCGCGCGGGAAGCCCCAGGGCGGATATGATGTCCGCATCAAAGGTATGCGTCTTCGCGTTTACTAGCCCCGTAGAAGTGGCGTTCGTGTATTCGCAAACCCTCTTCCCCGTAAGTTTATATAAGAGGTATTCGGGCAGCATCAAAAACCCGTCCGCTTTTTCCAGCCGCCCCGCAAGTTTGTCGGCATACAGCTGATAGACGGTATTGAATGGCTGAAACTGTATGCCCGTCCTTTCGTACAGTTTTTCAAAGGGCAATACAGCGTGCACCTGCTTTATGGCGCTCTCCGTTCTGCCGTCGCGGTAGGCGTAGCAAGGGAAGATTTCCTTATCGCCCTGCATCAGAACGTAATCCACCGCCCAGGTGTCTATGGAAAGGCTGTCGATATTTCCGCATTTTTCGATCGCCGCGGCGATCCCCTTTTTCACCTCGGAAAACAGCCGCTCCGCGTCCCAGACCAAGTGCCCGCCCCGCGTTTTGCTGCCGTTCGGAAAACGGTACACTTCCTCGGTCTCGAACTTTCCTCCCCCGAGCCTTCCGACGATGTGCCGCCCGCTGCTCGCGCCGATGTCTATGGCAAGATACTGTTTCATTGCCTGCCCCCATTCGTTTTTCTTTTATTATAGCAAACGCAAAAAAATTAAACAATGACAGGATTTAACGCAAATACAGACTTTATTTGACATATCTTTTGCTTTGCGGTATAATTAAAACATGGACAGCGCCATCATTGAAAAGCTCAGGCAGCTCTCCGACGAAGAGAAGGAGATCTTACACGGGCAGAAAAACATACGAAAGGACGATTATACCCTTTCGGACAGCTTTATCATCAACAGCAAAAAGATGCTGAATGCGGATAAACAGATGGATTTTCGCCTGCATACCCGCTTCATCGACTTTCCCGATCACGGGCACGACTACATGGAATTCATGTATGTGTATACGGGAAAGATAACGCACGTTATCGGGGGAGAAAAGATCGCGTTGGAAAGCGGCGACATCTTATTTTTGAACCGCCACATCCGCCACGCCGTTCTGCGCGCGGAAGAGGGAGATCTCGGCATCAACTTCATGGTGTCGGACACATTTCTGAAATACATTTTTCACAACGTGCAGGACAACCCTGTAATGAGCGGATTCCTCACCCGCAATTTCGACCGTGCGGGCGAAGGGGAATACCTGCACTTTCGCATCAAGGATAATTTCCCCGTCCGCAACCTGTTGGACAACCTCATCTATGCGCTCGCGAATCACGCGGCGGGCGATTACACTATCCTCACGCAGCTCGTTTCCCTGCTCTTTTCTTACCTTTCCTATTACAGAGAAACACTCGCGGGCGGTTTGGCGATTTCTTCGCCCGATGCCCTATTAAAACAGAGGATCTCCGCATATATCGAGCGGCAGTATCCGCGCGCGCGGCTTTTTGAACTTGCAGATTCGCTCGGGTATACGCCCGAATATCTTTCCCGCCGCATCACCGAACTTTTCGGCACGAGCTTCCGCTCGCTCCTCATTGAAGAGCGGCTGAAAGTTGCCGAAAGACTGCTTTCCACCACTCGCCTGAGCGTAGACGAGATCATACGCACCGTCGGATATGAAAATCAGAGCTACTTTCATCGGATGTTCCGTGAAAAATACGGCGATTCCCCCTTCCGTTACAGGCAGAAAAAAAGTTCGGATACATAGCAAAAGGACGGCTCAGCAAAGCCGTCCTTTTTATATAGTGCCGCATATCACATTTCAAATTCACGCCATATCGCGCGGGCGATGAGCATGGAGCCGACCGCGCCGGGGTGTACCCTGTCCCACGAAATGGACTGCCCGGGCCTCGCCTGCATATACTCGTCGAACTCCTTTTGCAGATCGAGAACGTGCGCGCCGCACGCCTTTGCCGCCCTGTACAGCGCGGCGGTATACCGTTCGGTCATGGCGCGCATTTCGTCGGCGCGGCTGCGCTCCATATAAAAGGGAGTCATCAGGCAAAAACAGCGCGCGCTCTTTGCCTTTTCGCAGATGGCTCGGATATTCTTTTCGTACTCTTCCTCTGTGATCGGTACATACTGCGGATCAAAACAATCGAATCGGCGCCATACGTCGTTGATGCCGATCATGCAGAAAATAACTTCGGGCGAAAACGCCGCAACGTCGCGGTCCCAACGGGCAAGCAGGTCCGCCGATGTGTTGCCGCTGATCCCCGCGTTCACGACGCGGAAATTTTCATAAGGACGGAACGCAAACAGTGCGTCGCGCACCAATTTTACATAACCGCAACCCAACCCGTCGGGGGTGGAAAGTTTGCCCGCATCCGTAGTCGAATCGCCCGCGAATGCGATGGTATCGCCGTTTTTCAGTTTCATCTTTATTCTCCCTCGCGCTTTGCCGCGCTTATAAATTTTACATCGACAAGAGGATATTTGTAAGTTCGGCAAAACTTGCGGCGAAGCGCTCCGCGCCCGCGCCGACAAGTTCCGCCTTCGTGCGATACCCCCACAGGACGCTGACCGAACGCATCCCCGCGTTTTTCGCCGTCTGCACGTCCGTTTCCCCGTCGCCGACGAACGCCGCCTCCGCGGGAGATACGCCGAGCGCTTCGAGCACCATGCGGGCAGAGGTCGGATCGGGTTTTACGGGCACGCCGTCGCGATTGCCGAATATGACGGAAAAGCCGTAAGGTTTTAACAGCGTTTCCCCCAATTCGTCCGCCGCCCGCTGCGATTTATTGGTAACGACCGCGCGCTTTATGCCCGCCCTTTCAAGCGCCGCCATGCACGCCGCTTCGCCCGCGAACGGTTTCGTCCGCTCGTTTTTGGAGCGGAAATGTATGGGGCAGTACACGTTTTTATAGAAGTATTCCGCATCGCCCTGCCTGTTTTCGGGAAGGGCGCGCGCCGCATATAACAGCCCGCCGTTGCCGACGTATCTGCGCGTCTGCTCCAACGTGATCGGAGGGCAGCCGAATTTTCCGAGCGCCTCGTTCATGCAGGCGTTGAGGTCGGGAAGGGTGTCGAGCACCGTCCCGTCCAGATCGAATAAAACCGCTTTCAGCATAAAATGACCTTTTTGCACCGACGATAAACAGAACGTTCCGCCCCGCCGGAAAATGCAGATCGCATGAATTTACATTTTTTCCGGCACGCCGATGCCGAGCAGGGACAGTGCGTTTTTCAGCGTGATGAGCGTAGCCTCGGTGAGCGCGAGGCGGAAATTTTTCTCCTGCTCCTGCGCGTTGAGTATTTTGCAGTCGAAATAGAATTTGTTGTACTTCTGCGCGAGATCGACCGCATAGCGCGCGATGTAGCTCGGCTCGTACTTATCCAGCGCGTCTTTGAGCACGGACGGGAATTCGGAGAGCTGTTTTACCACCTCGAATTCCTGCGGCAGAATGTTTTCCGCAGCAAAGCCCTGCGCCCTGCCGCCCTTTGCGAGCACGCTGTTCGCGCGGGCGCAGGTATACTGCACATAGCAGCTCGTTTCCCCTTCGAAGTTGAGCACCTTGTCGTAAGAGAAAGTGATGTCCTTGATCTTATTGTTATAGAGCGCCCCGAAGATGACCGCGCCGACGCCCACCGTCTTGGCGATCTCCTCTTTGTTTTCGAGCGAAGGATTCTTTTCCGCGATGATGGAGAGCGCCTTTTCGACGCATTTGTCGATGACGTCTTTCAGATAAACGACTCTGCCCTTTCTCGTAGACATGGAGCCTTCTTCCAAAGATACCATGCCGTAGGCGACGTGCACGAGGTCTTTCGCCCATTCCTTGCCCATGAGTTCCAGGACCTTGAAAAACTGTTTGAAGTGCAGGTTCTGCTGATAGGCGACGACGTACAGGCACTTATAAAAATCGTAGGTGTTTTTGCGGTAGATGGCGGCGGCGATGTCGCGCGTGGCGTACAAAGACGCGCCGTCCGAGCGCAGAATGATGCAGGGCGGCATGCCGTACGCTTCCAGATCGACGATCTTCGCGCCCTCGCTTTCCACCAAAAGCCCCTTTTCGGTCAGCTCGTCTATGACGGGCTGCATTTTGTCGTTGTAAAAGCTCTCGCCCGCCCAGCTGTCGAAATGCACGTCCAGAAGTTCGTAGATCTTGCCCACGTCTTTGAGGGTGAGCTGTTTGAACCACTCGAACAGGGCGACGCATTCCTCGTCTTTGTCCTCGATCTTTTTGAAGTAGGCGCGCGCCTCGTCGTTGAGCGACTCGTCCTTTTCCGCCTCTTCGTGAAAGCGCACATACAGCGCGTTGAGCGCGCGCAGCCCGCCCTCTTCGATATCCTCTTTTTTGCCCCAGCGCTTGTAAGCGGAGATGAGTTTGCCGAACTGCGTGCCGTAGTCGCCGAGGTGGTTGATGCCGACGGGCGTATAGCCCAAAAACTTATGCAGTTTATAGAGCGCACTGCCGAGCACTGTCGTGGATAGGTGCCCGATATGGAAGGGTTTTGCGATGTTGACGGACGAATAGTCTATACAGACGGTCTTGCCCTTTCCCTCGTCCGATGCGCCGTAGCGGTCGCGCTTTTCGAGGACTTCCCCGAGCGTTTCCTTTGCCCAAAAGGCGCGGTCTATCTTGAAATTCAGGTACCCGTTGACCGCGGACACCTCGGAAACGAGTTTGTCGTCCGCAGGGTAGGCATTTTTCAGCTCTTCCGCGATGAGCGCGGGAGCTTTGCGCATCGTCTTTGCGAGTTTGAAGCAAGGCAGAGCGAAGTCGCCCATTTCCGTGTTGGGCGGCAGCGCGAGCATGGCATAAATTTCGTCCCGAGAAAGATCGCCCGCTTTGATATTGGCGGCGATATGTTTTTTGAAATCCATACAGACCTCTCCGTTCGTTATCCCGATAAGTTTAGCACATTTTAACGCATTTGACAACTTTTTCGGCTTTTGCCCGCCCTTTTATTTTGATTATTTGAAAAATTGTATTATAATATAGCTTGCTCACACAACACGGTTGCCGCATCCTTGCGGATTTTCTTGAAAACAGCAGTCAAACAGCGCATCTGTCTTGCGAGGTTTGCGCGAAGGAGAACTTTTTATGAAATTAGGCGTAGTCGGGCTTCCCAACGTGGGAAAATCCACTCTTTTCAATGCGATCACGCACGCGGGTGCGGAAGCCGCGAATTATCCTTTCTGCACCATCGAACCCAACGTGGGCGTCGTTGCCGTACCCGACGAAAGGCTGGACAAGCTCGCGGCGCTTTACGACAGCAAGAAGGTCACCCCTGCCGTCATCGAATTCGTGGACATCGCGGGGCTCGTAAAGGGCGCGTCCAAGGGCGAAGGGCTGGGCAACAAATTCCTTTCCCACATCCGCGAAGTGGACGCGATCGTACACGTCGTAAGGTGCTTCGACGACGAAAACGTGACGCACGTGGAAAACACGGTCGATCCCGTAAGAGATATTACGACCATCAACCTGGAGCTCATCCTCGCCGACATGGAAACGGTGCAAAAGCGCCTTGACCGCGCGAAGAACTCCGCCAAGGGCGGCGACAAAAAATTCCTCGCCGAGGCGGAATTTTTGCAGAGAGTGCTCGACCACCTCGGCAAAGAACAGTGCGCGCGCACGATGGAACTTTCCGACGAAGAAAAAGAACAGATGCGCGATCTGTTCCTGCTCACGTCCAAGCCCGTCATTTACGCCGCGAATATATCCGAAAAGGATATGGGCAAGCCCGATGCCGAACTCCCCTATGTAAAGGCGGTGGAAGCGTTCGCCGCGAAGGAAGGTTCGGAAGTGCTCGTCATCTGCGCGAAAACGGAGGAAGAACTCTCTCAACTCCCCGCAGACGAGGCGCAGATGTTCCTCGAAGAATTGGGCTTAAAAGAGAGCGGGCTTGACCGCCTCATCAAAAAGTCCTACTCGCTGTTGGGGCTCATCAGTTACCTGACGGCGGGCGAAAAGGAAACGCGCGCGTGGACGATCGCCAAGGGCACGAAAGCGCCGCAGGCGGCGGGCAAGATACACACCGACTTTGAAAAGGGCTTTATCCGCGCGGAAGTTGTGGACTACGAAACGCTTCTGGAATGCGGCAGTTACAACGCCGCCAAGGAAAAGGGTAAAGTTCGCTCCGAAGGCAAAGACTATGTGATGAAAGACGGCGACGTGGTGCTGTTCCGTTTCAATGTATAAATTCAAGGCAAGGCATTCAAAAGTCCGCGCGCCCCGCAGTTTTGCGGGGCGCGCGGACTTTTATTTTTCAATTCAGATCTCCGCATAGACGACGGAAATATCGTCGCGAAGTTTGTTGCGCACGAACTTTTCGCAATCGGGGTCGGAATCCTGCGCGGCGTGCAGTTTTTTCATCGCGGGAAGGATGCCGTTTTCCGCAACGTCCGCGATGAGCGCCGCGGGCGAAGGGTACAGCCCGAACAGGTCGTAAATTTCCGCAAACCCGTCCGAAAAGACCAAAAGGTCGCGCACTTCCGACAGCGGGATCTTGCCCGTAATGGCGGTATCCAGCCCGTCCGCCGTGTGCGAGAGCGCGCAGTACCCTTCGGGCGTGTTCATCTTCGCGCGGTTTTCGAGAATATACGGGCGTATGTCGGCAAACGCTTCGCGCAGGGTCTTGCCCGTGCGCGCGGCGATCTCCTTCATGCGGCCGAAATTGATATTGTCCAACTCGACGAGCCGCGTATCGAGGATGTGCAAAACTTCCCCGTCCTTTTTGCGTATGACGACGACGGTGTCGCCCAGCGAATAATATTCCAAATACCCGTTCCGCTCGCGCACGACGGAGATCACGGCGGAAGGCTTGTCTTTGACCTTGTCCGCCCCGTCAAAGCGCGCATACCGCGCGGCGACCTCCCGCACGCCCGTTTTGAGGATTTCGGCGATCTCACCGTCCCCTTTGAGCGCGGCCGCAAGATAGGCGCGGTGCGCCGCGGAAAACCATGCGGCGTCCGTCGCGCAGTCCGTCACCTTTTCGCCCGAAACGCCCGTGGCGCCGTCGATGACGAAGGCGCAGTTTTCGTCGGCATACAGCGCGTCCTCGCAATAACCGCGCTTCGCGCCCGCGATGTAGGTATAAATTTTGTGCATAACTCCCCTCTACCGCTCGCTCTTGCTGACCGATTCGACGGCGACCGAACCGCCCCGCACCGCTTCCATGCGGGAAAGGTAATACTTTTTATAATATTTGAGAACGTCGTCGTTTTCCGACTCCGTTTTCACGCTCTCCAAAATGACGCTCGCCCTGTCGCAATCGCATATGTTGATGCCGAATACGGCAGCCGAACGGAATATTTCTTCCATTTCGTCCTTTTTGAGCGAGTGTATTTTGATGAAAAGAATTTCCTTTTTGTGAATTGGAAGGTCGGTAAAGTCGAGCACTTTGATGACTTCCACGCTGCGGTTGAGCTGTTTTTTGATCTGCTCGAACGTCTTGTCGTCCCCCATCAGGCTGATGGTCATGCGCGATACCGTGGGATCTTCCGTTTCGCCGACGGTCAGGCTTTTTAAGTTGTACGACTTGCCCGAAAACAGCCCTGCTATTTTGGCGAGCACGCCCACGTCGTTTTCCACATACAGCGATATCCACCGCTTTCTGCTCGTATTGTCCATTTATCTGCCCTCCTTTTTAAATTCTGTCACCATTTCCGAAAGCGCGTTGCCGCCCGGCACCATGGGGAGGACGTTGCTCTCCCTGTCTATGATGAATTCGATGACGGTGGGCGCGTTTTTGCAGCTTTCCGCCCTGTCGAACGCGGCGGAGATATCTTCGCGCCGTGTGACGCGTATCCCCTGCAAGCCGTAGCTTTCGGCAAGTTTGACGAAATCGGGGATGTACGGCGGGCATTCGGCATTCGGCGAAGAGCACCACTCGCCGCAGCTCTTGCGCTTGCGCAGGCAGGTGCAGGAATACCTGCCGCCGTAAAACATTTCCTGCCACTGACGCACGTTGCCGAGGTAGGAATTGTTGAGTATGCAGAGGGTGAGCGGAATTTCCTGACAGACCGCCGTCGCGAGTTCCTGTATGTTCATCTGCACGCCGCCGTCGCCCGAAACGCACACGACGGGCATGTCGGGGCAGCCGAGTTTCGCGCCGATCGCCGCGGGAAGCCCGAAGCCCATCGTGCCCAACCCGCCCGAAGTGATGAGGCGGCTTTTTCCCTTGAGTTCGAGGAACTGCGTCGTCCACATCTGATTCTGCCCGACGTCCGTCGTGACGATGACGTCGCGGTAGCGGCGGTTGATCTCGTCGATCACGTCTTTAGGCGTAAGCGAGCCGCCGCCGTCCTGAACGATCGGCCTCTGCTTTTTGATGGAAGTCAGCTTTTCCACCCACTCCGAAACGTCGTGCTTTTGCGGGGGCAGTATCTCCGCAAGTCTGGAAAGCGCCTCTTTCGCGTCCGCCACGATAGGCACGTCCACGACGATATTGCGGGAAATGGACGCGGCGTCTATATCGATGTGCACGATCTTTGCATTCTTTGCAAACTCCTCTATTTTGCCCGTGATGCGGTCATTGAAGCGGGTGCCGACCGAAAAGAGAAGATCGCACTCGGAAACGGCGGTGTTTGCCGCGGCGCAGCCGTGCATGCCCATGTTGCCGAGGTACAGCGGATGGTCGGTCGGGATCGCCCCTTTGCCCATGACTGTGGTCACCACGGGAGCTTTCACCTTTTCGAGCACGGCAGAAAGCGCCTCTCCCCCGCGCGACACGTTCACGCCGCCGCCGATGAGAAGGAGCGGCCGCTTCGCCGAGCAGAGCATCTCCGCCGCCTTTTTCAGCTGCCCCATGTGCACGCCCGCGGAAGGTTTATAGCTGCGCATGGAAACTTCCTGCGGATACTCGTCGGAGCCGAGCGCGTTCTGTATGTCTTTGGGAAAGTCCACGACGACCGGCCCGGGCTTTCCCGTGCGGGCGATGTAAAACGCCTCTTTTATGATGCGGCCGAGGTCTTCGCGGCGGCGCACCGTGACGGCATATTTGCAGATACTGCGGCAGATGCCCACAATGTCCACTTCTTGAAAAGCGTCGTTGCCGATGAGATTGGTCGGCACCTGTCCCGTAAAGCAGACGAGGGGCACGCTGTCGAAATTGGCGGTGGCAATGCCCGTAACGAGATTGGTAGCTCCCGGGCCGCTCGTAACGAGACAGACGCCCGTCTTGCCCGTGGCGCGCGCGTACCCGTCCGCCGCGTGCACCAGCCCCTGTTCGTGGCGGGGCAGTACGACGTTGAACGCCGTCTCCCCGTACAGCGCGTCGAAAATATCGATCGCCATGCCTCCGGGATATGCGAAAAGGGTGTCCACGCCCTCTTCTTTGAGCGCTTTTACAAACAGCTGCGTTCCTTTGATCTTCATGATAAACCTCCCGTTCCGTCCGCGCCTGTGCGCGGACAGTTTAAGAAAAAACCGCCCTGAACAGCGATCGCTGTTCAGGGCGGCAGATTTGCCGTGTTACCACCTGAATTCGGGGAAGCCCCCGCTCTCTGCCCGATGCAGACGCGCCTTCCGCACGCCGATACCGGTTCTCTTGTAACGGAGAGAAAAAACCGTCGGAGCCTACTCAGGGTTTCCCTTTCGGTCCGCCGCTCGGGGGCTACCTTCGCCGCGCCTTTACGCGGGAGCTTACACCTGCCGCTCCCTCTCTTTGCCGAATTGCGCGGGTACTCCTCCCCGTCATAGCGTTTTGCTATTGAAAACATAATAACACATCGCCGCGCGGTTTGTCAACAATTTTTCGGGAATTTGCGAACCGCCCCTTGACAGCGCCGCCCTTTCGTGTTATACTTAATACAGATAATACAGTTAATACAGTCAATACAAACATACGGGTACGAACGCAATGCTGATACGATTAAAGGGAAAAAAGAATATTTACGAAGAGATCGTGGACGATTATACGCGCTATATCCTTTCGGGCGCGCTTGCGGAGGGGGAAAAACTGCCCTCCTGCCGCGCGCTCGCGGCGCAGCTGGGCATCAACCCGAACACGGTGGAGCGCGCATATGCGGAACTCGAACGGCAAGGGCTGATACGCACCCTTCCGAAAAAGGGGGCGTACGTCGCCCATGCGGGCGGCGGGCGGGAAGTGCTATATGAAGAGGCTAAGCACCGCATCGCCGCGCTGAAAAGCGCGGGGCTTGCTAAGGAAGAGCTTTTTGCTTTGGCAGAAAATATTTACGGCAGGACGGAGGGAGAAAATGATAGAGATCAAGGGGCTTAAAAAATCGTTCGGGGCAAAGAATGTTCTGGGTGGCGTTTCGCTTTCGATACCGAGCGGCAGCGTGTTCGGGCTAGTCGGCATCAACGGCGCGGGAAAATCCACCCTGCTCCGCCTGATCGCGGGCGTTTTGCGCGCGGACGAAGGGAAGATCCTCGCGGACGGGGAAGAGATCTTCGAAAACGAAAAGAAGAAACGGGAATTCTTTTTTCTTCCCGACGATCCCTATTACGCGACGAATACGAACGCGGAAAAACTTATCGGACTGTACGAAACGTTTTACGATTTCGACGCGGGCGCGTTCGCCGAATACGAAAAGCGGTTCGGCATAAAGCGGAACGTGCCGATACGCAACTTTTCCAAGGGCATGAAACGGCAGCTGTTCATCGCCCTTGCCCTCGCCTGCCGCCCGAAATATTTTCTGCTCGACGAGGCGTTCGACGGGCTAGATCCCCTCGCGCGGCTGGAATTCAAGCGCGGGCTGATCGCACTCAACGAAGAGTTCGGCTGCACGGCGATCATTTCCAGCCACTCTTTGCGGGAACTGGAAGATATCTGCAACGGGTTCGCCCTGCTCGACGGCGGGCAGATCGCCGACGCGGGCGACATTCAGGACGCGCTCGGAAAGGTGTGCAAATTCCAGATAGCCCTGCCGCGCGAGGCGAGGCGGGAAGACTTCCCCTTCGAACTTTTATCCTTCGAAGCGACGGGCAGGGTGGCAAAATTCATCGTGCGGGGAAACAGGGACGAGATCGCAAAGCAACTGGAAAAGCTCTCCCCTCTCTTTATCGAGGAGATACCCGTGGATTTCGAAGAACTTTTCCTGTGCGAAGTAAAGACGAGGGGGTATCTGCAATGACAAAACTTTTGCGCTACGAGATGAAACGCAATCTCCTGCCCGCCGCCGTGTTTTCGGCGATCGCCTGCCTCATCGTCGGCATCGTGTATATGTCATCCGACCTGTTCCGTCTAAATTACTCGCCGGGCGGGAACGGCGGGTTCTCCCATATCCCGTACGACTCCTTGATCTCCGCCCCCACCATCGTGCTCGCCGTGTTGTGTATCGCCGTGCCGGTCATGCAGTTTTCCTACCGCATGAGGGGGCGGGACATCGACCTTTGGTATTCCCTTCCCGTAACGAGGGAAAAGCTGACGCTCGCAAGAACGCTCGGGGGACTGATGCTCATATTCGTTCCCTATACCCTCTCCTATTGGCTCGGGTTCGTCATTGTGCTCCTTAGGGAAAACTATTTCGTGCTGTACGGCTATCCGCTCTATTACCTCGTTTCCCTTCCGCTCGGGGCGCTCCTGTTCGGCGTTTACTCGTTTTTGTATACGCGCGCGAACTCCGTAGGCGACGGATTGGTCTGCATGGCGGGCTGGACGTTCGCCCTGATGCTGCCCTTTGCCTTTTTGAGCGTACACTTCCCCCGCCTCGACCTGCCCCGTTCGTTCAGCGTGTGGCAGCTTTCCCCGTTCGGGCTCCTCTCCCTGTCGGCGGATTATTTCAACGAACTCATTTGCGCCGACGCGTTGCCCACCCTGCTTCCGTTGGCATGGACGATCCCTCTGACGGTGTCGGAAGGCGCCGGCGCGTACGCGGGGCTGTTCCTGACGGCGCGAAGGCATAAAGCGGAAAACGGAGGGCAGCTTTCCTCTTCCCTCTGGTGTTACAGGGTGCTCGTGCCGCTGTATGTTTTCATCCTCGCATCTTCTCTGTCCGCCGACGCCCTCGGCACGCAGCTCGCCCTTATCGAGGGCGCGTTCCTGCTCGTCGGCGGGCTCATCTGCTTCGTCGTGTACCGCCGCTCTTTCAGGCTGAAAACTTCCGACATCATTACCCTCTCCGTTGCTTTCGGGGCGGGCGTGCTCGTTTCCGTTTTGTTCGGAATATTCTGACGATCGCAGATACGCGAAAAAATACGCCGATATAATGCAAGACCGCCCCGCGATACCTCGCGGGGCGGTCTTCGTTTACGCCATACTTTTCAACACATAATCCCGTGCCTCTTTATTCTGTACGGAGAGCGATGACGGGATCTTTCTTCGCCGCCGCGCTCGCGGGGATAAGCCCCGAAATGAGGGTGAGCACGACGGAGATGACTACCATTATGAATGCACCGAGCACAGGCAGCGCGGCCAGCCCCGAAATGCCTGTAAGCGGCGTAAGAATAAGATTGATAATGACCTGCAAAACATATGCCACACCGACGCCGAACAGCCCCGCGCACAGACCGACGATGAACGTCTCGGCATTGAATACGCGCTTGATGTCCTTCTTCCTCGCGCCGATCGCCCGGAGAACGCCGATCTCCTTCGTCCGCTCGACGACGGAAACATAGGTGATGACGCCGATCATGACGGTGGATACGATGAGGGATATGCCCGTAAATGCAACCAGAACGTAAGTGATCGCGTCGAGAATGGTCTGCACCATACCCATCAGAAGACCTACCGTATCGGTATACCGCACTTGGTCTGCCTCATCATGGGTTTTGTTCCATGCATCCAGCCAAGCCGTTACCTGTCCTTTGGTGCCAAAATCTTTCGGATAAATATAAATCGCGTTGGGCTCCGCATTCCCGCCCATCTCTCTTTGTGCAGTCTGCCATGCCGAAATATCTGCATAAGTCTTCGGCGTCCACATCGCTTCTACAGGTATCCCGCCCACCAAATTCGCGGGCGCATAATAGGTTATCGTGCCGTTTTCTGTCTTGTATCCTTCACCTTCCGTATTCATCCATTGCAAAACCGCCGATTTATAGACAGGATCGCCTTCCGCATCTTCGCCAACGTTTGTCGCTATAAATTCGTTGACCAACTCTTCTGTAATGTTCAAGCCTTCCGACAGGCAACCATACGTCAACCCCTCTTGCAACCGAAGGACTCCAACGACATCGATATTTACGCCTTCGCCCTCCTGCGCGGTAATATCGGTCATCGTTTCCGCATAATCGAAAGCATAACCGTCCGACGATCCGCTCGTATAGATCGCATCATTGAAGAAGAGAGTATATTCCTTGTTCAAAAAATCGGTGAAATCCAGGTCGATTTCCGCATTTTCTTCCGTATGCGTAAATAAATTGACAAACTGTTTTTGACTAATAAATCCCAACTGCGCCAAAAGCAGATCGGTCATATCATTATTGCTGCCGATAACGATGACAGCTTCGTTTGCGCTTTGAGGCATTCTGCCCGCCACCACATCGTACTGCGAATCGACATAGGAAAGATAATCCCCGTCTTCCCTGTCCGCCGCAGACGAGCCCGGCATTTTACTGACCACATTACCGAGATAATCGACAAGACCGGCAAGCGACGCGTACTGCGGATTTGCAGTCTGCGCCGACAGCATATAAGTGTAATACGATTTCAGGTAAGAAAGAGACATACCTGTCGGCACTTCCGTGTCATTGCCTTGCAATGCAAACGGCTGTATCACTACGTCGGTGTAAATATTGACCGGCAGCGATTCACCGTAATCTTTCTGGATCGCATTATAATATTCTTCGGGCATGCTTTCGACATAAGTGATATATTCTTCGGAAATATTATTGGTCATTGCCATGCCCTGCGCGATCTCTGTGAGAAACGAATTGACATAAATTTTGTCTCCCAACTGATCGAGGTCCGGCATATCGTTCGCCGAACTGAACCCGGACATGATAGACTGCATATCCAGCGTCGTTTCCGTAATCTCCAGCGGGTAATAGGAAAGCATATCCTCTTCCGTCTTAGTTATGTAAGAGGAAAAGCCGTTGGAAAGCGCCAACACGAGGCACACGCTGATGATGCCTATACTGCCCGCGACGGAAGTTACCGCCGTTCTGCCCTTTTTGGTCAAAAGGTTCCTGCCGCTCAAAAGGAATGCCGTCCAAAAAGACATGCTCGTCTTTTTCTTTTTGGGCTTTTTCGCTTTTTCGCCCTTGTTTTCACCGCCTTCGGCAGGCGCGCCCTCCGCGGCATCCTGTACGGCGTTCGCCGCCTTTTCCACACCGCCCGGCGCCCCATCTTTTTCGCCGTCGAAGGGACAGGTATCGTCCACCACTTTGCCGTCCAAAAGGCGCACGATGCGGGTGGAATACTTCTCTGCAAGCTCGGGGTTGTGCGTGACCATGATGACGAGACGCTCCCCCGCGATCTCTTTGATGAGTTCCATGATCTGCACGCTCGTTTCGGTATCGAGCGCGCCCGTCGGCTCGTCGGCGAGCAAGATCTCGGGATCGTTGACGAGCGCGCGCGCAATGGCGACGCGCTGCATCTGCCCGCCCGACAGCTGGTTGGGTTTTTTATTCAGTTCGCCGCCCAAACCTACCCGTTCAAGCGCGCGCGTAGCGCGTTCTTTGCGTTCGGCCGGCGATACGCCCGAAAGTGTGAGCGCAAGCTCTACATTCCCCAACACCGTTTGATGCGGGATAAGGTTGTAGGACTGAAACACGAAACCGATACTGTGGTTGCGGTAGGCGTCCCAATCGGCGTCTTTGAAGTGTTTGGTCGAAACGCCCTTGATGACGAGATCTCCGTCCGTATAATGATCCAGTCCGCCGATGATGTTCAACAACGTCGTTTTGCCGCATCCCGACTGCCCGAGTATACTGACGAATTCGTTCTGCCTGAAATTGAGCGTGACGCCCTTGAGCGCATGAACAAACGAGTCTGCGACTTTGTAATCTTTTGTGATGCCTTCCAGTTTGAGCATTGCCTCAGACATATTCCATTCTCCTTCTGTCGATAAAATCTTACGCTTGGTTATTTGATGACTCGCCAAACAGTCCCTCGCCGAGTTTGGGAAGCCCTAAATGCCCGTATTTTTCGATGGTTTCGTCGAGTATCTCCGCAAACTCCACCGCGTTTTCGATAAAACTCTTTATCTTTTCTTCGCCCATTTTTTTGACCACTTCGTTCATGACGCAGACAAGTTTTTGTTTCACGTCCTCGTATACGGCGCGGGCATTGCCGCTCAGTTCTATGTAGGCGATCTTCCTGTCCTTTTCGTCGGGAACGCGCATGACGACGTTGTTCTTTTCCAGCTTGTTGACCATTTGCGACACGGCGGAACGAGTTACCCCGAGCAATTTTGCAAGATCGCTCGAAATGATCCTTCCTCCCTCTTCTTTTACGCGGATGATCTCTTTCATCATCTGCATCTCCGTATTGTTGAACGGGAATACATGATTGAATAATTTCATATTCCCTATCCGCTTTGCTACCTTGTAAATCTCCTGCGTGAAGTACTCTGCATCCATGATCTTTCTCCTTGCCGTGTTAAGTTCTTAATTGTTAACAATTTTAGCGTGTTGCTTAACAAATGTCAAACGTTTCAAGGGCGCTATTTATATTTTCATGCGCATTTCACATGCCTTTCAAAATAAAAGGAAGGGCTGCTTCTCCCCTCCTTTGCTTTCGGTATATAACTTACCAATCCTGCTTTTTGAGCGACTTGGATTTCACGTCGTCATAATAAGTAAAATATTTTTGTTTTTCGCTTTCGCCCGCGCGCTTGCCGCGCAAATACATTTCCAGCTCTTCGGGCGTAAAATCGGAAAGGTCTGCCTCGCCGTCGTACCGCGAAAAAAATTTGTAAAGATCAGCTTCCGACATTTCTATCTCCTGTCGTTTTTTCCGCCGCGCGTGCGCGTCAGATACATGGTCGTACCGTCCGCACCCGTCACGGGCGCGTACTTTTGCAAGACGGGCTGAAGTTTTTCCATGAGCGCCTTGAACGAGTTGCATCCATAGTTTTTCGGGATGAAGTCGGAATATTTCTGCTTCATTTCCATAGAGATCTGCGCGTAATAAGCCTTGCCGTTGTTGTCGTCTATCAGCCTGTCGATAATATCCACAAGGTCTTTCTTTTTTGTGGGATCGATGATCTCCGGCTTTTCTTCCTTCTGTACGGGCGCGGGCGTCTTCGCCTTGCCGGGTTTTTCCTTCTTTTTCTTTTCCTTCTCTTTCTCGTCGGACGCGAGATAGATATATTCGTTGAAGGCGTTCACAAACCCGGGATTTACGTTTCTGCCGCCCATGCCGATGACGACTTTGTTGCGTTCGCGCAGCTCTCTGACGAGGCGGGTATAGTCGCTGTCGCCCGCGGCGATGCAGAACACGTCTACATCCTTTTCAAACAGCACGATGAGCGCCTGTATGATGAGTGCGATGTCGATGGTGTTTTTGCGCGGCTGCACCTCGAACTGCTGCACGGCAGTCATCGAATAGCGGTTGACTTCGTCCTTCCAGCCCTTTACGGAAGTTTTCGACCAATCCGCAAAGATGCGCTTGACCATGACGTTCCCGTAGTTCGACGCTTCGTCAAAGATCTGCTTTGCGCTGTGCGCGGGCACGTTTTCCGCATCTATGAGCACCGCCACATTCCTTACTTTATCCATACGCTCTCCCCTTTCTCTTCAAATTCGCGGACGGCGGTCATGACTGTCCGCCATCCCCTTTATCGTCGGAATTGTCCGGATTATTGCTGCCGAAACCGAACGGATCATCGCCGGGGCCCTTCCCGCCGTCCGGAAATTCGCCGAAAGGATCGTCAGGCTCTTTCGGCGGCTGAGAAGGCGCTCCGTAAGGATTGTTATACGGATCGCCGTAAGGGTTGTTATAAGGATTATTATAGGGATTGTTGTTATAAGGGTTGCCATAATACATCTGCTGCTGACGGCGGATCGCTTCCGTGCGGGCGCGCATGAAGGCGTCGTAATCGATGCGGTTCCTGTTACGGAAGGCGAACAGGATAAACGCACTCACAGGGAAGATGACGCACAATATGGTCAGCCAAATATACGACGCGGGCGCATAGCAACGGTAAAGACCGATATACAGCGGCACGCTTACGACGATGAAGATGATCTCGAATATCCACACGAGTATGCTGCCCAAACGGTACATATAATAGAGAACATCCGAAAGCCCTGTAAACATCAATTCCATGCCGTCAGACGTAGGCGTAAAATATCTGCCATAATCGGAAAACGCCACGATCAACGGCACACATACCATGATGAGCGAAACCGTGTACAAAAGTTCGCCGATCATGACGAACAGCCCGATCCTCTTTATTTTCAGACTGCCGATGCGGACGGTACCCGCAAGTTCGCCCATAAGATAGGTGCTCGCAAACGGCACGAAAGCGCACCAGACAAGTTTTTGTTTGCCCGCCCGCTTCGCCATTTTGGAGAGCGCCAAGGCGCGGAAGACATACACGAGCACGAAAAAGCCCGCCGCAATGCCGACGTATGTCACCGAAAGGCGCTGCGCGCCCGCCAGCCCGTTAAATTCCGCCAAAGCGGGATTTATGATCCCGTATAAGCCGTACAGCAAAATAAAGAATTCCATATATCAAACCTCTTTACGTTCGCACATTTTTGCACACGGGCGCCCGAAAGGCGCCGCGCGATGTTATTGTCCGCTTTCCCCGAACGGTGCAAAGCCGTAATCGACGGAAAGCAGCGTCAGCCCGTTTGCGGGCATCGTTTTGCCTAAAAGATCCCTGTTCCCCGTCTCCAGCGCCCGTTCCACACGGGAAAGGGGCAAACTGCCGTCGCCGACGCCGAGTACGGCGCCTGCCATGATGCGCACCATGTTGTACAGGAACCCGCTGCCGCACACGTCGAAGGATACGCACGGCACGCCGAAGCGCGTCTGCACATCGACGGCAACCGAATAGACGGTGCGCACCGACGTTTTCACGGAGGATCCCGTCGTCGAAAAGGCGGAAAAATCGTGCTCACCCTCCAAGAGCGCGGCGCATCCGCGCATGCGCACGATGTCGGGCGCGAACCCGTACCGTGCCGCGTACCGCCCCAAAAGCGGATGCTCCCGCCGGGAAAGGTATACGCCGTAACGGTAAGTTTTTTTCTTTGCCGAGCGGCAGGCATCGAACGAATCGGGAACGGCGGCGCTTTTGAGCACGCGCACGTCCTGCGGCAGGCATACGTTGAGCGCGTCGGCGATCTTTTCGGGGGAAATCTTTATGCTTTCTTCAAAAGGGAAATTGCATACCTGCCCCGCGGCGTGCACGCCCGCGTCCGTCCGCCCGCTGCCCGTCACGCGCACGGAGAGCGAAAAAGCCCGCGCGATCGCGCCCTCTATTTCGCCCTGCACCGTCCTTCCCTTTTTTTGCACCTGCCAGCCGCAGAGTTCTGTTCCGTCATAGCTTACAAGAAGCGCGATGTTCATAGTTTTGTACCCGAAATGCACACAGCGTTCTCTCCGTTTTGCGACATTCTATAAAAAATATCCGAGTATGGAAAATTTGCCGCCGAGATAGATATTCAAAAACACGACGCCCGTTATCAGCCCGCCGAGGAAAAGCAACCCGAGCAAATCTCGCCATGTAAATACAAGTTTTTTGTATTTCGTGCGCCCCTTCGCACCGCTGTAACAGCGTGCGTCCATCGCGTCGCCGAGGTCTTCCGCCCTGCGGAAAGCACTCACGAGCAGAGGAATGAGTATGGGCACGACCGCCTTTGCGCGCTTGATCAGCCCGCCCGTTTCAAAGTCTGCCCCTCTCGCCTTCTGCGCCGCGACGATGCGGTTGGTTTCGTCCATCAGCGTGGGGATGAAACGGAGCGCGATGCTCATGATGAGCGCAAGCTCGTGCACGGGAAATTTGATCCATTTTAAGGGGGTGAGCAGACTTTCGATGCCGTCGGTAAGCGCCACGGGCGTCGTCGTAAGCGTCAGCACGGAGGTGCCCATAACGAGCAGGAACAGCCTGAGCGCAAGGAACACCATGTTCACGATGGATTCCCATGTGATGGTTATGATCCACCACTCCACGAGCGGTTGGTAGGAACTTTCGCCCGAATAGAAAAAAAGATTGAGTATCGCGGTGAAAATGATGAGGAAAAGGATCATCTTCACCGAACGGAGCACCCTGCCGAAGGGCACGCGCGAAAGCAGCACCACAAAGATGAGGAACGCGGTGACAGCGAGCAGCCCGAAAAAGTTTTTCGCCAAAAATATGGCGACGATGTATGCGATCATGAACACGATCTTGGCGCGCGCGTCCATGTTGTGCACGAAGGACTTGACGGGATAATACTGCCCGAAGGTGACGTCATTGAGCATCGCCGGCACCTCCTTGCGCATCCGCCTTTTCCGCGCGTGCGGCGCCCGTATCCGCTTTGGAAACGCCGCCCGAACGGGCGTACAATGCCAAAACTTTGGAAATGAAATCGTCGCAGGTGAAATCGGTATCTATCTCTATGCCGCGCTCTTTGAGGATGCGCGCGCATTTTGCCGTAACGGGAATGTCGAGCCCCAAGGCGATCAGCTCGTCCGAACGCCTGAAAATTTCGGCGGGCGCGCCTTCCATGACCACCTTCCCTTCCGAAAAGACGGCGGCGCGGGTACAGTTTTCCGCGATCTCGTCCATATCGTGCGAAACGATGATCACCGTCTTGCACCATCCGCCGTGTATGGAGTGCAAAAGCTGCATAATTTCCTGCTTGCCGAGCGGATCCAGCCCCGCGGCAGGTTCGTCTAAGATGAGCACTTCGGGCTTGGTGACGATGACGCCCGCGATGGCGGCGCGCCTCTTTTGCCCGCCCGAAAGTTCGAAAGGCGACCTGTCTTTCACGTCTTCATAATCGAGGTCGACCGTTTCGATCGCCTCGCGCACCGCCTTTTGTTTCTCCTCTTCGCTCATGCCTTTGCAGAAGTTTTTCAGCCCGAACATGACGTCTTTTTCCACCGTTTCGGCAAAGAGCTGGTATTCGGGGTACTGAAAGACCATGCCGACTTTGCTGCGCAGCTCCAAAAATTTGCATTTTTTATCCGAAAGGTCGTAATCGCCGACGGTAAGCGAGCCGCCCGTAAGGCGTATCAGCGCGTTCAGATGCTGTACGAAGGTGGATTTTCCGCTGCCGGTATGACCGATTATGCCGAAGAACTCGCCCTCTTCGATGACGAGATCCGCCCCTTTGAGCGCCTGCGTTGCGAAGGGAGATTTCGGGTTGTAAGTGTATGTCAGATCTTTCGCAACGATGCGCATATCTCCTCCGCAAGCTCTTCCGCGTTGAAGGCGCCCTTTACGGGCATGCCGCCTTCCGCGAGTTTTTTCGAAATGTACGCCGCGCGGGGCAACGTCAGGTTATACGTTTCCAGCTCGTCCGCGCGGGAAAATATCTCTTCGGGCGTGCCGTCCATCACCGCTTCTCCGCGGTGCATGACGATCGCCCTGTCCGCCTCGAGCGCTTCGTCCATAAAGTGTGTGATGAGGATGACCGTCATCCCCCTCTCTTTATTGAGTTTTTTTATGACGTCCATGACCTCGCGCCGCCCTTTCGGATCGAGCATCGCCGTAGATTCGTCCAAAATCATGATCTTGGGCATGACGGCGAGCACGCCCGCGATGGCGATGCGCTGTTTCTGCCCGCCCGAAAGGCGGGAAGGCGTGGCGTGGCGGTAAGCCTGCATCCCAACCGCGTCCAGCGCGAAATCGATGCGCTTGCCGATCTCCTCGCGCGGCACGCCGATGTTTTCGGGACCGAACGCGACGTCGTCCTCCACGATAGATGCGACCGTCTGATTGTCCGGATTCTGAAAGACCATGCCCGCGCTCTTGCGGATCTCGAAGGTGTTTTTGGGATCGGATGCGTCCAACCCGAAAACGGTTACGGAGCCCTCGGTAGGCACGAGCAGGGCGTTTATCATTTTGGCAAGGGTAGACTTGCCGCTGCCGTTTCTTCCCAGCACGGCGACAAACTGACCTTCCTCGATAGAAAGGGTTACGCCGTTCACGGCGAACTCGTCTTCCTCTTCCCGGTATGAAAATTTTACGTTTTCGAATTTGACCGCTTCCATGGTTCTATATTATAGCAAATGCGGAAAAATTTCACAACGATTTTGACGCCGCATTCGGGCTTTTCATCTTTCTATTATAAATATTTAACAATTCTGCTTTTTTTATATTGACTATTTTCAAAAAAACAATTATAATAATCGTGAACGTGCCGAAAAAACGCGCGTTTGCTTACAATCAGGAAAATTTATAGTATTCGG
The DNA here is from genome assembly GCA_944359365.1 of uncultured Clostridia bacterium. Classification (GTDB taxonomy): domain Bacteria; phylum Bacillota; class Clostridia; order Christensenellales; family Borkfalkiaceae; genus Borkfalkia. The sequence goes on from CALVST010000020.1 coordinate 32,798, forward strand.
AGGTTATTTTTTCTATGAAGAAGATGACGATCGACGGCAATACAGCCGCC
>CALVST010000021.1 GCA_944359365.1 uncultured Clostridia bacterium
TTTTGGAGCGGGTGATGGGAATCGGACCCACGCAGCCAGCTTGGAAGGCTGGAATTCTACCATTGAACTACACCCGCATTCACAACGCTAAAAGATTATATCAAAAACGCAGGCGCATTGTCAATCGATTTTTAACCGTTTTCCCCTGTTTTTTACATTTTTTTGAACGGATCGCGCCCTGCCCGCACGCCATGCCGAAAATGCCGCGAAACGCCGTTTTTCAGCGTATTTCCACGATGGTGGGTACCGCCTTCGGACCGTTTATGACGAGATAACAATAAGTGTGTTTGGGAGAAAAGCGCGTCATGCACCCGGGATTTATCAGCAGAACGCCCTCTTCCTCCCCCACGAACGCCTCGTGCGTGTGCCCGAACAGCGCGATGTCGCAAAGCCGTTCCTTTGCCGCCTGCACGAGCTTTTGCGTGCCGCTTTTTACCCCGTAACGATGCCCGTGGCAGGCAAAGACGCGCCGCCCTTCCACATCGAGAACGAATTCGCTCTGCCCGCCGAAAAAGTCGTTGTTTCCCGCGACGACGTAAGTCTTTTCGGGATAAGCGCGCATAAGTTCCTTCGCGTCCGACGCCATATCGCCGAGGTGGATAATATAATCGCATTCCGCAAGCACCGCAGCTATTTTATCCAACGGCGCGGTATTGCGGTGTGTGTCGGAGAGGACGACGAGCGTTTTCATAGCCCCATCCCCTTTATTTTTTCGGAAAGCGCGGCAAGCGCCTTAGCCCTGTGCGAAACGGCGTTTTTCTCTTCGGCGGATGCGACGCCGAACCCCTTTTGCAGCTCGTCGCTGTAAAAAAGCGGATCGTACCCGAAACCGTTTTTCCCTTCTTCCTCAAACAGGATGTGCCCGTAAGTCCTTCCCGAAGCGGTAACTTCCTGCCCGTCCGGAAAAACAAGCGCGACGCAGCTTTCAAAATACGCCCCTCGATCCTCTTCGGGAACGTCCTCTAGGTTTTTCAGAAGAAGCGCATTGTTCGCGCCGTCGTCGCCGTGTACGCCCGCATAACGGGCGCTGTACACGCCGGGCGCGCCGCCGAGCGCCGCTACGCACAGCCCGGAATCGTCTGCCAGTGCGGGAAGATGCAGCGCATTGCATACCGCGCGCGCCTTGATGAGCGCGTTTTCTTCAAAAGTTTTGCCGTTCTCTTCGATCTCTTCCGAAAAGCCCGCGTCTTGCATAGACACGACTTCATAGCCCTTGAAAATTTCCGCGATTTCGCGGAGCTTGTTTTTATTGCCGCTTGCGACCACTATTTTTTCCATGAGCATATTTTAACATTTTTCGCGGCAAAGGGCAAGTTTTTCGGCTCAAAAAATCGGCAAAGCACGCGCGCCCCGTTATTTCGGCAATGCGGGCAGCCGTTAAAGCAAAGCCCCCGAATTTCCATTCGGGGGCTTGTTCCTTTTTTAATAGATATCTTTGCTTATCTGTCCTCTCGGAAATACGAAAGCCCGAGGCTCGTGGGCGGTTGAGTTTCCCTGCGCCCCGCGATGCTCGTTGCGATCAGCACGATGATCGTAACGACGTACGGAATCAGCTCAAGAAGTTTGGTCTGCACAAACGAAATCCCCGTAATGCGCGATGATAAAATATACAGCGCACCGAAGAGAATGGAACCTATGATGGCGAGCGCCGGCTTCCACATCGTAAAGATGACGAGCGCGATAGAGAGCCAACCGATGCCTTGTATCGTCTGGTCGACCGTAGCGTCGACAATGCCGTTCATATACCCCATGATATAGCACAGCCCTCCGAGGCCCGCGACTGCGGCGCCCGCAAGAATAAAGGTATACTTATAACGGGTAACGTTGATACCGACTGCGTCCGCCGTGGCGGGATTTTCCCCGACGGCGCGAAGGTGCAGGCCGACTTTGGTATAGCGCAGCATGAGCGCCGCCAATACGGCGATGACGATCGCGAGATAGACAAGAACGCCGTGCTGTAAAAAGATGGTGCCGAACCAGCCGAGAGAATCCGCGCCCGGTATGTGCGCGTTGAAATAGCTGCGGCCGGCCTGCGCAAGTTTTGCGCTCACCCCTTCCGTAAGCACGATGTTATTAAGAAAGAAAGAAGTAAAACCGACGCCGAAAATGGTGCAGGCAAGCCCCGTTACGTTCTGATTGCAGCGAAGGGATACCGTCAGAAAACCGTATATGCCGCCCAATGCGCCCGCAAAGATCATGGCAAACAAAATGGCGACCAGAACGGTCAGAAAGCCGTTCGGATCCGCTCCCGACATGCACAGCTTTGCGCCGAAGCAGCCGCCTGCCGCACCCACACACATGATGCCGGGGATACCGAGATTGAGATGCCCCGACTTTTCCGTGAGTATTTCGCCTACGCAGCCGAACAGAAATATGACGCCGAATTCAATGGCGTTTGAGAAAAAAACGTCCATTTAATTTCCCTCCCCGTCGATACAAATTTCCGAAGCGCCCGCCCCGTTCGCGGGGCAATGCTCTTGTTCCGAAGATATGCTCTCAGCGTCTTCTGCCCGTTCGAACGACACCTCCTGAGACTCTTCCTCAGATGAATCTGTCCGGGATTCCGGGCCTTTTCCGCCGCTTTTCTTTTTCGGACGGAAAATGTTAGCGATTTTTTTATTGTTGATATGCACTTTATAGCGGATAAAAAACTCGCAAGCGATAAAGAAAAAGTAAATAATGCCGATGACCGTATCGGAAAGCGCCTCGCTGGTATACCCGAAATCGGTACACACCTGCGCCATGCCGCGGGAGAGAAAGATGATGAAAAGCGAAACCGCCGCCATGATGAGCGGGTTGAAATTGCCCATCCACGCGACCATGATGCCGGTAAAGCCCATATTGCCGTCCATAGAGGTGCTGACCATGTGATTGACGGAGCCCACGAGCAATACGCCCACCAGCCCGCACAGCGCTCCCGAAAGGATCATCGTGCGAATGATAACTTTTTTAACGTTGATCCCCGCATATCTTGCCGTATTCATGCTGTCGCTTACGACGGAAATTTCAAAACCGTGTTTATGAAAGCGGAGATAACAGTAAATAGCGGCGGTAACCAACACCGCTACGAGCAAAACGGGAAGCGTTCTGCCCATCTGCCCGCTGCCGAATGCGGGAAAGTTTGCGTCTTCCAAAGGCGGCATCGCGCCCGTACCGTTCGGATACCACAAAGCGATAAAAAACGCTACCAGGCAAACGGCGATATAATTCATCATGAGGGTAAAGAGCGACTCGTTCGTATTGAAAAACGCCTTGAATATTGCGGGAATAAGCGCCCATATCGCCCCGGCGACGACGCCCGTAACCAGCATCAAAAGCCATACGACGGGATCGGGAAGCTTGCCGCCCAGATAATACATGCACATCGCACAGGCAAGGCAGCCCATGAGTATCTGCCCGTTGCCGCCGAGGTTCCAGAACTTCATTTTGAACGCCACGACGAGCGCCACCGCGACCGCGAGCAGAAGCGCCGTGTTCTGCAACAGGATCCAGATGCGCCGCTCGGTGCCGAATGCGCCCGAAAAGAGCGACCCGAAATAATCGAAAAATCCGCGCGAACGGGGCGACGCAACCGAAATGAACGCCGCGCTGATGCAGAGCGCGACAACGATCGCGGCAACGCGGATAAGCAGCCCTTTCCATACGGGCATGTCTTCCCGACGGGTAATATGAATCAGCGGTTCTTTTATGCGTCCCATGTATGCTCCTCCCCGATCTGAGAATCTTTCGCAATGCCCATCGGCTTGCCCTTTTCTTCCATGAGGTCGAGCGCGCCCGCCATCATGAGCCCGAGCTGTTCCTTCGTCGTCTTTTCTGCATGCACGACGCCCATGAGCCTGCCGTGGCAGAGCACCATGATCTTGTCGCACAGAGCGAGCATCACGTCGAGGTCTTCCCCGATAAACAGAACGCCCGTGCCGCTCTTTTTTTGACGGTTGAGTATATCGTAGATGAGATAAGACGAGTTGATGTCGAGCCCGCGCACCGGGTACGCCGTGATGAGCACGTTCGGCTCGGTCAGAATTTCCCTGCCGAGCAGCACCTTTTGCAGGTTGCCGCCCGAAAGTTTCCTTACGGGCGTTTCGGCGGAGGGCGTAACGATATCCAATTCCTTTATGACGCGTTCCGCGTCTGCGCGCGCGATTTTGCGGTTTACGAAAATACAGTGGCGGTTCAGCCATGCGCCCGTTTTATTGACGGCGCGCCGCATTTTCGCTTTCAAAGACTTGTCCCCTTCCTCTACTGCGAGCGGTTTTATGCCGTAGGTGTGATCCTGATAATTTTTCAGCATCATATTGTCGGTAATGGACAAAGACGGCGCAAGCCCCATGCCCAACCTGTCTTCGGGGATAAAGCTCATCGCAATGCCCTTGTGCGAGATCTCCTTGGGAGAAAGCCCCACGATGCTCTCGCCCTCGTGGTAAATGCCGCCCGATTCGATCTTGCGCAGCCCCGCGATCGCCTCGCACAGCTCCCTCTGCCCGCAGCCGGCAATGCCCGCCACGCCCAGGATCTCTCCGCCGCGGATAAAAAAGCTCAGATCGTCTATGGCGCGGCTGCCCTCGTCGCTGTCAACGCAGAGATCGCGTATCTCCAAAAGCGGCTTGTCGAATTTGGTTTCGGGGCGCTCGATGTTGAGCGCGACCTTCTGCCCCACCATCATTTCGGTGAGGGCGGATTCATTCGTCTTTTCCGTATCCACGCAGCCGATGTATTCGCCCTTTCTAAGGACGGCCACGCGGTCGGAGATCGCCATGACTTCGTGCAGTTTATGCGTGATGATGATGATGGATTTGCCGTCTGCCTTCATCGCGCGCATGACGGAAAAGAGTTTTTCCGTCTCCTGCGGGGTGAGAACGGCGGTCGGCTCGTCGAGAATGAGGATATCCGCGCCGCGGTAAAGCACTTTTATGATCTCCACCGTCTGCTTTTCGGAAACGGACATATCGTAGATCTTCTTTTTCGGATCCAGCTCGAAGCCGTACCTTTCGGCAATGGCGCGCACCTCGTCGTTGATCTTTTTCAGGCCGTATCGCCCGCCCTTTACGCCGAGCACGATGTTCTGCGCGGCGGTAAAGAGGTCGATGAGCTTGAAGTGCTGGTGCACCATGCCGATCTTACAGCGGAACGCGTCTTGCGGGGAAGAGATGACTACCTGCTGCCCGTTCACGAAGATCTGCCCCTCGTCGGGATAATAGATACCCGAGATCATGTTCATGAGCGTGGTTTTGCCGCTGCCGTTTTCCCCGAGCAGGGCGAGGATCTCCCCTTTGCAGAGCGTAAGATCTATTCCCTTGTTTGCAGCGACCGAGCCGAAATATTTGCTGATGTTTTTCAGTTCGAGAGCGAGATTTTCGTTCACTTCGGCACCTCGTAAAAAATTTGTGCGAAAACAACAAGCGGCGGAGAGAGACTCTTCGCCGTCTTGCCGTCAGGTTCTATTTTGATCAGTTATCCGTATCCGCGTTTATACCGTCTATTTCAAGAGTGAAATAAGGAGCGGAACGGAATTTGGATTCGTAGTAGATACCGTTCTCGACAACCTGTGTCTCCGCCGTTTGATCTCCGTCAATATCTGCCAAAGCGGAAGGTATTGTCTGCCCGCCCACCGTGAACTTCGAGCAGTCGAACACATGCAGTTCGCCGCTCATCAGCTTCGCCTTGACCTCGTCGAGCTTTGCCTGCGTGCCTTCCGCCGCGTTTTTCCCGAGCGATTCCACGACCACGGAGCCGGTTGCAAGCGTGCCGCACCAGTCGTAATCTATTTCCTCACCTTCAAGCACGCAATCGATCATATATTCGAAATACGGAACCCAGTTGATCCTCGTGGCAACGAGATACGTTTTCGGGCAGGTTTCGCTCGTGTTCCCGTTGTAAGCGACGTTGGGAACCCCCTTCGCTTCGCAGGCGGAAGGCGCCCCGAGAGAGTCTGCATGCTGCGAAATGAGCGCCGCACCGTTCGTGATAAGCGTGGTCGCCGTTTCCTTTTCCTTCGTCTGATCGTTCCAGGAACCGGTAAATTCGACGTCCATTATGAGATTTTCTACGATCGATTTCGCGCCGAGATAGAAAGCCGTGTAACCGGAAATGACCTCCGCATAGGGATACGCGCCGACGTATCCGATTTTAATGTTGCCCTGTCCGAGCACTCCGCTGTCGTAATTTGCGGCCGTCAGCTCATTATTGTCTTTCATTTCCGCAAGTTTCATGCCTGCCGCAACGCCCGCAAGATACCTGCCTTCATAGATGGACGCGAACGCGTTGTGGAAGTTTTTGACCTCGCCCGTATGCCCCGTAACGCCCGTTGCGTGGCAGAACTGTACTTCGGGATATTCTTTTGCCGCTCTGACCACAAACTTTTCGTGCGAAAAGGAATCGGCAAAGATCACGTCGCAGCCGTCGTCGGCAAGTTCGCACGCGGTCTGATAGCAAGCATCGTCTTCGGGGATACCCGTTCTCAGATCGAGCGTAACGTTTTTCTCCTTACACACCTGTTCGATCGCTTCGATAAAGTTTTTGTCGTAAGTCGAGTTCTTGTCATGCAGCGCAATAAAACCCACCTTTACGGTACCGTCGTCTTCGGAGCAACCCGCAAACACGCTGATGCCTGCCACCGCAAGCAGCGCGGCGAGACACAAAGCCAACAATTTTTTCATATCGTTCTCCTTTTGCATTAAAATGCAATTTATTCCCTGAAAGCAAAAAACCGCGCCGTTTATTGCGCGCGGAATTCGACTCTGCCGCCTTCCATCGACTGCACGATGGCGAGAGAGTCCACACGGATCCCCTGTGCGCGGAGCTCGTCTCCGGCGCCCTGAAATCCCTTTTCTATGGCGATGGCGCATCCCGCAAGGCGCGCGCCCGCTTTTTCTATAATGCGCATCAGCCCGCGCACGGCGTTCCCGTTGGCGAGAAAATCGTCTACGATAAGAACGTTGTCTTCCCTGCCGATATATTCCTTCGCGACCGCGATCTCGTACGTCTCTTTATGCGTATACGAGTAAACGGGCGCGGTAAAGACCTCTTTGGGCATATTGGCGCTCTTGTGTTTTTTGGCAAACACGGAAGGAACGTGCAGAGCGATGCCCGCCGCCACCGCGATGGCGATCCCCGAGGACTCCACCGTGAGCACGCGCGTGATTTTTTCGCCCGCGTACAAGCGTGCGATCTCTCTGCCGATCTCCATGATGAGATCGGAATCCATCTGCTGATTGAGGAAGCTCCCTACCTTGAGCACATTGCCCGGAAGTACGGTACCTTCCGCCATAATTTTTTCTTCAAGCGCCTTCATTCGTGATCCCCGTAAAAGTATGCTAACACTATACCACAATCGGAAAGTTAAGTCAATTAAAATGCCCGAACTCGGCAATTTTCCTTCATATACAAAAATTCACAATACAGTATTGACTCTTTCCGTGAGAAAATATTTTAGCGCCCGTACTTCCTTAATAAGGGATCTCCGCTCACGGTAGCGGTCAGACCTTAATATGACAATCGCCTTTTATAGTACAATCGGATAAACGCAAAAAGGGACCGAAGCAGAAAGCGACGATCCCTCTTTTTGTTACAGTTTGTTATACTGCTCGTCCGTCACTTCTTCCAGCCATTCATTGCTTGTGTTTTCACCGGGAACTTCTACGGCGATATGGGAGAACCAACCGTCTTTTTTGGCTCCGTGCCAATGTTTGACCTCGGGCGGAATGACGACTACATCGCCGGGTTTGAGCGACTGCGCAGGCTTGCCCCACTCCTGATACCAGCCGTTTCCGGCCACGCACAGCAAAATCTGTCCGCCGCCCTTTGTGGCGTGGTGAATATGCCAGTTGTTTCGACAGCCCGGCTCAAACGTAACGTTCGCAAAGAAGGGCGAAACCCCTGCGGGCGTGAGAGGATTCAGATACGACTTGCCGATAAAATACTGCGCATAGGCAGAGTTTTCATTGCCGAGACCGAACACATTGTTCTTTTCAAATTCCTTATCCATTTTTATTACCTCTCTATTTTATTCAGATAACAGTTCTTTGGAACAGTTGAGCGCATTGAACAGGCGCGGCATACCCATATAAGGCATAGCGTGTACAAGTGCACAGACCACCTCTTCCTTTGTGTTGCCGACTTTGAGCGCCCCTTCTACATGGGAGCGCAACTGAACTTCCGCCCCGCCGAGCGCCGCCAGGATCACTACCGTCAAAAGCTCTCTGTCTTTTGCGTTCAGCCCTTTACGGGTGGAAAAATCGCCGATTCCGAACGCCGTGAGAAAATCCGGAACGGCGTCCTTAAATTCCGCGGGCAGCCATGTATGCCGTACTTGATATACGCCCCCGAGATCGATCCCAATATATGTTTTCACCTCATTCACTCACTGTCTGATATTTATGCTTCATCACATCTCTCGATCGATTTTATGAACGGATTTTCCGACATGATCTCGTTCAAACGGGCGGAAGAATACTCCTCGTCTGTGTTCAGCGTAGCGTGGTATATTGTTTCATGGCCTTTCCGCTCAATGACAAGGCGATTGAAACGGTCTGTCTGAAACAATTCCTTCACCTTGCCGCATTCCTCGCCGCCGTTCACGAAACATATTTTGATCTGAAAATACTTTTTCGTGCGGAAAAGTTTGCAGTTCAAATGAAACAGGCATTGCACGGCAATAAGGATGACCGTCGCCCCCGCTGCCACAATATACAACCCCGCTCCCGCCGCCATGCCTACGCCCGATGTTGCCCATACGCCCGCGGCTGTCGTGAGCCCGTGGATCTCGTGTTTGCGGTAGATGATGATACCTGCGCCCAAAAAGCCGATACCCGACACGATCTGCGCCGCCACGCGGGAGGCATCCGCCTCAATCGAATCGCCGAAGCCGTACTTTGACACCACCATGATGAGCGCGCTCCCCGCGCACACGATGGTGTGCGTGCGGATGCCCGCTTCTTTAAACCGAAGTTTCCTTTCATATCCGATCAAAAAACCCAAAAACACCGCCAGCAGCACGCTAACCAAATAACGTAATTCCAACAACACCGTCTCCAATCTTCACCTCTAACGCCTTAACTTAATCTCTATGATTGCCGCCGTCTTTTTATCCATATGAACGTGCAGAGCCTCTCCGCGCAAATCCACAATCGCGCCCGAAGCCTGCGGATATACGACGGAGCAGTCCGTAGCCCCGTACCCATTTAAAGGAACTGAAATTTCCTCCTCGTCGAAATTCCAAACGGCAAGCAGCATTTTGTTTTCGTCAAGAAGCCCCACTGCCGCCTTTTTATCGCCGAACTTTGCGAACCCGAAAGGGAGAAACGGCACGGCGCGCCGCCGGAATCCGTTTTGCGACTTCGCAAACGCGACGCCTTCCTTCACCCATGCGCGTTGACGCTCCGTCAGCTTTTTAAGGTCGGAAGCGAGGTGCATCCTGCCCATGCTCGCGTTGACCATATTCATCACGACCTCGCTGTCCGTCGGCCTGCCCGCGGGTTCCTCATATCTTCCGTCAATGACGGGATAACTCCAGAACGCCGCCTGCTCGGGAAGCGCCGCCGAAAAAATATTAGCGATGATATACGGGAATTTATCGTAATTGACCTGATCGGAAGCGGACATGACGGAACTTACCCGAAGGCTCTGCCAATCGGTGCGCATACCGCCGCTCGCGCAGCTTTCAAAGATGACGGACGGATACTTTTCCCGCTGTTCCTGCAACCATTCCCAAAAAGCCTCCGAAGTCTGTTCCAAGCCTTCCCCGCACGAATCGCTTTCCACTTCCGTGCCGACTCCGCAGTCCTGATTGCAGTCGACCTTAATATACTGCGCGCCGTACTCTTCGACCATGCGCGCGATTGCGTTGCTCATGCGACGGCGCACTTCGGGGTGCCTGTAATCGAGGAAATACCGCCCCGCCACCAAAACGCGCTGCCCGTTCGTGCGGATATACGCATCTTCCGGGTATTCCTCGCCGCTCAGCGAACCGACCACTTCCGGCTCTATCCAAAGCCCCGCTTTCATACCGAAAGACCGGATATAATCGGTGATATTCTTCACGCCGTGCGGATACCGCGTTTTGCTCTCGCGCCACTTACCCACATACGGATAGATCTTTGTACCGTCCACTTCGTCGTGCCAGCCACAGTCTATAACGTAAATGTCTGCGCCGCACTCTGCCGCGACGGGCACGAGCGCGCGCGTCTTTTCCTCTTCTGGCGAATCCCACGAAAAGTACATATACTCGTTGAAAATGACGGGCAGGCCGCTGTCTGCCGCGCTGAATTTCGCTGTATCGCGGCGATAGAGCGTCATCTTTTGGATCACATCGTTCAAACTTTCGCCGACACAAAGCGATACCTTTCTCGACGAATATTTTTCTCCGGGCGCGAGCCGTTTTTTCCAGTTTGTGAACGAAAAATTCCCGCCGCTCAAAGTCAAATACAATTTACCGCCGTTGTTTTCCGCTATTTCCCAATACCACCCGCCGCACGATTCGATCTGGAACAGGAGAAATCTTTGGTTTTTTTCGTCTTCGAGTATCGCCTGCGGCAATTCCTCTTTGCACGGCCAACTCCCTGCGTTAAAGCCGTATATCCTCTTATAGGTACGGTGACCCGTTTCGAACAGCCCCGCCTGATCGAGCGATATGCGCCGCGGCTGGCATTCGCAGTGATGGCTGTTGTAAAAACGGTAGATATATGTATTTTCCCGTCGGGCAAACGAAATGCCTGAAAGGTTCAAAACGGCAACGTTTTCCAAAACGAGTTCCCGCCCCGATATGTTCTCTACCTGCACGCATACGCTCACGCCGCCGCCGTGCCGCTCGAACACCGTTTCGGTACGGCAGAACTCATTTTCCTGCATAACGGTCAGCCTGTCTTTTTCCCGTTCCTCTTTCACGAAACGAAGCGCCCGACTCTCCGGTGCAAACGGCTGTTTTGCCGGCGTCTGCGTAGAAATGTTTTCTCCCGCGATCCTGATATCGGAAACGGGGATATCGCAGTCCGCCTCGCCGAATGCCCCTGCCGATAAAATACCGTTCTTTTCGCTGAAATGTAAGCCGCAAAATTCAAAATCCATTTTCATCCTCTCTTTCCGCCGTTCATGTTCGGCAAAGTTCATTGCGCAAACGGAGCGTTATGTTGACGGCGCGCTGAAAATACCCGAAACAAATATCGGGCACATGCGGGCGTCACTTTCCCTTTTCCGAAGCTGCTTATAATTCACAAAATCTGCATGAATTCTATAAAATTCAAAGCTCCACTTCCAAACCGTCGTAGGCAGGCACAATACCGTGCGGCCGCAATAGTTTCTCAAGCCGTTCCTGCCGGGGATCCCCGTTATGCGAAAAATGATTGGCGAAGAAAAGTGTTTTTTCGCTTACATTCCCGTTTTCCGCAAGTCGCTTGATCACGCGCACGTCTCCGTCTATATTCATGTGAAAGCCTTCGTCCGGGACAAAATTCTCCACCTCCGTACAATCGAGGCTGACCATATCGAAACAGATTTTTTGCTGTTTAAGATAGTCAAACACCTCATCGTAGAGCATGCCCGTATCGTTGCCGTACAAAATCGTTTTTCCGCCCTTTTGAATGACGAAAATGAGACAATTCTCGTTCGGGTCATGTCTTGCGGGCAACGGTATTACAGTATACTCCCCTGCCTGAACGGGCTTATACGCCTGCAACAATTCAAAAGAATATCCGTCCTTGATTTTGCCGATCATTTCACCGTATGCCCATTCGTATACCCTTTTCACCGCCGCATTTCCGTACACGGTGACGTGCGGCTCACGTATATTATGCGCAAAGGCCATCCCGCGAAACGTCGCATCTTCGGGAGCGAAATGGTCGAGATGCGAATGCGTGACGAAAATATACTTGACCGTATCCATACGCAAGCGGTACTGCATTGCGTGTACAAACGAATCGGATGGAAAATCGATCAAAAAATCGTTGTCGATCATCGCCTGCGAACGCGTGCGCAGGCTTTTGCCGCCTTCCCTGCGCACTGCCTCGCATGCCGCACAGCCGCAGTACATGGCGGGAAAGCCTTCCGCCGCCCCTGTCCCTAAATATTTGAATTTCATTTTAATACCTCACCTCATTGTATTTTCCGTACGCCAAACAATCCCGTTAAGACTCGTTAGCCTCGGTGTATTGCCGATCCGGATTTCCGTAATGCCGGCAAACCTGCCGAAGACAGCGAAACTGCTTCGCCGCACGCTGACTGCTTAATTTTTCCGTTTCAAAAACTATACTTCCAATGCATTGTTTTTGGCTATATTGCTATACCACAAAGCGCTGTCTTTTAATGTCCGTTTCTGGGTTTGCCGATCGTTGTAAACGATGCCAAATTTGTAATCGTAGCCGGATGACCACTCAAAATTGTCAAGCAAAGACCATAAATAGTAACCGCGGACGTCTGCCCCTTCCTCCATTGCCTTATGCAGATACGTTAAATAGCCTTTCACATACTTGATTCGCTGCTCATCGTGAACATGGCCGTTTTCCAATTTTTCGGTCAAACTATATGTACCGTTTTCCGTAATATATATGGGAACGTCGATATTAAAGTCGTTATACAATATTTTTATTGCATCGTAGATCGCTTTCGGATAAAATTCTATCCCGGTATCCAAAATATCGCTGCCCGCTTCTTTTATGCTTTCCTGAATTGCGGTGCGGTCTTTGGACACGACCGTACGATTGTAGCAATTCAAACCGAAAAAATCCAACTTTTGGTGAATGAGATCGAAGTCGGAATCCTCCATATAAGGCATCGTTTTTTCTTCTTGCATCAATTTCAAAATATAATCCGTATAACGCCCCTTAAAAATCGGATTCAAGAAAAACCGATAAGATTCCTCGTTCTTTCTTAAAGCGAGCGCAACGTCTTCCGGATCATTCGGCCTTGCGGGATGGTTATGCCAAATATCGACAACGATCCCGATTTTACTGTTTTTGTTTGCCGATGCGCGGAACCGCTCGACCGCTTTTCCGTGCGCCAATAAAATATTATGCGAAGCCTGTTTGCCGAAACGATCTAACTTTTTGCCGGGTGCAAAGCCGCCCCCTGCATACCCCACATAGGTAGCGATCGGTTCGTTCAATGTCGAGATCAGCGGCAGACGGTCTGAAAACTTTTTGAATATGAATTCTGCATAATCCGCGAACCAATCGGCGCAATCCCTGTTCAGCCAGCCTCCGAGATCTTCCAATGCCTGCGGCAGATCCCAATGATACAATGTCGCATTCGGTTCAATGGAACTGCTTAAAATTTCATCGATCAGCCTGTCATAAAAATCGACGCCTTTTTCGTTGACTTTTCCTTTACCTTCGGGAAAAATTCTCGGCCACGAAAATGAAAAACGATACGCATTCAGATTCAACGATTTTACAATGGCAATATCTTCTTTATACCGATGATAATGGTCGCACGCCACGTCAAGAGTATCGCCGTTGCGTATTTTGCCGGGTATTCTTGCAAACACATCCCAAACGGACAATCCCTTGCCGTCCTCCAAAGCAGCGCCTTCGATTTGTGCGGCGCTGGTAGCCACGCCCCATTTGAACCCTTTCGGAAATTTGATTTTTTTCATCTCTATAAACCTTTTTTCTATGTCTTTTTTAATCGGCATTTAATAAGCGGGAGAAGCCATGACCAACTACCCCCTTGTGAAACAAGCAGGTATTATCCGATACCCCCCCGTTTTCTTTTTCCCGATTGCGGGAACCCAATCAATTTCAGCATTAAAAAAACGGAAAACAGAAGTAATCTCTACCTTTTCGGTTTTGCCGATTACGATACTCTGCCTTCCGTTTTCGGTACGCCGGTCGACGCCGGTCACAAGCGCGCGGCTTGCAGTTAGCCGCTTCCGACCGCCTTTGCTCCGATATGTACGTTCTGTTTTTGCGGCTCTGTCACCCGATACCCGAAAGATTCGGGTATCGGGCAATAAAAACCGTTCGCGCTTATGCGGCGCTTTGCGTTTCCGCCGTCTTCCAAACAATGCCCGTATCGGAAACCGTCCAGTATTTGCTGTTAAAGCCGTCAAACGAAGCGAGGTTTGCCGTTCCGTCAACGCCCGTCTGACCTTCTACTGCCGTTACAAGCGCCGCGATGCTTGCAAATTTGCCGTACACGCTGTTTGCGGTATCGAGAACGGACGCTTTCCCATCAGACTGAACATCGACCGCTGCGGCGGTTCCGCTGTTGATCGTATATACGTTCTGCAAAACCGCACTCGCACTGGTTACACACCCTACGATCAAGCCGTGCCTCGTGAAGCCCGTAAGGCTGTTACACGCTTCTTTTACAACGCTGATCGAGTTTGTGATCTTACCGCTGCCGCCCAGCGTGCCTACAAACGATCCGTTATGATTTCCTGCGTTGAGTGAATTGACTACGAGGTAGCAGTTATCGATGATGCCTCTGGACTCGATCGCAAGCGCTCCCCACCAGGCATTTACCGTGCGCGTTATGCTGAAACCGATGTTTTTGATCACGCTCGTATCGTCGATCGAACCGAACATACCGCGGCCGCCTACACTCAGATTGTAGAGGTAATGTCCTCTTCCGTCGAGCACACCGTGCCAGGAATTCAGAGTGCCGTATGCGTCATAACCGGTAATGTTGAATCCTTTATTCGACGCAGAAAGCGTGTCCTTGTTGTCTTCATAAGAGGCAACCTCCGCCGTTTTGGAAAGATCGATATCCTCGGTGACGATATAGTAACCGTCGCGGTACTTGGAATCATCCGAAGCGCTGCGGCTTGCCCAATGATTGGTTCTGAGCAGCATGAAGGTATCGAAATCTTTGATGAAAGCCGTGGCAACGTTGATCTTGCCCTTGAAAATTGCGGTGGAGGTTTCTATCGTGATGTCGACCGCTTCGCCTACGGCACAGGCGGACAGATCGCCGAAGGTAAGTTCCGTGCCGCTCCCCGTAGCCGTTACGCTCACACCTCCGATCGTAACCGTCGCGTTTGCGAGCTCCGCATCTGTAAAATCCTCATCGCTGCCGAAGTCGAGTTTTTGGCTATTTGCCGAACGGTCGAGATCGCCCACGAACGTGAAGTCCACGACCTCTTTCGCGCACTTTACCTTAAACGTTGCGCTTTCACTCTTTCCGGAAAGGAGAGAGGTTATCGTTATAGTGACAGACTCGCTCGTTCCCGCGGTAAGCCCCTCTATCACGAGTTTGCCTTCCGCAAACGCCTCATCATCGATATATTTTGCCCCGTCGCCCGACAGTTCAATGCTGTATGCGACGCTGCTCGGCAGCGTTACGGTCGTTTCTTCTGCCTGGTCGTATTCTTTGTCTTCAAACTGCTCCTGCATAGCTGTAAGAACCGAGGCGTCATATTCCATCGCGGACTCCATGATCGGGAAGCCCCAGGAAGTATCCCATCCGTCCTCCGTCTTAAATGCGGACAGCGCGGAAGCGACGCCCGTTTTAAGCTCCGCAACCGTGGCATAGGAATTGCCGGCATCGCTCGGAGTCAGGCGGCACATCTGGTCGATACTGGAAACGTTGTAAACGTTTTCTACCGTTCCGATCTTACTGTTGTGCAGAATACCCACATTGCCGCTGCCGTATTCGCCCGTATATTCTGCAATTATGACTATGTTTTTCAAATTGAGGGGAACAGTACCAGCAGGATCGTCTGTATAATTGAACAATAGTCCGTGGTCGGTATTGCGAGCCGGCGTCTCTGCGGCGCGGTCATCGACCGTCGACACACCCTGCCAATATACGTTTTCCAACGTCATCCCGTTGCCGTTGCTTGCCAGATAACCGCCGCACTTGTTATCGTTTTGGACGAGCGCATTTACGAATGCGACATTCTTTAATACGCCGGTCTTTGTTCCCGCGCCCAGCAAACCGTTCTGATTTGTTACTTCGAGGTTGGCGACGGTATATCCGCGCCCGTCGAATATGCCGGCAAAGTTACCGCCGGTTCGTCTGTCGGTCGTAACAGCACGGCCGGTGCAATCAATATTCGCCGCCAACAAAACCAACTCGCCCTCGCCCGGATTATTCGCGTTTATGAATTTGCTGAAAAATTCATCTGTATTGTGAATGATCGCTTTGGCGACGTTGACCGTACCCTTCACGGTAAGTTTATCCGTTTCCAGAACGATTTCCGCATTCTCGCGGGAAGCCACGCCCTGCAAGCTCGTAAATGTAAGCGTCGCATCAGAAACGCTTGCGGACACCTCGACGCCGCCGATCGTTACCTTTGCCGAATCAAGAGAACCTTGCGGCAACTGCCCCATGCCCACGGCAGACAAATCGAGCGTATTCGTGCTTGCCGAGAGGTCGAGATCTATCGTCTTTTCTTCAAACTGCAAAGCGGTTTTTGTTACCTCTACGGTGATTTTGGCGGTGTAATCTTCTCCGGAAGTGCTCGTATATTTTACCGTAACTTCCGTCTTGCCCGCGCCGACCGCGGTAATCTTGCCGTCTTCGTACTTGGCAACGGAATCGTCTTCGCTCGCAATCGTAAGCTGCGGATCGGTCACTTCGTTTTCGTCTTTATATACGGAAATTGTGATCGCTTCTTCAAGCAATAACCCCTGGTTAAGCGGATCGGATGTATACAACTGCACGCTTTCAGGCGCGTTGATCGTAACGTCTTCCGTAACGGTAACCTCAAATGTTTCGGGAACCATGTTAAAACCGAGATACGATCCGCTGACGGTGATCGTGGCGGTGTTTGCGTCTTTTACATATGCGCCCGCAGTCAATACACCTGTATCGTCAACGGTGACGACTGCCGTGTCGCTGCTTTCATAACTGAATTGAACCCCGTCCAACTCTGCGCCCTTATACTTAGCGGTAACATTCAGCGGATAAGTCTGCCCGCCCACCAGTGTGGCAGAATCGTTCGCCAACACGATGCCGGGGCGGTTGCCGCTGTCTTCGACCTTGACGGCAGCCGTTTGGGAAAGATCTCCCGCTTTCGCGGTGAGCGTAACTTCCCCTTCCTTTTTGGGCGTAAGCGTAGCAGTGCTGCCGTTTGCCGTAAGCGTGACCACATCTTCCTTGTCGAGCGAGAAAGTTACCTGCTCGTCCGAATTCGTCACCGTGGCGGTGATCGTGCCCGTCTCGTACAGGTCGAGCGTCAGGCTGCTCGCCGAAAGTTCGAGGGCAGGCGTGTTTTCTTCCCCGCCCGGATCGTCGTCTTTGGCGCACCCTGCGACGGCAAAGGCCGCCACAAGGAACAGCGCGAGCAGGCATAACACGCCGACTACATTCTTAAAAGTCCGTGTCATCAAAATTCCTCCAAATTTATTTTTTTAACAAAAAGCATTTTCTGCTTCCTTGTTCCGTTTTTACACGCCCCATTTCTTGTATAACTCCCCTACGGTAGCCGTTGCAATTTCTGCCGTTTGGGTGATGCCTACATCGATAATGTCTGACTTGAATTCGGTTTTCATTTCCAACAATTCAGACTGATGATAATTCAGCCCGTAAAACTCGATGAGCATAAAGCGAGGCCCGATGCTTTCCAGCACAATCTGCTCTTTATAAATATCGTACATCGCATCCCCGCTCTCGCGCAGCGGCTCGATTTCAGCAAGCGCTTTATCGCACATCGCGATGTACTGTTTGAGCAGCGGCTCCGGCCAATACTCCGCCTCCACATAGTTCGTTTCGCCCATGCGCGAGAAATAACCGTTGTTCTCAATTACGGCAAACTGTGCGCGCAAAGCATTGAAATATCCGAGCATCGTCTGCGCAGCCGGCCCGTATACGGCGTTGAAGTAATTGTTTACCAGCGTGTTGTAATCGGCGTTTACGTTCCAGCCGAATTTGGAATCGAGATACGCCGCCAGATTCATAAAACCTACGCCGTTCTTGTCGGAGTTACTGTTCCTGCGCTGGTACTGGAACCAATAGACATTGTTCTCTTTGGCAAACTTATAATTATCCTGAATGGCATTAAAGGCGTTGAACGGCGTGATCCACGCATCCGTTGCATAATTCGTGCCGTAGATCCACAGGCTTATAGAATCGGCGACTGCCTGCCAGCCCTTGAGTATTTCGGTATAGCGGCTGTTATTGTCAGGCAAGTTTGTATCATCGTAATACATACTGTCTATTCTGTTCGCTTCGATCGGGGCATACATCACCGTTACGCCGTTTTCGAGATGCAAGCCGTTTACCGCCTGATACTCTCCGTTCGCATCCTTTACGGCGGGCGCTTCCGTCGTATCGTGATATGCAAAAATGGAAAGCGTTACGTCGCGTTCGGGGTATTCTTCGTTCAGCCAGGAATAGTATTGTTCGGAAACTTCGTTCAGCCACAAGATGACTGCCGCCGAATTTGCCCCGTACGTTTCCCTTACCTCTGTGCACTCATCGCAGTTGCACCAGTACGGCATATCCGCCTGACCGAGATTGGCAAATTTCGCGTTTGGCTGCGCGATCGTTTCGGCTTTCAACCTTTTAACCGTTTCCTTCACAAAAGCATTGAACTCGTCCTCGTCGCCTTGGCAGGTATAGCAATGCTGTATTTCGCCGCTTTCGGGCGCGTTCTTCGCAAACCACTTCGGATGGCTTTCGCGGTAATCGTCTGCCGGAATCAAATGCTGCATGGTATGGTGCGTAGCGCCGCCGAGCGTCATCTGAAATGTCGAGGAACCCGGGCTTCTGTTATAATTCATGCGCATGCGGCTTGCCGTAGTCGTGTCGGTACAGGTCATGCCCGTATTCACCACGCGCCAAGGGAAATCGGGTATATCTTTGATGTCGAAATCCGGCAGTTTGATCGTGGAAACGGTATCATACTTGATGACGTCTGCGGTATATACCTCGAAATTCACCAATTGATGCAAAAGTTCATACACCGCATACAGCGTTCCCGTGGAATACTGCGTCGCGCCGGTAAGAATAATTTTTTTACCCACCGTTTTGATAATGAAACCGCCGTCGCCGAATTCAGACTTGTCGAGCGCGATGTTTGCCGCCCTGAATATTGCGGTATCGCCTATCGAAATATACTTGCCGTCGCCCGCGATCTGTTCGTCGGTAAGCTCGCTGTCGCGCACGCTTTCAAAAACCGCGCCCGTCGCCTCCGAAATAAAAGTACTGAACTCATTAAATGCCGTCTGCTCGTAATAATCCACATCGTCCGGTAACACGACGACATACTCGGTTTTCCCGTTCGTAATAAAATCTTCATTGGTCGTACCGACGTTGTAAATATGTGTGCCGCCTTCCACGTCGCCGCGGGTTGTAGTAGTAAACGGATTCGAGCTTGTGGAACCGCCCTCTCCGTTCCCCTTATCCGCGCAGCCGGCAAACATAAATATTGCCATTACAAACGCGCTCAAAATTGAAATGATCTTGACGGATATATGTTTTCTCATAATTTACTGCTCCTTTGCCGTTATGGAAAAACTTACGATCGCCGTATTGCCCGCCGAATCGGTTGCCACATACATGAGCGTGTACACGCCGACTCTGTCGGCCACGAACCCGTCGTATGCGGATCCGATCTCATACAGGATCCCGGACGCCGAAACAAGATACACCCGCGCCTGCAACTCGCTGTCTATATTGTCCGTGACCGTCGCTTTATGGATATACACCGTATCGCCTACCGAAACTTCCGCTTCCGGCGCAGATACCTCTATCACGGGCGCAACGTCGTCCACCGCCGTGATAATGTAACCACTGCCGCGCGAAGAAACGGCGTTGCCGTGTTGATCCGACAAAGAAAACGTTACATAGTAAGAGGCCGCTTCATCCATGAGAATATCGTATCCGCATGTCGGATCCACGTCTTTCAGTTCCTTGCCGTTTACGTCTTTCAGCGGCGTGCTCTCTCCGTATTTTGTGACCGTCATACTGAAATTGACCGTTGGATCGAATACATCGCCTGCATATGCGGGCTGTATATGCACAATGCTTCCGATCGGATACACGGGCGTTTCGTTCCCCATATAAAGCTGGGGCGCCGAGTCGGATCTGCTTTTCGACAGGTTTTGGTTGCCGAGCGAACTTACCGTCACTTCGGACGCGGCATCGCCCGCAAACTCGAACGAAAGATAGACTTTACCGCTCGTGAAACCGGAGAACGGTTCACCGAGATCCGTAACGGTAAACGGCACTCGCATCGAATTTACAGCATCGACTGTAAGAATGTTGCCGAGATTGTCATACGTAAACTGAAATGTTCCGTTGCCGTAAGATGCGGAATAAATATGATACACAACGCCCGAAGATGCAATTACATCGGTCGCCGCTCCATTCTTGGTAAGAAGTATGCTGACCCGCTGCGAAGCATCCAACGAATCGGTAAACGTCAGTTTTATATCAGACGCCCCGCCATTGACGGAAAACTCGACGGAAAACGCGCCCGCCACCAACGGATTGATAAACTCCGCCCTCGCGCCCGCACTTGACGCTTTCAGTACGGCGCCCGTGTCCGACGTGCTTGCCGTTGCGCCGTTTGCCAAAGCGAAATAGTCGGACACGTTGGCAACCGAACCGGTCTGTGTGATCTTGTATGCGGGGATCTGTGCGGAGATAGAACTCTCTTTGCCGTTGACGGTCGCCACGTATTTGACCGTGACCAAATCACCCGAAGCATTGACATTGGGCGTAAATCTTCTGCCGTCTGCGGTGTGTTCGCCGTCCTTATCCACATATTTCACCACGGTAGAAACGGGAATACCGTCGCCGTTCATATAGTCGTATGCGAAACATTCGGGAACTTCGTTTACTTCGCCCGCTATAAGATATTTGGGGAATACGGGTTCTTCCGTAAACACCGCCGCGCTGCTCTTGGTTACCGTGACCTCATAATCCACGGTCACACTCTGCCCCGCATAATCGGCTGCCGTATACGAAACCGTCCACGTCCCTTCCGCCGTCGCCATAAACACGCCGTCTTCCACGTCCGCCTTTACACTGCCGCACGACGCCGTAATCGTCACGTTCGGCTGACTTACGCCGCCCGATACCGTATAATCCGCAACGGAGATCTGTTCCCCGTAATACGCCGCCGTCACCCTGTCGTTATCCACGGCAAGATTTATCGGAACGTCCCCGGCGGGCACCGCGACAACCGTTATCTTCTCGACCGCCTCATTGCCCGATGCGTCTTTTGCGGAATATTCGATCGTATACCGTGTTTCTAGCGTGGGTACGAAACATCCGTCCGTTATGCCCTCGTTTATCCTGTTGCTCGCATAATTCCTGTACACGTTTACGGACACAGGAACATCCCCGTCTACCGAATCGTATGCCGAAGCGCTGAACAAAGGATACGGCTTGCCTATAACCGCATTCGGAACGTTCTGTCCGTATTCCCCCGTGTCGATCTCGATGCCGGGCGCCGTTTTATCGTCATAACGTTCGGAAGTCAAGTCATCGCTTCCGACAAAATCGGTAACGATAAAATTAAACATCTCTTTTTGATACGATTCAGCCTTGATCGAAACGTACGCCTCGTCCAAAGCAAAACCGTCCCACAAATTGGAATAGAAATACGGATCGTCCAGATCGGTCACGCGGTCGTCCGCCGCATAATTCGCATTGGAAATATGTACACTGCGCTCCGCATAATCCAAACGCAGATCAAACACGTTTTCGCTCAAAGGTGCGTTATTGAGCGTACCGAACAACGAACATTTATTTTGAATTGCCCCGTAATTGTTTGCTGCATGCAGTATGGGCGGATTGTACTGGAATTCGATGCCCGTAAGCGGCTGGAATCTTGCGCCGGCCGCCACATAAACGCGCTGTTGATTGTTCGCCGGCGTACCCGATACGGTCGCCGCGGCAGCGGGGTCGATCTTTGCGGTGATCGTAATATAATTGGACGCATCTGTTACATCGGTAAGTATAATGCTGAATCTTTGCACATCCGGCTCACCCAGAACCTCGGGCGTAATGACCATAGACAAAAGTTTGTCAAGCGCGGTAGCGTCGCTCACGTTGATCGCATGTTCGAATGTGAACGTTTCGCCCATAGCGAGCGAAACTTTCAGACCCGAAACCGAGCCGGTAGAAACGCTTCCGTTATTTTCGTAGGAAAAACCGGTGACGTATTCGGCGCTGGAACGCCTGCCCGAAAACGAGTAAAGCGATCCGTAAACGTAAAACTCACGGCTCAAAGAATAGGTCTTTCCGCCCAGTTCGGCCGAATAGATCGCCTCGTATTTTCCCAAGCGATCGAGCGTGATTTGTTCTTTTTCAATAATGTCGCCGCCCGGATATTTAACGAGTACGGACGCTTCTGCGCTGTCGTCTCCCACGGAGATCGTTCCTTCGGGCAGCGTAAGCTGCCCGCCCTGCGCGTATTCTGTTTTAAATTCATTGGTAAGTGTAAGTTCCGGCGTCGAAGCAGTATTCGCCGCATTCGCAAAAATGACCGAGAAACAAACGCACAAACATAACAACAACATCAAAATGCTTATGGCTATGCCATAGGGGGACAACCCGCTACATTGCGCGGTTTTTGTCTGCTTGCTTTTCATTTATTCTTTTAATCCTCCCATTGATATTTTCCCCAACAACCTTTCATGGAAAACCAAAAACAACACCAGTACCGGCAGCAGCCCGATCATACAGCTCGCAAGCCGCATGGGAATCGTAAAACTGTTATCGTTGAGGTTATCCATGACATAAATACCGAGCGCAAGCGTCGGGTTATTGGGCATATAAATCAGCGGCGTATTGAAATCATTCCAAAACGCGACAAACTGCAACAACATAACGGTAAAGAATATATTGCGGATCATCGGGATCACGATCCGGAACAGCACCGTAAAATTCCCGCCACCGTCGATATACGCAGCCTCCGAGTAATCTTTAGGCGTATTTTTGAATGTCGCATGGAACACCAAAAAATATGTTCCCAAAAAGTGTGTTTTGAGCAAAAACACGCCCCAAAACGTATCGTACAAGCCAATAGAACGCAGCACGTTGATCGACGACGGCGTAGAGCCGACTATGGGGAGTATCATCGTGAATATGACAACGCCATATAAAATTTTACTGAATTTATAGTCGAACTTGGCTACCGCATACGCCATAATGCACGGGGTGAGTGCCGATAAAAACGCACATCCCAACGCGTAAATCAACGAATTGCCGATGAGTTGAAAAAAGCCGATTCTCTCCGTATCGTTATTGATAGGCACCGCAAATTTACTGAATACGTCGCCGTAATTGGAGAACAACCATTCTTCCGGCAAACCGAACGGATTCAGCGTAAAATCCAACCTGTCCTTCACGCTTGACATGAGCGCCCAACAAAATGGCAGGATCAGGGAAATCACATATATCAACAGCACGACGCCCAATACGATCATCAGAGGCGATACAGATATTTTTTTCTTTTTTATCATCTCACACCTCGCTATTCCGCCGACGGCCCGAATTTTATGAGCAGTTTACGGACGACCAGCACGATCGGAGTGACGACGACCGTCATTACCAAACCCATCGCGGACAAATACGGGTATTCGCTCAAACCTGCAGTTCCGGTCACCAAATCTTTGAACATATAAAACCCGAGCGTATAGCAGTTGGGTGGCACGTCTAATCCGTAGAACAAATACGCATTTATTTGGTTGGTTGCAATGCCCGCAATGTTCACGATAAAAAGCGTGGTAAACGTCGGAAAGATCATGGGAAACGTAATGCTTATGAATTCACGCATTGTTCCGCAGCCGTCCAGGTGCGCTGCCTCCACGATCGAATCGTTGATCCCGTTCATTGCGCCCACATATAAAAGTACGTTGCTTCCGAACCCCGACCAGATACAGAAAAACAGCAATGTGCCGAATCTTGTATTCTCCTCACTTAAAAAGCCGATAAACTCGCTTCCCGGAAATATCTTGTTTATTACTTCCGGCAGTGCCAGGTCAGTGAAGTATTTGAACATCATCACCATTGCCACGCTCGATACTATGCTCGGCAAAAACAGCATGACCTGAAAAAATTTGTGCCCGAACGACTTTTTGTAGATATAATACGAGAACAGCAATGCCAGTCCCGTGCCGAACAGCAGCCCCACGGCATACGCGATCAATGAGTTTTTTACGGACGCGGATACCAATTCGCTGCTCGCAAAATCTCGGAATACCCGCGCGAAGTTCTCAACCCCGACGTAGCGGTAGATACCTGTATCGTAATCGAATCTTTTGAACGCCAAAAGCACGGAGTTGAAGTTTACATATATATAAAATATACAAAACTGTGCGAGCGGAATCGCGATCAGTAAAATATAAAAAATAAGATCTTTATACTTCTTTTTCAAGCAAATCCGCTCTCTTTTTACCGTTTCAGTCACTGCCTGTCCTCCCCCGTCATTGGATCAGATTCGACCAACTCGTTTGTGCCGTGCTGTACATACCTTTGAAATAATCTTCCGCCGACATTCCTTCTTCAAGCGCCACTGAAGGAACGGCCTGTATGCCGCTCTCCCAGTTATTGTTTTGGAAATAATTCGTATTCATATAGTACAGCGGCGTATCCGAAAATTTATATACCACTTGGGAATTTTGTTTGAAGTTCCAAACCTGCTGCCCGAAATAAGTCAGCTCCGATAACTCATCCGTAAGGTCGTATTGGAACGCCTTTGGCGCACTCGTGATTTTTGTGAACTCAACGAGGCTTTCGTCCGTCGCACAGAAGCGGATAAAATCGATGGCGAGATCCTTTTTATAATCCGCTATATTCTTATTTATAAATGCGGCAGACATCAGATGTTCTACCACGGCTGACGACTGACTTCTGCTCTCCTCGCCGTCCGGCATAGGGAACGGCATGATACCGAACCGGCGCTCTCCCTTCCCGGAGCCGGGATAGCGCTTTGCCATAGACTCGAATATGGCGCTCGCCTCATTCTCCCACCAAGTGCCGTCGATAAGAATGCCGATTTCTTTCATACGGTTATCGAATGCGCTTGTCAAATATTTGGTCTGCGAATCCAGGTAATCCGATGTCTGGTTAAAACTGCCCGATGAATAATAATTGCCGTCTATGATCCGCTCGGCGAACTCGAGCGCATAATATTTCCCTGCCTGGCGTCGCAATTCGTAACCGTTGGACTCATTGATCGGAAGCGCTTCTGCGTCCTCAACCACCGTGCTGCCGCTCAACGTGATCAGGTTTTCCGCCGAACCTTTAAAAGTATAGTTGAGCATTGTCTGAGCGTAACCTTCGTATGCGGCTGAATAATTCACCAGCATATCGGACATATACCTCGGATTTGCGCCCGGCCAGCCGATCGCGTCCATCCCTTGGCGTTTCATCTCGTCGAGAAGTTTGAAAAACTGTGTCATGTTTACAGGTAAGCCGTCGTCGTATGTGCCGGCAACCCCGTCCGCCCCTTTCCCGCGCCCGGCATAATTCGTGAATGTGCCGGCATCGGTCATAAAGAGATTTTTTGTATCAAATGTGTCGATATCGTAAAACATCCCATAATACCCCTCATAATGCGGGATAGCATAATATCTGCCGTTTACTTTGAACCAATTTTGTTGCTGCACGGTCATTTTACTTTCGATACTATCCGTTTCGCCGTATTCCGTCAAAGGAGTGGTGACCGCATCGGTAATATCTAAAAAGTAATCCTGCAACGCACCGTCACGGTACGGCAAGCCTTCCGTAAAAAACACTTCGGCCGTCGACGTGAGCATTTCGTCCAAAATCTGGTTGCCCTGCTTTTTCGCGTTGACTAACCGAACCTGGATCCCCGTTTTCCCCTCTTCCAATCTATCGTCTTTATGCAGTTCCTCAAAACGATCCGCTAAAGCCCTGAGCCATTCGTCTCCGAATCCTCCGTCGTAGTTGGATATGTACAGTTGCGTTTTGGTCGGATCGATCGGATCGTCGCCTGTCCCGCCTCCGCAAGCAACCATTGTGCATGCTATTAAGCAACACATCAGTACCGCAAGTAATCTTTTTACTTTCATTTTAATTCCGCTCCTTTTTATTGAATATATATTAACTGCCCTGGCTTATAAAAATACCGCCACGGCAGTCCATTCCATGTCTTTTGTCAATTCAACGTCTCCCTTTTTCACGTTTACCCCCCCCCCGCACATTCTTTTGTTTTTAGCTTTTTAAGAGTTTTTTGTTTTGCTTCGTAAGAGCAAAACAAAAAACCATATGGTTTTGCCGAAATTTACAAAATTAAAAAATGCCAGCCTCCGTTCCAAATCGGTTTTGATAAAATATCATAACGCCAACATTTTAAAAAAGTTCGTTATTTGTTGACATCTCTGTCCACCAATGATATAATAACACTAAGAGTTGCGAATTTCCACCTATTTTTTCAGAAAATCTTTTCAAATATTTATATCTTATGAAAACACATGTCTTTTACGAAGCCATTCACGACCAATCCGATAAACCTCGTTTCTTCTACGACGAAAATCAATCGGCTCCATTGCATTTTCATCGCTGTATTGAAATAATATACATCACGGACGGCTGCGCGCGTTGTACTGTGGACGATAAAACTTTCAATGCCGAAAAAAACGAGATCATTTTCGTGCAACGCTGCGCCGCGCACGCTATCGCCCCTGCCACCGCATATGCGAAATTTGTACTGATCATAAAAGCTGCCTATACAAACGATTTCGCCGCTGCATTGGAAAAGAAAACTTTCGCGCCGTTGCTAAAAGATCACTCGTTTAACCGCACCCTGTTCTCCTTGTTTCTTCGCATGCAGCGAATCATGCAAAAGCCCTCTTTTTTGGTTCTGAAAGGCTGCATTGACATGCTCGTCGGCTCATTGCTCGACCATTACGAACTTTATCCTTTCACGCCTACTCCAAATCTCTCCGTCGTGATCAAAGCGCTTGATTTTATTGATGAGCACTTTTCCGAGCCCGTCACCCTCGATTCGCTCGCCGCGCATTTCGGCTATAATAAATACTATTTTTCGCACCTCTTTAACACCTATATCGGTGAAAACCTAAACAACTATATCAACGGAGTACGAATACGCAATTTCTTAGAAAAGGCTAAACAATCGAACAGTGTCAATTATGCAAATCTTGCTTTTGACTGCGGATTCGAATCGATGACCACTTTTCACCGTCACTTCCTGCGCATACACCAAAAAACACCGAGCGAATTACTCGGCCGCTGAAAACGCGCCGCAAGACAAAACCGCGCTGGGCAATATAAAAGTTAACCGACTCGATATGAAACAGAAACCGTTTTTTCGGTTTCTGTTTTTCTGTATAGGATGCTTATGCGTCATGTATAATCAAACCCAAATAAAACATATCCTCGCATATGCCGAGATTATCTTCTATTTTCTGTTACGGATATATTCCCTTAAAGGCAAGAGCCAATCCGTCTGCAAAATGTCTGCCCCCTTATCGATCAGCCACCCCCAACCGTAATCCGTTCCGCGCGAAAAAGCGGCATCGTCTGTATGCCCCGCAGAAATGACATCCCGCTCATCATAGACGATCGGGTTCACCCACACGAGCAGACCGTTTTCGTGCAGATAGCGGATATAATCGTCCTGTACAACGCCGTCCTCTTCCGTCGAAAAAAGAATTTCGTTTCCGATATATTTGACGTTGCTCTTTAAGAGCATATCCGTCGCCCCGCGATCTTCCCTGCCCACGATCGCCATAAACATGAGATCGGGCGCAAACTTTTCCAGTTGCGCAACCGTATTTTCTTCCACACGGGTTTTTACGATGACCTGTTTTTCGACGCCTGCACGACGGATCTCTTCGGAAATGCCCGCAATATCCGTCCAAAATTTATCCACGTTGATATAAACTTTATCTTTCAACAGCGCAAATGCTTCCTGCAATGTAGGGATATGATAACTTGTAGGCGTATCGTCGCAATTTACGATGGTCAATCGCGCCACTTCTTCCGCAGTCATTTCCGAAATGTACTTGCCGCACTTTAAAAACACCGGCTCCATACCCGGATGAAAAACGAAAAACTTTCCGTCTTTGCTTTTGGAAACGTCCAATTCCACTACGTCTGCACCCTGCATAACGGCAATTTTATAAGAAAGCAATGTGTCGCACGGGATATTCGCCCCGCTCACTCCCCTGTGCGCCGCCAAAAACGGACGGCCTGCCGAATGCCTGTTTTCAAATATCGATCGATCAAAACGCATTTTCAACTATACTCCTTTTTGACTTTTGTAATAAGAAACATTCTCGAATATAAACACCCGCTGTTTTCACGGCGCTGTGTATCTTCATAAATATCGCTTAAAAAGACGTTGCCCTGCATCAAAAAACCGCCGCCCGCCGTAAAGCACGGCGCCTTTTTATAATTTGCCTGCTCCCTCGCTTTCACCTCGTAAACAGACGAAGGATCGAGCCCCTTGAATTTTACCGCCGGTGCAGGCCCGCCGAAAATTTGCTCGTAAACGGTAACTACGGCGACCGCCGTACCTTTGTCTTTGGATACGGACATGAATCCGGCGACGTTTCCGCCGAAAGCGTTGCCCAAACGGTAAAAATCGCCGAATTGCAGAACTTTACGGTATTCTTTATAAAATTCGATCTGACGGGTTATTACTTCCGTTTCTTCGACGGATAACTTCGTCATATCCATTTCGTAACCGAGCACACCGCCGCAGGCGATATTGAAGCGGGTTTCCAACGGATTGCTGTCGCCCGTATGATAATTGGGGCAGGCGGAAACGTGCGCGCCCATCGTTGCCTGCGGATACCCGTAAGAAGTGCCGTCCTGAATTTTCAGGCGCTTGCGGGCGTCGGTATCGTCGCTTGTCCAATATTGCTGAAAATAACATAGGTTGCC
Source organism: uncultured Clostridia bacterium (assembly GCA_944359365.1). Lineage (GTDB taxonomy): Bacteria > Bacillota > Clostridia > Christensenellales > Borkfalkiaceae > Borkfalkia. The sequence goes on from CALVST010000021.1 coordinate 28,765, forward strand.
CAAATCAAAACGTCCCCCTCCGCCAGCGCAGCCTTCAAACAATACGTCGGGGAATTTTTCCGTGATGCGGGAAACAATGCGATAATAGCCGAGCATATAGCGGTGGAAATATTCGCCCTGCGGGATCCCCTTGCCGAACGGATCGGTCAATGTGCGGTTGTAATCCCATTTCACATAAGTTGCGCCGCTCCTTGCGATGACGTCCGATATAACCCGCACAACATAGTTTTGCACTTTTTCGTCCGCAAGGTTCAGGCAAAGCTGCCAGCGAAGGCGCGTCGGCTCTCTTCCCGGCACCCGCATCGCAAATTCGGGATGTTTGCGGAAAAGATCGCTGTCTTCACTGATCATTTCCGGTTCCACCCAAATTCCGAAGTCCAATCCAATTTCGCGGATCTTGTCGGCAAGGTGCTTTAACCCGCCGCCCGTCTTTTCAATGTTGTCGTACCAATCCCCCAACGCCCTGTGCTCGTCGCAACGGTTGCCGAACCAGCCGTCATCGAGAACGAAAAGTTCGACGCCCGCCTTTTTCGCAGCGCGGGCGATACCGAGGAGCTTCTCCTCGTTGAAGTCAAAATGCGTACCTTCCCAATTGTTGACAAGAACGGGGCGTTCCTTCTTTTTCCACTTGCCGCGCACGATATGTTCTCCGATAAACGCATGCATTTGGGAAGATACGCCGTCCTCGTCGGGCGCAAAACACATTACGGCTTCGGGCGCGTCGAACTGTTCGCCCGGCGCGAGCGTCCAGCGGAACATAAAGTCGTTGATACCGGTAAGCACCCTCGTCTTGCCGGACTCACACGCTTCGAATATCTCTTTATGGTTGCCGCTGTATACGAGGTTAAAGGCATACACGCCGTCCTGCCCCTTTGCCATGACAAACGGATTGCGGTTGTGCGATGACGCGCCGTTTTTGGAATCGATGTAAAACACGCCCTTATTGAGCGTGCGGGAAACCTTTTGCCACTCCCGCGCAAAAGCGCCTTCAAACGTAACGACGGAATAATCCCCCAATAGATCGAGCTGCAAGCTCGCAAGCCGCCGGATATGCAGTTCTTTTTCGGATGCGTTAAAGAGTTTGGAAGAAACGGCGATCACGTCGTTGTCTTCAAATACGGTATAATAAATATACAGAGCCACCTTTGTCGGCTCATCGACATATTTGAGTTCAAGCGTTTTTCCCTTCCCGTAGGAGGAAGGCAAACCGGGAATTTGCGGCTTTTCTTTCAGTATTTTACTTTTTGAAAATGTAAACGCCGTCGAAATGCCGCCGTCTGCGTTTTCCAGCAGGATACTCGGTTCGGTATAATCGTCCTGACCGAATTGCGACAGCAGTTTGCATGGCAAACCGCGGCAAGACTCAAAATTGCCCGCGCTCACCAATTTTTTACCGTAATAGAGATATTCTGCCGTATCCGCTTTGATCGCGAGCGTGGTATGCGGCGTTTCCAAACAGAAAATCGCCCCGTTCTTTCTGATCATAACCTACTCCGTTGTGTATCGGCAACCGCCTTTGCTTGTAAAAATGTTCCGTCGTGCTTTTGTTTTTTTCGGGCAAAAGCACGCCTCACGGCAAGCATTATTCTGCCGCATATACTTCGGGCTTGAAGCCCTGTTCTACAAGTATGTAATCCTCCGTGCGCTTTTCCCCTTCGCTTATCCAAGAGAACGGCCCGTATGAGCGCTGCGGTTGCGGTATAAGGTGATGCGGCCCGAAAGTGTTGCGCCGCGTGAAATACACCGTCAGCACAAGTTCGCTTCGCAGCAGCATATCCGCTTCGCAGGGCGCAAACGCGATGATCTCTTCTTTTTCTCCTCCTTCCACGTGCAGGGTCGCCCCATGCAATTCTTTCGCTCGGACACACACGCGCTTCTGCATTATACCTGTATGGAAAGATACCGCGCCGCCGTAAAAGGGCAATCCCTGCACTCCAACATCGTGCGGGGAAAGTTTTTCGGGCAGCGGCACGAGTTTATCGGGCAACGTCACACCGAAATTTCCAAGAATGTAAACCGCTTCGAGGTTTTCGCCGCGGCGGAAGTTCAAGTCTGCCGATACTGTATTCCTGCCGCGAACAACGTGCGCACGGAACAGGCGGAAACAACCGTCCACCCAGCGCCCCTCCGTGCGCGGCGCAGGCTCACCGTTGAAGAAAATGCTCTCATATTCCGCGGCGACCAATACGTCGCATTCGATCTCCGACGTGAACGTATATTCTATTTTCAACCTACCGAGAACGGCATCCTTCTGCCCGTACTTTTCGACGAACCACGGCTGTACCATCTCCCCGCCGCGCGGCGTTAGGGAAAAATGCTCGCGAAGATCCCTGTCGAGCAGCAGCACGTCCTGTAACTTCCCTTTCTCCCACGGCTTGCCGTCGAGGGTACAAGCCGCTTTATCGAGCACGAGCACGTTCGGCTCACTCAATTTATAGTCCATTTTTTCGGGCAGTTCAAGTTTTTTGGAATAAGCCCTGCCTGCGGCGGCCGCAGGTTTTTCCGTCAAACGGAACACGCGCATCTGACCCGGCGCAAAGGAAAGGTTTTCCGCCTGCCGCGCGCCCAAATTGCGGAATGCAACCATATCCCATTCTTCGAGGCAAAGCCCGGATAGTTCGGGAGAGAGTTTTAC
>CALVST010000022.1 GCA_944359365.1 uncultured Clostridia bacterium
ACTTCGCAGATGACGCACCCCGCGCCGATGGCGTGCACCGTGCCCGCCTCGATGAGGTAACAGTCGCCCGCCTTCACGGGGATAAAGTTCAGAAGCTCTTCCACCGTGCCGTCCGCAACTTTTTGTTTGAACAGGGCTTTGTCGGTATCTTCGCGGAAACCGCAGTAGATGCCCGCGCCCTCGTCCGCCTGCACGATGTACCACATTTCCGTTTTGCCGTTGTCGTTTTCATATTTGCGGGCATATTCGTCGCCGGGGTGTACCTGCACGGAAAGGTTGTCCGCCGCGTCTATGTATTTGATGAGAACGGGCAGAGCGCCGCCTTTCGGGGAAACCGCCTCGGGGCGGTCAGATAGATATTGCGCGAGCGTGCCGCCGTTTTCCAATTTGCTCGGCCCGTCGGGATGAACGGAAACTTCCCAGCTTTCGCTGATCTTGCTGCCGCCGTTGTTGCGTCCGTAAAGCCCTTCGAGCTTGCGGCCGCCCCAAATATAATCTTTCAGAGTAGGTATAAGTTTGAACATGATTGCCCTCCGTAAAATGAGCGAAACGTTATCGCATATGATTATAGCACAAGGCGGATTGTTTTGCAACCGAAGCCCCGGCTTTTTATTGTGCATTTTCGGTGCATAAAAAATTTTTGTTTGTGTAACGTAAGTCCTTGAAAATGTAAAAATAAAATGCTACACTGTATTTAAAATTAATATAGCGAAGGGGCAAATATAAATGAGTTGCGCAATATTTGGGGAACATTTAAAAAAGTATCTCGATGAATTAAAAATACGGAAAGGATATCGTACGATGGGTGAGGCGATAGAGGATCTTTGCGACGGACTGCAAAACAGGATTCCGGGCAGCGAACCTGTAAGCAGGCGTTCGGTGTACGGCTGGATCAAAGGGGAAAAATATCCGTCGGTGGAAAAGCTTGCCGCGTTATCCGACATTATGGAGATAAGCCTGGATACATTGCTGAAAGACAGAACGAAAAGTATAAAGGAACTGAACGCTCTGCCGCAATGGTATGAAGAGCTTTCTGAATCATCGAAGGATCTTTTGGAGCGTATTATTTACGGATACCGTACAGGGGTAACGCATGCGGGAAATTTTTTTGATTTTTGCTATATTTTAAATGAATTGAAGGATATGCGCAAACACCCTACGGTTGCAAAGGCGACGGAAGAACTGAAAAGATTGAGCAGCGTTTATCTGTTTAACGTTTATTTTGCATGTGAAGCTACGGAAGAAAGTTTAACGATACACACCGACCGCTGTTTTACGAAGGAGGAGGTGAGGCAAAAGGAAATCGCAATGTCAGAAAAAAAACTGAAGCCCATGCTTGCCGAAGGATATCTGCAAAAGCATAAAAACGAGGTCGGCACGGATAACTTTACGGAAGTGATACTGCGGGCGATAGACATCGGATATAGCGAAAGCGATGCCCCGCCGAACTGGTACGACGATGCGGTCTGCGCCGATGACGGGGGCAAAATTCTGTTGTGGGGAGGCTTTACGGCGGTTGCATCGCGTGCATCATCGCTTCGGCAGTGTGTTTTGTTGCGGGCGCGTGCCTGAAACTGATTCCGCTGATCAAAGGATGCCGTAAAAAGTAAAAACATCATGAGAGGATTAAATATGCGGTAAAGATCCGCGCCCGCGCAATAAGCACGGGCGCGGAGTTTTTTGTTTAAGAGCGATCGGGCTGAGGGTGAGCCGTGTTTTCCGCATAAGAGAGGAATACCTTGTCCCATTCGGGAAAGCGGCGGCGAAGGGAAATGGGCTTTCCGCCCCCGTCGATAAAGCAGTGCGCGCTTTCGCCCGCGGCGCGCAGCGTACCGTCTTCGGCGCCGCGTATTTCGTAGGCGATCTCGAATTTTACGCCCGTATACCGCACCAAACGCACGGTTATGTTCACCTGTTCGGGAAAGCGCGTCATCGACTTGTATTCGCATCTGACCGAAAGCACGGGGCTTAAAATGCCCGCTTTTTCCATTACGTCGTAGCCGATGCCCATCTGTTCGAGCATATCTACCCGCGCCTCTTCGAACCAACGGATATAGTTGGAGTGATGCACGATCTTCATCGTGTCCGTTTCGTAATATTGTACTTTATGCGTATAGGGGACGAGCGCCATGGACTTCTCCTTTTTTCTTTTATTATAGCACGCGGAGGCGGGCGTGTCAACGGCAGAGGGCGCCAACCTGTTGACGGCACGGCGGTTTTGTGATACAATTTTTTATATGAAAGATCATGAAGATATTGTCGCTTTGGCAAAAAAGTTCGGCATCGGCGCCGAGTATGCGGGAGAGGCGTTTTATCCCGCATTCCGCAGCAGTGTGCGCGGAATGAGGCTGCTCCTTCTTGCAGACGAAAACACAAAAATATATGCAAAGCCGCTTGCAGAGGCGCTCGCCGCGCGGGGGCAGGAGGCAGACTTGCTCGTCATTCCCGAAAGGGAGCCCGTGGCGGACGAAAAGACGTGCGCGCTCGTTTCGGAAAAGCTGAAAGGGTACGATCACATCCTCGCCGTCGGCGCGGGCACGCTCAACGACATAGCGAAGTATACGGGCTCTCTTGCAGGCAAAAGGTGCGGCGTGTTTGCGACAGCCGCCAGCATGGACGGGTTTACTTCGGGCGTTACGCCCCTCATCAAAAAGGGATTTAAAATTACCGAAAACGCGCAGACGGTATCAGAAATTCTGATCGACCTCGACGTTTTGTGCGCCGCGCCGCGGCTGATGACGGGCGCGGGCGTGGGCGACATACTCGCAAAATACTGCTGTTTGACCGATTGGAAAATGGCGCACCTTTTGAAGGGAGAGGCTTACAGCGAAGAGGCGGCGTCGCTCATGCGCGGCGCGCTCGGCAAGTGCGTCGAGAATATGGAGAGCATTCAAAAATGCGGTAAAGAGGGGATAGACGCCCTGATGCGCGCCCTTCTCATCTCCGGCTTTGCGATGGTCATTGCAGGCAGTTCGCGTCCCGCAAGCGGCGCGGAACATCACATGTCGCACTTTTTGGAGATGGACTTTCTGCGCCGCGGGGAGCGGATCCCCCTGCACGGGGTAAAGGTGGGGCTTGGCACCCTCGTTTCCCTCGCCATGTACGGGCGGATCAAGGACATACCCGAAGACTTCGAGGGGAAGGAGACCGTCGCAGAGCTTGCGGCGGGGTTGCCTTCGCCCGAAAGCGTTGCTGCCGTGTTGTCGGCTTTCGGCTGCCCGACGAGGTTTTCCGAGCTGGGCATTGCAAAGGACACGATGCGCGACATGCTCTTTAATTGTTATAAAATACGCGACCGCTTCACCATCATGACGCTCTACCATGAGCACGATTTGATGAAGGGCGCAGCAGACGAGCTTATCGGGCGCTTTTATTGAGGTGATGATATGATCAGCGGAGTTTCCACGGCGTCGCTCTTTTTGCGCGAGTACAACGAGGACGCGCTCACCGTGTTGGACGGCTTGGGCATAAAGTGCACGGAAGTGTTTTTGACCACCCTGTCCGAATATACCCAAGAATTTGCGCGGCTGCTCGCATCGCGCAAGGGGGCAGTGCAAGTCAATTCCGTGCACCTTCTGAACACGCAGTTCGAACCGCAGCTGTTCGGCGCGCACCCGCGCGCGAAGGCGGACGCCTTCAAAATATTGGACGGTGCGATGGCGTCTGCGCACGTTTTCGGGGCGGAGCGGTACACCTTTCACGGCATCACCCGTCTGAAAAAAAATTCTTCCCTGCCCGATTTCGGCAAAATGGGTGCGAGCCTCCGCGAAATAAGCGGCTGCTGCGCGGCGCACGGGGTAAAACTTTGCCTCGAAAACGTGCATTGGGCGCTTTACAACGAGCCTGGCATTTTCCGCGCTTTGAAAGCGCACTGCCCTGACCTTCTCGGCGTTTTTGACGTGAAACAGGCGCGCCTTTCCTGCTACCCGTACCAAATGTACCTGAAAGATATGGAGGGGAGCATTTCGCACGTTCATCTTTCCGACGTGACCGAGCGCGGCAAAATATGCCTGCCCGGAAAGGGGATATTCGACTTTGAAGAGTGTTTCCGCCGCCTGAAAGACGCGGGGTTCGACGGGGCTGCGATCATCGAAGTGTACGCGAACGACTACGGCGATTACAGAGAGCTGAAAGCCGCGTGCGACTATATCGACGAAATAATTTATAAGATAAGCTGAACTTTTGCGGAAGGGCGTATAACAAAAGCCTGCTCGCGTATACCGCTGCCGCGAATGCGCTTTCGGGCACAGCGGGTTCGCTGTTGATTTCCTGCGTTTTGACCATGTTTTAAGGGCAAATTGCCCGAAATCCGAAAAAATCCGCCTTTTTTCCGCCGAACCGTTGACAGACGCGTTTTTTTGCTTTACAATTGAATAAAGCGGCGGGGAGCCGCGCAAAATCGATCAGAAACGGAGGTTTTTTTCGGTATGAATTACAGGAATAAGGATTGGCGCAATTCCATGCGCGTGAGCGTCGACTACAACAACATGATGAAAAAGTTTGTTGGGCAGGACGGCTTTACGGACGCGGATCTCGCGCGCGAAAAGGAAGCGGCGGCGGACGCGTTCGATTACGTTGCGGAAAACCGCGGCAAGGGCATGATGGGTTGGACGGAACTTCCGTACAATCAGAAAGAGATCGTGGAAGACATCATCGCCACCGCCAAAGAAGTGCGCCGCAAGTTCAAATATTTCGTGGTGCTCGGCATCGGCGGGAGCGCGCTCGGGCCGATAGCGGTGTTCAATGCGCTTTGTCATCTGCATTACAACGACCTCGCGCCGTCCAAGAGGCGCGGTCCTAAATTTTACGTCGAGGACAACGTGGATCCCGAGCGCATGGCGGCGCTTTTGGACGTCATCGAGCCGGAAAAGACCTGCTTCAACGTCATCACCAAATCGGGCGCGACGAGCGAAACGATGACGCAGTACCTCATCATCAACGACATCCTCAAAAAGAAACTCGGCGACAAGGCAAACGAAAACATCATCGCCACCACCGACCAGGTAAAGGGCAACCTTATCAAACTTGCAAAGCAGAACAGCTATAAAACTTTCTATATCCCCGACGGCGTGGGCGGAAGGTTTTCCGAACTCTGCCCCGTGGGGCTTTTGCCCGCGGCGGTCTTGGGATTGGATATAAAGGCGATGCTCGCGGGCGCCGCGTATATGGACGGCGTCTGCAATAAACCTTCCGTAGCGAAAAATCCCGCGCTCGCCTGCGCCGTTTTGCAGGTCATGGCGATGAAGCGCGGCAAAAACGTAGGCGTCATGATGCCCTATGCCGACAGCCTGAAACTTATGGCGGATTGGTATTGCCAGCTTTGGGCGGAGAGCCTCGGCAAAAACGTAACGCTGGACGGCAAGCCCTGCAACGTGGGGCAGACGCCCGTCAAATCGCTCGGCGTTACCGACCAGCATTCGCAGGTGCAGCTGTATACCGAAGGCCCGTTCGATAAGGTGGTCACCTTCCTTTCCGTGGGCAATTACCGCACGGTGGTGGATATCCCGCACGGCTGTGAGGACATCCCCGATGTCGCGTTCCTCGGCGGGCATACGATGAACGAGCTGATCACCGCCGAAAACAAGGCGACCGCTTACGCGCTGAGCAAGGCGGGCAGGCAGAATTATACCGTCAACATTCCCGAAGTCAACGAATTCACCCTCGGCGAGCTGATGTATCTGTTTGAATTGCAGACCGCTTATGCGGGCGCGATGTTCAACATCGATACCTTCAATCAGCCGGGCGTGGAAGCGGGCAAGCAGGCGACGTATGCGCTCCTCGGCAAGCGCGGCTACGAGGCGAAAAAGGAAGAGCTCGACAGCGCACCGAAGGCGGAAGAAAAGTATATCGTATAAAAACCGCGGCAGACGCTGCGGCGAAGGCGGGCGGAGAGATCTCCGCCCGCTTTTCATTTCGGTTGTCTTTCTGCGGGCTATGTGGTATAATACAGAAAAGTTGAAAGTAAGGAGAGGTGTATGCCAAAAGTTTCCGTACTCATTCCTGTCTACAATACGAAAAAAACGCTTGCGCGCTGTTTGGATTCCGTTTTGAGGCAGACATTTAAAGATATCGAAGTTATCTGCGTCGATGACGGTTCAGATGCAGAAACTAAGAAGATATTGCACGATTATGCCAAAAAGGATGCCCGTGTGCGGATATGCACACATGAGCAGAATTTAGGAACGTTTTGCGTGCGCAAGCGGCAGATAGAGGAAGCAAAGGGCGAATATGCCATGTTCCTCGACAGCGACGATGAATTTATTCCGGAGACCTGTGAAAGAGCACTTTATGCAATAGAAAAGAAAAAGGCGGACGTTGTCGGGTTTGGTACAGAGGTGATACGGGAAGAAAGGATATCTAACTTGCAAACGGCAATTTTGCGAGGTAGACTGCATCAAAAATGCGGTAGTCTTACGGGGGACAAAATATTTTATTCTTTTTTTAATCCGAGCAGCTACCGCAGCGGTTGGAATTTGTGGAATAAAATATATAAAACAAAGCTGTTGTGCGAAGCGGTAAGATATATTCCGGCGAAAAAATGCGTCATGGCAGAAGATTTTTTGATCACATTTATAGTTATGGCGCGCGCCCGGAAATATTACGGGATAAAGGATAAATTGCTGCGTTACTACTTCGGGAAAGGCATATCCACTTCTTCAGAATTGTCTTTGGAACGTCTGATATGGCTGGCGCGCCGTGAGGAAGCGTGCAAAGCGGCGGAAATATTTTTAAAAGACAGCAGAATGCTCGAGGGGGATTACAAAAAGACGCTTTCGGCATGGAGGGAAGATTTTTTTCATTCCACCCTGTTGCAATGGGCAGAAAAATGTCCTGCGGAATACGCACCCGAAGTTTTTGACGAAATTATATCGCAGTACGGCGCCGCAGAGGTCGCGGGAGAGCTTGCAAAACTTTACGGAGCATCTCGGACGGCGGAGTTAGCAGAAAAAATAGAGGGTTCGCGCTTGTCGGCTCCATGCAATAGGAAGATAAAGACGGTCGCTTTTTTCTATTATCGTTATTACAACGGCGGAATAGAAAGGGTGCTCTCTTTACTGATACCGAAATTCTTGGAATGGGGATATAAAACGATCCTGTTTGTGGAAAAGGAAAGCGAGTCTGAGTATGCTTTGCCGCAGGGGTGTATAAAAGTTTGCCTGCCCACGTCCGATAAATGTGGCGGAAAAATTTATGCGGAACACGCCGCGGCATTCAGTGAGGCGCTTCAAAAATATGAGGTGGATGCAGTGCTGTATCAGGCGGCGGCTTCCGAATATTTGCTGTACGACTTGATCGTTGCAAAGGGCAGCGGCGCAGGATTTTTTGTGTCCATGCACGAAATGCTTGGTCTGCCTCTCTTGCACAACGGTACGGGTTTCGGTTCGCAAGGATATGTGCTTCGCCTTGCCGACGGCGTGCAGTCGCTCGCAAGGAGCGACGCCGCTCTTCTTTCGGCGGCGGGCGCGCGTGCACACTACATCACGAATCCCTGCGGGTATTCCCTTGCGGAAAAAATAACGCCCGCCAATAAAACGGTCGTTTGGGTGGGGCGGTTCGACGATTTGCAAAAGCGCCCGCGCGACGCACTGCGCGTCATGGCGGAAGTCGTTCAAAAATGCGAAGGCACCCGCCTCGTCATGGTCGGAACGGCGGGGAATAAAAGGGCGGATAAGCAGTACAAAAAATACGCGAAAAAATTGGGTATCGAAAACTGCGTGGAATTTGCGGGATTTTGCCCCGATCCCGCAAAATATTACGAAAGCGCTTCTTTGCTTTTGATGACATCTGCATACGAGGCGTGCAGTATGGTGCTTTTGGAAGCTATGAGCAAGGGGCTTCCCGTCGTTTCTTACGAAATGCCGTATCAGGAACCGCTCAGGCAAAACGAAGGCTGTATATGTGTGGGGCAAGGCGATGTTTCCGCCGCGGCGCGGGCGATCGTCGGCCTTTTTGAAAAGGAAGAAACGCGGGCGGAGATGGCGAATGCCTCCTTGCGCGCGGCGCAAGCCTTTGCGGAGGCAGATATCCGTTCGGGGTGGCAAAATATGCTGTCGGGCAGCGCTGAGCGCTGCCATACCGATGCGCAGGATCTGCGCATCGGTATGGATTCATTGTTCGGCTTTTACCGCCGTTCCTTCGGCAGGACGAACGGCGGTATCATGAAACTCGGTGTTTTATATTTGAAAAAACATGGAGTAGTTGCAACTGTACGCCGTGTTTTCGTTTATATCCGCGTTCACGGGCTGAAAAATGTGATTCGCCGATTATTCGGCAAATGAATTTAAAAATTGAAAAGCCGCGCAGTGTTTTATGCGCGGCTTTTAACGTTCAGCTTTTTTGTCGTTTTTTTCGCCCATGCTTTCAGTGAGTTCGGGCGGAAGCATTGCCGTTACTTCGAGAGGCGGTTTGGTTTTTCCTACGAGCAGGCTGTACTCCATGATCTTGCTCTGCACAAAGGTCGCGGCTTCGCCTAGATCTTCGTATTTGCCGTAATCTTCGGGCAAAAGCACGTCGCCGATATACAGTTTGGTGCGGCGGAAGGGCATGTAGTCGGGATAAATGAATACAGGCAGTATTTTTGCTCCCGCGCGCTTGGCAATAAATATAAAAGAGCGTTTAAATTCGAAAAAACCGAATTTTAAAAGATTAATTTCCCCTTCGGGATAGATGCAGACGATGCCGCCCTCTTTCAAAATGGAGGCGCATTGCTTGAAAAAATTGAAATTAGTCTTTTCGTAATCGAGATAAAGGCAGTCGAACAGCCATGTTACAAAGCGTGAAAGGCATTTTTCTTTCACATTTATAATGGTTACGAAATAGATGCGCCGTCTGCCGTACAAAAGATAGATAAAAAAGGCGTCGAGCGTTGAATAGTGATTGCTTACGATAAGGGTGTTGCCGTCAGGTCGGTATGCACGGTTTCCGTACCTTTTGTAGAGGAAAAAGGGCCAAGCAAACAGCAGGAACAGCCCTACCACAAGTCCCCTGAATAACTTTTTCATATTTGTTTTCCGTAAAAACGAGGCAACATCCGTTTTCAGATGTTGCCTCGCTTTTTTTCCGTTCGTTACTCTTTTACGAGAATGATGTTGAGCATGGAGTCTCTCGTGTTTGAAAGACCGAAACACTTGCTGAATACCCAAGTGCTCTCGCTCGAACTGACCACTTTCCAACCCTGTGCGGCGAGCTCGTTTATTTTTTTCGAGGCATCGGCGGGGCGGACTTGCAGGATGGTATACTGCTGCATTTGCATTTTCCTCCTTTGTTTTCTTATATAAGATATAATAGCACAAATATTTTTATAAATCAAGTATTTGATAAAAATATTACTAAAATCTGTATGTGTTTTTTTGATAATGCGAAACCGACACGAACAAGGTACCGTTTTTAGGTTTTTTCGGGCATATATTTCCAATAGCGCACGGGCATATAGCCCTTCATCTGCTTTTCGTGCGGCCGTTCGGCAATGTTTACGCTGCGGTAATATTCCTTCCACATAGATTGGAAATGCTGTTCGCAGTCGGAAAGGGGGACGCTCACCTTTTCGTCCGTCTGTACGATCACGCATTCTTTTCGGTTGTACAGGGCTGCTTTGCCCCGCGCCGTGTCGTGTATCACAAAGGGCTGATCGGCAAGGCGCGCCGTAAAATGGGGGAGTATCAGCTCCAGGATATCGTTGTCGGGCGAGAAGGGTGCGTAATAGATGCCGCCTTTGCCCTCCATAAAGCGCAGAAAGCCCGTAAACCGGTGCGCTTCGAGCGTTACTTTTTTCTTTTCCTCCCGCGCGGCGATCACTGCGGGGTGCGAGAGCATATCGCCCACGGGCGCCCGTTTTTGCACGATGAGGCGGATATATTCGAGGGCGACCTGCTCTTTTGCGGCACTCCCTCTGCGCAGGATCAGCGATATGTCTTTCAGGCAGCGGGGCGCGTATGCGAGCAGCTTTTTCTGAACGCGCCCGCACTTGTTCCCGTCTGCCTGCACCACGATGACGGTGGAATCCATCGGCAGCTGCACCGTGTGCGAGGAAGTTACGATGCAGTTTTTGTCGGTACAGGCATTGAAAACGGCGGTATAAAAGCTGTTTTCGCTGCCGTCGGTGATGTATACGTTCATAATTGCCCCGTCAGCGCCGAAAGAGATACCTCGGGCGAAGAGAACATGGAAAGCTGTTCGTATTTTTCGCTCTTTTCTTCCAGCATGAGCATGGTTTTGATCGCCGCGGCGTTCTCGCTCCCGTAAAATTTCCCGCCACAGGTAATAAAGTGCCGCGCGCGCTTTAACACGATGCGCATTTTTGCGAGGTCGTCAAAATCCAATGCGGCGTACTTTCTCGCTTTTATGATCTTGTACGCGCCGAGCGTGCCGATGCCGGGCACCCGCAGGAGCGCCTCTACGGGGGCTTTGTTCACTTCTACGGGAAAGAACTGCATGTTTTTCAGCGCCCACGCGCATTTTGGATCGTATTCTTCGGGCAGGTTTTCCCCTTCGCCCGCGATCTCTTCGGCGGAAAAACCGTAAAAGCGCATCAGCCAATCCGCCTGATACAGCCTGTGTTCGCGCAAGAGCCCCGCGCATTTATCGGGCAAAAGAGAGTGCTTTACCACGGGTATGTAGGAGGAATAATATACCCGTTTGAGGGAAAAACGGCGGTACATCGCCTCGCTCAGCTTCAATATCTGCCCGTCCGATTCGGGCGACGCGCCGACGATGAGTTGCGTCGTCTGTCCGGCGGGCAAAAACATTTTGCGGTGCTTTGCCTTTTCCTCTTTGACGGCAGCCTTTTCGAGCGCGAGCTGTTTCATGGGCAAAAGCACGCCTTCCTTGCTCTTTTGCGGCGCCAAAAGGCGCAGGCTCTTTTCGGAGGGGAGTTCCACGTTGAAGCTCATGCGGTCGACGTAGAGCCCTGCGCGGGATATGAGCGACCTGTCTGCCTGCGGAATGCCCTTTAAGTGGATATAGCCGTTGAAACGGTATATTTTGCGCAGTTTGATGACCGTTTCCAACATTTTTTCCATCGTGGAATCGGGCGAGCCTTCCACGGCGGAAGAGAGGAACAGCCCTTCGATATAATTGCGCCTGTAAAATGCCATGGTGAGTTCGCAAATTTCGTCGGGCGTGGCGGATGCGCGCGGCACGTCCGCTTCCGCGCGGTTCGGGCAGTAAAGGCAGTTGTACGCGCAGCGGTTGCTCATGAGTATCTTCAAAAGGGAGATGCACCTGCCGTCCGGCGTAAAGGAATGGCAAATGCCGCCTACGCTCGCATTGCCGACGCCGCCCTTCGCGTTCGCCCGCTTCGAGCCGGAAGAGGAGCACGAAACGTCGTACTTCGCGCTTTCCGTCAGTATTTTCAGCCGTTGTTCGTCGAGCATGTTTTCCTCCTCCGCTTGCGTTCTTACCGATATTATACGCCTGTCGCCGCAAAAAGTCAAACATTTGTTCGTATTTTTTATTTGGAATAACTTGCATTTTTCACTTGTTTTTCATGCAGTTATGGTGTTATAATAATAAACACCGTTTATAATGATTGTGTACGATCATCGGGAGGATAATGATATGAAAGTACTTATCGTAGACGACGAGGAAATGATCCGCAATGTTCTGCGCGAATATGTGGAATTTGAGGGAAATGAAGCGTTCGAGGCGCAGGACGGCATTCAGGCGGTCAAAATGTGCAAAGAGAATGATTTCGATATCATTCTGATGGACGTGATGATGCCCGCTTTGGACGGGTTTTCCGCCGTAAAAGAGATACACAAATTCAAGGACATACCCGTCATCATGCTCTCCGCGAGAGGGGAAGAGTATGACAAGCTGTTCGGCTTTGAAGTGGGCGCGGACGACTATGTTACGAAGCCCTTTTCGCCCAAGGAAGTGATGGCGCGCATCGCTGCCGTGACCAAGCGGCACAAATCGGGCGCCGCGGCGCGCGAAACGCTCAAATTCGAAGGGCTTGAAATAGACATGAAGGGGCGCAACGTGTATGTGGACGGCGAAAAGCTGGAACTTACCCCCAAGGAATACGAGCTGCTGTTCTACCTTGTAAAGAACAACGGCATCGCGCTTTCGCGCGAAAAACTGCTTTCCGACGTGTGGGGCTTCGACTTTTACGGCGACGACCGCACGGTAGACACGCACATCAAGATGCTGCGCAGCAGTTTAAAAGAATACAGGAAATTCATCGTCACCCTGCGGGGCATGGGGTATAAATTCGAGGCGTGAGCGGAATGAAGGGAAAACGATTTCGCAGTATAAACTTCATATTGTGGATCAGCTTTCTCGCGTTTGCCGCATTTATTCTTCTTTTGACGTGGGTATTCCAGACCACTCTTTTGCGGAAGTTTTTCGTGGACGAGATCAAAGCGGAATTGGAGGGTATCGGGGGAGATGCTTACCGCATCATAGCGCCGATGCTGCAAAACCCGAACGAAGAGGAGGTCGCCGTGCGCGTAGATATGTACATTACGGTCGCACAGCACGAAAACCCGTCTGCCAATATTTACGTCCTTAATGAAAAGGGCGAGTGCCTCTATCCCACGGGCATGAAAGAACCGTCGGATGAATACGAGGTCGGCGTGGACGA
The DNA here is from genome assembly GCA_944359365.1 of uncultured Clostridia bacterium. GTDB lineage: Bacteria > Bacillota > Clostridia > Christensenellales > Borkfalkiaceae > Borkfalkia. Next base: position 12,584 of record CALVST010000022.1, read on the forward strand.
GGATGTTTTCAACATCGTGTACGAAGAGCTGCGGCTTGCGGGCACGGATAAGGGCGTCATCGTGCGCATCAATGACGGCAGTTACGTCTATTCCGCAAAACTCGCGAATGTGAGCGCGCAGAGCGGAGAGAAATATCTGTACATCAACTATTCCACAGAGCTCTCCAACAATGCGTACAGCATGATGCAGAAGGAACTCATCATCATCGCCGTCATAGTCGTGTTCGTGGCACTGATCATTTCGGCGCTCCTTTCCATGGAACTTACCCGCCCGATCGCGCGGTTCACGCGCGCCGCAAGGCGGATGGCGAAGGGCGACTTTACCGTAGACTTCAAAGGCGATTATACCTATGCCGAGATGAGCGATCTTGCCGAAACGCTCGATTATGCGAAGGAAGAGATCGGCAAGAGCGACGAACTGCAAAAAGAGGTCCTCGCCAACGTCACGCACGATTTGAAGACGCCGCTCACCATGATCAAGGCGTATGCCTCGATGATACAGGAAATTTCCGGCAACAACCCGGAAAAGCGTGCAAAACATACGCAGGTCATCATAGACGAATCGGACAGGCTCACCGCGCTCGTGAACGATATACTCAACCTGTCCAAGATGCGTTCGGGCATGGATACGCTCAAATTGCAGGTGTTCAACCTTTCCGAGTTTATCCATACCGTGCTGGAACGCTTTGACTATCTCACCGAGACCAAAGGGTATACGCTGGTTCGGGACATAGACGACGAACTGTACACCGAGGCGGACATGGAAAAGCTCGAACAGGTGGTCTATAACCTTGTCGGCAATGCGGTCAATTATACGGGCGAGGACAAAAAGATCACCGTTTCCCTCAAAAAGACGAAGGACGGAAAGATACGTTTTTCCGTCACCGATACGGGCAAAGGCATACCGCCCGAAGAAATAAATACCATTTGGGACAGGTATTACCGCTCTGCGGAAACGCACAAGCGCCCCATAAAGGGCACTGGTTTGGGGCTTTCCATCGTAAAGACCATTTTGCTCAAACACAATTTTGAATTCGGAGTGGAAAGCGAACTCGGCAAGGGCAGCACCTTTTATGTGCTCTTTCCCGAAAAATGATGCAGGGCATCGCCGATAAAGCGGCGCTCCCGCGCACCGTAAAGGTGCGCGGGAGCGCTTTTTCTTTTGTATGCCGTATCTTTTGTATAAATGCTATTGCAGGGTAGGCTGTTTGCGCAGCAGCAGATAGCAGACGGAAAGGATGATCGCCGCCGCGGCTACCGTCACGAGGACGAGCGTGACGAGCACGACAGGCGTGGCTTCGTACAAAACGTCGGGATCGATATAGCCCGCATAAGTGCCCGTATCGTCTTCATAAACGGCGTACACGTTGCCGTTTTCATCTGTATTGCCGTCATATATTTTGAGTTCCTCGCGGGAGGAAAGCGTCAAGGCGACGCCCGTTCCCGTGTGATACAAAGTGACGCTTTCGCCCTTATCGAGGCGGGCAAAGCGGTATTCGGTAACGCCGAACCCCGCGCCGCTCTGCGCGGAGATGAAACTTGCGGGAACGTAGCCGCAAACGGTTTCGCCGTTTATGTCGGCGCTGATATAGTAATAGTCGGAATCGAGTGCGGCGTTGCTGATTTGTTGCAGTATTCTGACGGACGTATTTTTCGGAAGTTCCGCAAAGCGCAAAAATCCGCTGTCGGCTGTTTCGTCCGAAACGGGCCCCATCTGCGGGAAGCGATAAACGCCCACGCTTTCCACCGCATAGCCGCCGTTTGCAAATCCGGCGTCGGGGGCGGAAAGATATTCGGATGAGGCTAAAATGCCTTCATAGCCGGTGCCGATGCCCAAAACGAGCGCGGTCTGATAGGTGCGTACAGGGTTGAGGTCTGTTTCGTCGCCCGCGTCGAAAAAGCCCACGATCAGCCCGTCGCCTGTATCGGCAAGCACCACGCCCGTCTTCTCTTCCGCTGTGCGCTCATACCCGCTGTAGGGGAGCGCGGCGGTATCTTCCGTAAGGAGCGAAACGTTCAGGGAGATCGCCACGGAATTTGCGGGAACGGTAACAAGTTGCAGCCCGCCGTAAGAATCGGGGAGCCGTTCGCTCGCAATGATGCTGTCGTACACGCCTGTTGCGTCGAGAGAATCGAGCGAGGATATGCCGACCGCGCGCGTAACGGCGATAAAACCGTCCGAAAGGATGTAAACGTCGCCGTTTTCAAAGCCGAAGGCAAAGGACGCGATCGTCGGCGTTCCCCCGTAATAGACGAGGGAAGAGAGGTCGGAGGGGGTGAATACGGAGACATTGCCGTCGCTGAGCAGATAAACTCCGTCGTCCGTCTGCGCGTATATATTGCCCGCAAAATCGGATAAAAGTTTTACGCTGTTGCCGACAAAGGCATAAAATGTACCGTTTCCGTTTGAAATAAATTCTTCGGGGGAATAGCGATACACGGCATTATTGATGAACAGATAGAGATTTCCGTATATGTCGGACGTGATAGAGGTAGCCGCGGCGGAAAAATCGTAACGCTCCAATGTTTGGTTTTGTTCAGACAAAGTTACGGCACCCTGATTCCCGGACGTTACGATATAATAGGTCCCATACGAATAAGTACAGGCATAGATCGTTCCGCTGAATTTTTTACTATCGAAAGATTCCAACGGCTTTTCGAGGTACGCATAAGAATATAAAGATGCGGTGGAACCGTCTGATATAAATACGGAACTTTCTCCCGCGCACACGAGGGTGGGGGAAACTTCATCCGTTTGAATTTGCGAATAAACATAGCTGCCGTCCGTTCTTTTTTCCGCTATCAGCACGCGGGAATTGGCGGTATCGGCGATTGCAATACGGTTGCCGTTTACGGATATGTCGGATGCGTTTTGCCCTATGCGGTTGGCGCTGTTTGAATATTTGCCTATAGCGTAGTCGATAAAAGAGGAAACAGAAGTATCATATGTAACGATATTATCTTCTTGCAAAAGAAAAAACGTTTCTGCTGAATGTACGGAAAAAACAGACGGGATATTTTTAATTACAGATACATTTAATTGTTTTCCCGATGCATCGTTGTTTCCGATATAAAGATAGCCGTCGCGGTCAATATATACTATATCATTCGCTTTTTCTCCGCGCATGACGAAAGAATTTATGGAGCGGTTGACTTTAAAAAGCAAATCTGCAGAAGTCGGCGTAAGCAGGTAAATGGAATCGTCGGCTGCCATATACATAGAATCACCAAAAGAAGTGAATGCCGGACGGTTTGTACACAGAATACTCTCTTCGATTGTGGTTGTTGTTTCGGCGGTGAGACCGTCTAGTGTTGTATAACGTAATTGAAAATTGGTGTCCGTTTGAACGGCAGAATATATACCGTTGCCGTGGATCAGCATAGTTGACGGATTATTTACAGCGGTATCATTAAACCCGTCGAAGGGAATGTGTCCTTCGGAAAGGTTCTGTAAAGGAATATAATAAACGTAATTCCCCGTTTCAATAAAAAACAAATAGTCCCCTTCGCTACACGAATAGAGATTAAGAGAGGAAATATCGCGGGAAGTTTCGTAACTATATGTATGGTATGACGGTAAATTGCTTTGTCTGTCATAAATATAGAAAACTGCACTGCTTTCCTGTTTGTCCGCCACGGCAATGTAGCGCTCGTTTACGGCAAAGTCGGAAGGGTTTTCAAGTTCGAGATACTGTTCGTAAGAAGAGGGCAGAAACAGCCGCGTTTCGGCAGTGTCCCCATCGGATCCCCCGTTTTCTGCGTGCGCCGCTATCGCGCCTACGCCGAGCGCGCAGACCGCCGCAACTATCAAAAATATCGTTATCAGTTTCTTTTTCATTTTTTCCGTTCTGTTTATGCCGCGCCTTTCGGTGCGCTTTTTCTTTATTATAAACGATTATACCACATTATTCTCCGTTTGTCGACAATATTTTTACTTTTTTCGCGAGAGCGTGCCCGTCATATTTTTCCGAAAAAAATTTAATACAGGCATACGGGTGCCTGTATTAAGTGCTACAATAATAAAAAATACAAACATATGTTCGTATTTTTATGGCAGGTAAGCTGTCATTCGGGAAAATTCTGTGCAATAATAAATTTGCGAAGGGCGCAAAGGCAGGAAAAGCGGATGAAGGATTATCAGAAAATTTTGTTATACCTCTACCCGAAGCTGGGCGGGCTGATACGCTGTGCGGAAGAGATCGTCCGCGCGAAGGCGGTCGCCTCTGGCACGGACGTGAGGACGGAGCAGTGCATCGAAAAGATCATCGAATATATCAGATTCCGCGACGAACTCGTCGTCCTTTCCGAAAAGATGGACAAAATTTTTGCGACGCTCGGCACGGAAGAGAGATATCTGCTCGAATACAAATACTTCCGGCGCAAGAGCCGTTTGGAAGGTGAGTTTGCGGGCGTGTGCGTCTCCTGTTCGGAGAGGACGTACTTCCGCCGGCAGGCGAGGCTCGCGAGCAAGCTCAACGGGCTGTTCGTGCGGAGCGGGTTGGACGAAGGGTGGTTCATGCGCTCGCTGGGCGCTTTCCCTTACATACAGGACGCGCTCGCAAAGCTGGGCGGGTGCGGGGAAAGCGCCTTTGCGGACAAGCGCGCAAAGAGCGCGCTCGCATGCAGGCCGCCCGAACAGAAGGGGCGGAAACTGCGCGGCGCGTGAGCGGAGCCTAAAACACGTCTTCCGCTTCGTCGTAGGCGGATTCGGACTTCTTTTTGCCTGCGGGGCGGAAGAGAAAATAGATCGCGCCGAGCGCGGCGACGGCAAGAACGCACACGAGCACGATGCCGAAAGCGCCGATGCCTTCTTCTTCGGCAGAGGCGTTCCCTTCTTCGGGCGGCAGTTCATCCTGCGTGTGTTCGGGGTTTTCCGGCCAATCTGCGGCGGAACAGGCGGAGGCGGGCACATAGCCGAATTTGTCGTCTATGCGCACATAATAGCAGATCGCCGAGCCGTACATAAAGTCGCCGCAGTAATCGGCGGAAACGGTGTATTCGGTCAGAAAGGAATCGGGCAGCCCCGCCACGTCCGCGCGGTAAGTAACCGTCAGCGTATAGTCGAGGTAGGGCGTTTCGGGCGTATAGTCTACGGGCGACACTTCAAAGGCTTTGCAGTAGCCTTCGAGCGCGTGCTTTCCGCCCGCTATGTAGCGCACGCGGTAATATTCGCCCGCCTCGCCCAATATTTCGACGAAGTAAGTGCGCGGCAGGATAAACAGCCCCGCGCTTTCGTCGGCGGCGGAGTAAAAGTACACGCCCTCTTCCGTGACGCGCGCGTAGCGGCCGCCCTCTTCGGCGGAAACATACGGCGCGGATAGGGCTGCAAGCATTGCCGCGGCGAGCGCGGCAAATAAAAGGAAAATCAATTTTTTCATGATGCGCTCCTTATCGTGCAGAAAATTATATACCCCCGCGGGGCGCGGCTCGGGGGAAAAAGGGGCGTATCGTCACATATTTTGTCATATGCGGGAAGACGAAATTATAGCAAAACTGTTGGAAATAGAAGGGGAAGAGCGCAGGCGCGCGGGAAAGGGCCCGCTCGAACTGTACAACGCGGGCAGAAAAAAGCACAAAAAACAAGTCGCCTTTCACAAGTGCAAAAAGCGCAACCGTTGGGTGTTCGGCGGGAACCGCAGCGGCAAAACGGAGTGCGGCGCGGCGGAATGCGTATATATGGCGCGCGGCGTACATCCTTACCGCAAAAACAAAAACGGCGTTTTCGGTTGGGTGGTATCCCTCTCGCAGCAAGTGCAGCGCGACGTGGCGCAGAAAAAGATACTGCATTACCTCGACGCCTCGTGGATAGAGGACATCGTTATGCTTTCGGGCAGGAAAGATTCCCCCGATTCGGGCGTGATCGACCAAATACGGGTGCGCAACGTGTTCGGCGGCATCTCCGTGATCGGGTTCAAAAGCTGCGATCAGGGGCGGGAAAAGTTTCAGGGCAGCTCGCTCGACTTCGTATGGTTCGACGAGGAGCCGCCGCGCGACGTGTACGAAGAGTGCCGCATGCGCGTGCTCGACAGGCGCGGCGACATATTCGGTACCATGACGCCGCTCAAAGGGCGGACCTTCCTCTTCGACGAAATTTATATGAACGCGCGGGGAGATCCCGAGGTGTGGTACGAATTTATGGAATGGGCGGACAATCCTTTCCTCGACCGCCGCGAAATAGCCCGTTACGGCGCGGCGCTCGGGGAAAAAGAATTGGAGTCGCGCAGATACGGCAGGTTTTGCGCGGAAGAGGGGCTCGTGTATCCGGAATTTGACGAGCGCGTCCATGTGATCAGCCCCTTCTCCGTGCCGTTTGAATGGCAAGATACCATTTCCATCGATCCCGGGCTGAACAATCCGCTCGCCGCGCATTGGTATGCGGTCGATTTTGACGGAAACGTATACGTCATTGCCGAACATTACGAGGCGAAACGGGATATAGATCACCATGCCGCGCGCATCAAGGAGATCAGCGAAAAACTCGGCTGGCACACGGACGGAAAGGGGCGGCTCTCTGCGCTGATAGACTCGGCGGCGAATCAGCGCACGCTTGCGAGCGCGAAGAGCGTGAGCGAGCTCTTTTACGAAAGGGGCATACTCGTGGATACGCGGGTAGACAAGGATATTTTTGCGGGAGTGGCGCGGGTAAAGAGTTATCTTATAGGGGAAAACGGAAAGCCGAAACTGTATATTTTTTCAAACTGCGTGAACATGATACGCGAATTCAAGGGGTATTTTTGGGGCGAGGGCGACGTGCCGAAAAAGCGCGACGACCACGCGATGGACGGCCTTCGTTACTATTTGATGACCAAGCCGAAAAACGAAGCGCCCGCAAAGGAGCCGACGCCCGTGCAAAAAGACAAAATGCGGCTGATGCGCAGGCTTGCGAAGGGAGGCAGGTATGGATGACGGCGTAAAGGACGCCCTGCGCCGCAGGGCGCTCGGGTTCGAAACGGACGAAGTGGTAGAGGAATACGCCTTTCAGGAAGGAGAGGCAGTTCTTTTGAAAAGAAAGGTGACGAAAAAGACGGTGCCGCCCGACGTGGCGGCGGCAAAACTTCTTTCGGACGAGGAGAAACCCCTTTCGGCACTCTCGCCCGAACAGTTGAAAGCGGAAAAAATAAGGCTCCTCGGATTGCTGCGGGGAGAGGAGGAAAAATGAAACAAAACACAAAGCGCCCGCCCGCGGGCGAAAACGCGCGGCTTGCCGAACGCATCGTGCGAGAGGTGAAAGAGGATTTTACGCGCCGTCAGGCAGAGCGCAGGCGCATCGAGCGGGGTTGGGAGCTGAACATGAACTTCCTTGCGGGAAACCAATATTGCGGCATCGGCCCCGCAGGCGAGGCGGAAGAGGAAACGCCGCGCTATGCGTGGCAGTACAGGCGGGTGTTCAACCATATCGCGCCCGCGGTAGACACGCGCTGCGCAAAACTTGCCTCCATGCGCCCGACGCTCACGGTGCGCGCGGCGAGCGACAGGGAAAGCGACCTGCGCACCGCGAAGATCTCGGCGAACGTCCTCAAAGCGGTGTGTGAGGACGCAGACCTCGACGGCGCGGCAGACAAGGCTACCGTGTGGAGCGAAACCTGCGGCACAGCCTTTTATAAAGTGCTTTGGGATGCGGGCGCGGGCAAAAAGGTCGGGGAAAGGGATGGCGCGCCCGTATACGAGGGCGCCGTGCGCATCGCCGCGCTCTCGCCCTTCGAAATATACCCGGACGACCTCGCATGCGAGAGCATAGAGGGGCAGGAGAGCATCATCGAGGCGCGCGCCATGCACGTTTCGGAAATAGAACGGCTGTACGGCGTCAGGCTCGCGGGCAGGGATATCGGCGAATTCTCTCTCTCGCCCGCCTCTTCGCCCGCCCACTTCGACGGCGGGCAGGGCGAAAGTTTCGGCAGCGCCATGCACTGCGCCGAAGTGGTCATCGAGCGGTACCTGCGCCCGACGCCCGATCTGCCCGAGGGGCGGCTGACCGTCGTTGCGGGCGACGTGCTCGTGCACGACGGGCCGCTCCCGTACAGGAACGGTGCGGACGGTAAGCGGGGTTTCCCCTTCGTAAAACAGTGCGCCATAGAGCTTTCTGGCAGTTTTTTCGGCGGCAGCATCGTAGACAGGCTCATCCCCGTACAGCGGGCGTACAACGCGGTCAAGAACAGGAAACACGAATTTCTCAACCGCCTGACGATGGGCGTGCTCGCCGTCGAGGACGGCTCCGTCGACACGGACGAGCTGGCGGAAGAGGGGCTTGCGCCCGGGAAGGTGCTCGTTTACCGCCGCGGCGCCGCCGCGCCGCAGCTTTTAGGGCCCGATTCGCTGCCTTCCGACTTTCACGACGAGGAGGAACGCCTGCTTGACGAGTTCACGCTCGTGAGCGGCGTGAGCGAAATAAGTTCCAATTCGGCAAACGGCACGCGCATCACCAGCGCCACGGGGTTGCAGCTATTGATAGATCTCGACGACACCCGCCTCGCCGTGACGCGGGGGAGCATTTCGCGTGCGCTCAAAGAGGCGGGAAGGCAGGCGCTCAGGCTGATGCGCGAATTTGCGGGCGCGGGCAGGATGATGCGCATGACCGGCGAGGGCGGCAGGGTGGAGATGTTTTATTTCGCCGCCAGCGACATCTCTTCCGACGACGTGGTGTTCGAGGCGGAGAGCGCGGGTGCGAAAAGCCCTTCGGAAAACCGTTCGCTCCTGTACGAAATATATAACATGGGGCTTTTATCGGACGAGGAAGGGAAGATCTCTGCCGATACAAAGCGGCGGGTGCTGAACGCGCTCGGATTCGGCGGTTTGCAGAATGCGAGGGGGTTGGAGCAGCTGCACGCGAACAAAGCCGCGGAGGAAAATCTGCGGCTCGGCAAAGAGGAAGTCGCGGCGGACAGCTACGACGACCACGCGCTGCACATTGCGGAGCATACCCGCTTTTTGCTTTCGGAAGAGTTCAAAAAATGCCCGGAAGGCGCGAAGAGCCGCTTTGAACGGCACCTTTTCGAACACGAAAGCAAGCTGCGTTCGGGCGGGGCGCAAAAGACGGACGAGTCGCAAAACAAGGAATAAGGAGAAAAAACATGGAAGAGAAGGAGAACATAGGCGCTGCGCGCGAAACGGCGCAGGGGGCGGACGCCCGTAAAGAGGAAGGCGCGGCGGACGCGCGTATCGGAAAATTCAAGAGCGTGGATGCCCTTCTGAACGCTTACAATTCCCTCGAGGCGGAATTTACCCGCCGCAGTCAGCGCCTGAGGGAGTTGGAGGCGAGGGCGCAGAACAACGAAGGCGCGGGCACGGGCGAAACCGGTATGCCCGCCCCGCGCGAGGGCTCTGCGCCCGACGTTGCGCCCGAAAGGGCGGGCGGGGTTTCCGACGATGTGAGAAAGAGCGTCATTGCGGAATACCTCGCATCCGTTTCGGCGGGCGCGCCCGTCGTGATGGCGGGCGGCGGAACGCACGTTTCCGCGCCCGAAAGCAAGGCGCGCACTATCGAAGAGGCGGGCGCGCTCGCGGCGCGGCTCTTGCAGAACAAGGGCTGACGCGCGCGTTCCCGCAATAAAATTCAACGAAAAAAAGGAGCAGTTTTCAGCAAATATGGTAACACTGACCAGCGCCGACAGCGCCCTTAAGAGCGTATATCTCGGCGTAATTTCCGATCAATTGAATACGGCAGTCAATCCGCTTTTGGCGGCGATCAAACAGACGAGCGCGGACGTATGGGGCAAAGAAGTGAGAAGGCTCGCCCGTTACGGCGTGAACGGCGGCGTGGGCGCGGGCACCGAAGAGGGCGACCTTCCCGCATCGGCGGGCAACAACTACGAACAGTTCGTTACCACCCTCAAAAATCTGTACGGCACCATAGAGATCAGCGATAAGGCGGTACGCGCGTCTGAAAACAACGTGGGCGCCTTCGTGAATCTTCTGAATGCGGAAATGGACGGGCTCGTGCGGTCTTCGTCTTTCAACTTCGGCAGGATGCTGTTCGGCGACGGTACGGGCACTCTGGCGACGGTTTCCGCCGTTTCGGGCACGACCGTTACCGTTGACGGCGTGAAAAACATCGTCGAAGGCATGGTCGTCGATTTTATGGACGAAGGCGCGGCGGTATCGGCTGCAAAGGGCAGGCGCGTGACCGCCGTCGACCGCGACAAAAAGACGTTCACCGTTTCGGGCGGCGCGCTGACCGGCGTGGAAGCGGGCTGTACCGTCTGCGTGCAGGGCTCGTACAACCTCGAACTGACGGGGCTGGGGGCGATCTTCAAATCCGAAGGGACGATCTACGGGTTGGACCGCGCCACGCACAAGTGGCTGATCCCTTACATGAAGGCGAGCGTGGGCAGCATCACCGAAACCGCCATCCAGACGGCGATAGACCGCCTCGAAGAAACGGCGGGCAGCCGCGTCAACTTTATCGTGTGCAGCTGGGGCGTAAAGCGCGCTTTGCAGAAACTTTTCGGCGAAAGCAAGCGCAATACCGAAGTCATGGAGCTTGCGGGCGGCTACCGCACCATCTCGTACAACGGCATACCCGTCGTGGCGGACAGATTCTGCCCCGACGGCACGATGTACCTTTTGAATACGGACGACTTCTGTCTGCATCAGTTATGCGATTGGAAGTGGCTGGAAGGGGACGACGGGCGCGTGCTCAAACAGGTGGCGGGCAAGCCCGTGTATACGGCTACGCTCGTGAAGTATGCAGACCTCATCTGCACCCGCCCCTGCGGGCAGGCGATGCTTTCGGGCATCACCGAGGCATAAAAACGCCGCGGCTCGATGCATGAACGGCGCTTGCGGTTCGGCATGGCGCGGCGATGCGGCGGGCGGGAACAAAAAAGGGCGTTCCCGCCCGTTTTTTGCGCGCAGGACGGCGCGCGGCGGGCGTTGCCCGCAAAGGAGAAGATCATGCAGGTAAAAAAGATCATGGCGTGCGCGGCGTCTCTTCTCGGCAGAAGGGATCTTTGCGGTTGGCTGGAAGGCGAGGGCGGCGTCGACGAGGACGGGCTGCGCCGCGACGCGGAGCAGATGCTCAGGTGTTACAACCTGACCGAGAACGAAGCGGCGCTCGACTATATTCCGCTGCGCAAGCGGGAGAAGGTGTGTTCCGACGGGCTGATCCTGTTTGCGGCGCTGTCGCACACGCCCGCGGAGATCATCGCCGTATACGGCGAAAGCGGCGAAAAACTTCCTTTCCGCGTGACGGAAGAGGGCATTGCCGTGCGCCGCGGCAGTGCGGAGGTGTACTATCGCGCCCGCCCCGCCGTAAAAGAGGCGGAGGACGATTCCGATTATCCGAACGGAGAGCGGTTCCTTGCGCTCGGCACCGCCTGCGAGTTCGCTTTGATGGAAGGGATGCTCGACCGTGCCGCGGAATTGGACGCGCGGTATAAAGATGCGCTCGCGGCTGCTGCGAAGAGCAAATGCGTGCAGACAAAAGCGAGGCGGTGGATATGATGCGTGCGGAAAAGGGCGTGTTTAAGGCTTTTGGCGGGCTTGAGCGCGCCGCATACAAATGGGAAGAGGGCGAGCACTGCGGTTTCGCGCTTTCGGGCGGCACGCTCTTTCACGGCGGCAGTGCGCGGCTTTACGAAGGGAGCGCGGGCAAATACACTTTCCCCGCGGGCTGTGTGCCCGAGGCGCTCTATTTTCTTGCGGACGGCGGCAGTTTTTGCGCCGCGGCTTACGCGGCGGGCAAAATGTATTTCTGCGCGTCGGACGGCGGTGCGTTTGCGGAAACGGCGGCAACTTTCCAAGCGCCGCCCGCCGCGGTTGCCGCTTTTCTCGGCGGCGAAGTGCTCGTGCTTTCCGACGGGGCAAGCACCTGCGTTTTTTCTTCGGAAGGCATTTCCGCAAACGAAAACATCCCGCCGTTCATTGCCGGCGGCTACGCTTACGACAGGCTTTGGCTGTACACGGGCGAGGGTTCCTGCCGCATGCGGTTTTCGGCATTGCTCGACATTGCCGACTTCGAAAACGGGGGATATATCGACCTGCCCGACGTGCGGGGAGATGTCGTTGCGCTCGTCGACGTGAACAACGTATTTTACCTTTTCAGGCGTTTCGGCATACAAAAACTGACGGCGAAGGGCGCCGAAGACGAGTTCGCCCTCTCCGACGAGCCCGCGCCCGTTTCGGAAATATATGCCGCCTGCGCGGAAAACGGAAGGGCGTACTTTCTGACCGAGCGGGGGCTGTTCTCTTTCGGCGGCGGGGCGGAAAAAATACCGTTTGCGGAAGATCCTTCGCCGGGCGGCGCAAAACTTGCGGCGTGCGGCGGGGCGGTATGCCTTGCGGCAAATTTCGCGGGAGAAAACAAAATCGGCGTGTATTGCGGCGGCACCTGCCTCTTGCCCGAAGCGGGCAGGGCGCTCGCGGCGGCAAAAACGCCTTCGGGCGCGCGCATGCTGTTTTATAAAGACGGGGGAATATATGTTCTGCCGACGCAGGAAGGCTGCGCGCCCGCCGAATGGAAGAGCGGCGGTGTTTTGCCCTTCGACGGTGCGGAATGCGTCCTCGAAGAGCTTACGCTCGCAGGGGAAGGGTATTTTACCCTCGTATGCGCGAGCGAATACGGGGAAAGAAGTTTCACTTTCGCGGCGGAGGGCGGCGCAAAGCGGGTGCGCCCTTCCCTGCGCGGCGCACGGTTCAGTTACCGCGTCATTTCGCGCGGGGATAAGGGGCGGGTATTTTCGCTCACGGCGGGCTATTCCCGCCGCACATAAAGGAGACGGACATGACGGAAGAAGAGGTCAAAAAAGCGGAAGAGCGGCTCATCAAAGAGGCGAACAGAAAGAGCGCGGTGGAGCGGCGCGAATACGAGCGGAAAGAATACGAAGAGCGGTGCAGGGCATCGGAGCGCAGAACGGCTCGCTCAAGCATCCTTACGGACATTCTCGAAGCGCTGAAAACCGATTTTAACGACAAGATAGACGAAATTCAGAACGAACTGAACGAAAAACTGGAAGATCTGTATTCCCGCAACGACGTTGCCGAAACCCCGCCGGGCGGCTCGGGCGGAGAGGACGCGCCCTACGAGGTGGACTATTCCCTGCCCATGCGCGAACGCTACGTTACCGTGCGCGATTATTATCTCGCATACGAAGACAAGGAAGAGGCGCTTTCCGACTTTTTGGCGGATACGGTGGCGAAAGACTATCTCGGTCCTTATTATACCTATGTGCATCAGCTGCTCCTTACGATGATATAGTGTCCGAAGAGAAAACGTCGCGCAGAACGAGTGCGGCGCAAATTTAATTATATATTGACATCGTATAATATCATGTCGGTCACAAAGCTATAATCAACGACGAGCTCGCGTGTTTTCGGCATTATGTCTTTCCGTCCGTCGAAGTATGCGTCAGGATGAAAAGTCAAATAAATCATGGCAAGCGGCTCGGCAAACATGGTCGGGGCATAAATAGGGGGTTACAACTTGTAATATGCTGTATAAAAAAGCACGCACATCGTTTTGTGCGTGCTTTTTTATATGATCTTCCGAGGGGCGGGAGGCTGGCTTTTATCGCTTTAAAAAATATCAGATAAGGCGATCGGTGGAAGGATTCATTTTTGATAACGCCAGCAGAGCGGCGCCGTACACGGCTTCTTCTTTTTGCGGATTGATATGCAGAGGAAGCGAAAAGATGTTTTCAATGATTTTTTTGATCAGCGGCGTACTACGTATGCAATTGCCTGCGCCTATGATTTTTGTGGGCTTTTTGTCGATATATACCTCTAAATAATTGTGGTAAATATCGAACAGTTCTTTACTTATGCCGTGCAACGTGGCATAAGTAAGATGCCCCGGCGTAAAATTGTTTTCTGATATGTTAAAGTATTCCGCTCTCTTTGCAGGATCGCTGTACGTTCCTAAAAAAGTGGTGTTTGCCTGAATGCAGTCGAGCGGATCGATACGCGCTGCGGCACTTTCCATACGGGCAAACAGGTCGGGCGGAGGCTCGATGCCGAGCATATCGGCTGTCTTTTCAAAAAAGCGTTTCAGCAAAGTATAGGCGTATCCGCCGCACTGAGTAACGCCTACAAGCAGGTTTTTTCCGTCAATAAAGGGGCGGATGTTTACATTTTCTATCCGGCTGATATCTTTCTTAGACAAAATAATCGAAATTTGTCCGCCTGTACCTAAGTTGATGAGGGGGGGGTATCTTCCTGGCAGCGGGAACCGATGATGCTTGCCTGATTATCGCCTATAGGTATCACAATGGAAACACCATCGTCATTCGTTGCACTTCTTGACACCGTCTTTGAAAATTGATATAATAAAATAAAAAAGGAGAAGGAGAATGAAAACTGTAAAGGACAAACATATTCTCATGGGCGCGGATTTTGCCGGATATCCTCTGAAAGAGGCGGTGGCGGCACATCTTCGCCGCAAGGGTTGGCACATACTCGATATCGGCGTAAAGGCAGACAGCGATCCGAACGACACCGACCTGATGTTTCACCGCGTGGGGCTTCGCGCCGGCGCGATGATCAGCGAAGGGGAGTACGAAAGGGCGCTCCTGTTCTGCGGTACGGGCATGGGCATCCATATAGCGGCGAGCAAATGCCCGCACGTCCATGCGGGCGTGGTGGAGAGCGTTCCCGCGGCGCTGCGCGCCATAACGGGGAACGGCGTGAACGTGCTTGCCATGGGCGCATTTTATGTGGCGCCGCAGATGGGCTGCGACATCGCGGATGCCTATTTAAATGCGGAGCTCGGGACCGGCTACGAATGGTGGCACAATTTTTACGAGTTCCACAAGCTGGCGATAGACGAGCTGGAAGCGTTCGATTACGAAGCGTATAAAAAGAACGGCTTCAAAGTAAACAAGCTCGGCGACTATCCCCTTACTTTGGAAGAAAAACCGTAAGTTTACGGGCGAGCCGCGGCGGTACAGTCGTGCGCGGCGACAATAAAAATGCAATAAAAAGACCGATAAGGCGTTTGCTTTATCGGTCTTTTTTTGTGCATTGCCGAGGGTGTTTTCGGGCAGAAAGTTAAACTCTGCTTATACCTTCTATCAATTCTTTAAGTGGCGGATTCGTTGATTTTTGATTTTTTTAGGTTTATAATTTTCCCGTTAGAAATCAAAAGACCATTCGGTCTATGGGAGAGTTCTTTATGCTACGGGAAGGACAGCAGAGGATCCCCTCCGGGTGCGCCATATCGGGCGTCATCGACAGGAGCGGAAAGGGAATGAGCGGCGACGTCATGATCCGCTCCATTTCCGTCATGCACGACCGTTCCAACGGTCTGGGCGGCGGCTTTGCGGGGTACGGCATTTATCCCGACTACCGCGATTTTTACGCGTTCCACCTCTTTTACGACGACACGTTCGCCAAATCGAATACCGAGGAGTTTCTCGGCAGGCATTTCGAGATCGCCTACGCGTCCGAAATTCAGACGCGCAAGATCCCCGAGATCTGCGACGAGCCGCTCATTTACCGCTACTTCGTTTCGCCCCTTTCGAGAAAACTGGAAAGCTCGCATCTGGACGAGGCGGAATACGTCGTGCGGTGCGTGAACAAAATAAACACCTTCGTCAAGGGGGCTTACGTCTTTTCTTCGGGCAAAAACATGGGCATTTTTAAGGCGGTCGGCTTCCCCGAAGACGTGGGCAGGTTTTACAGATTGGACGAATATTCGGGTTACAGCTGGACCTGCCACGGGCGCTACCCGACCAACACGCCCGGCTGGTGGGGCGGCGCGCACCCCTTCGGACTGTTGGATTTTTCCATCGTGCATAACGGGGAGATCTCCTCTTACGACGCCAACCGCCGCTACATCGAAATGTTCGGCTACAAGTGCAATCTGCAGACGGATACCGAGGTCATCACCTACATATTCGACTACCTCGTCCGCCGCAAAAAACTGACGCTCGAGGAGGCGGCGCACGTCGTCGCGCCCTCCTTCTGGTCTACCATAGCGCGCAAAGGGAAAGAGGAACAGGAGCAGGAGACGCTCTTGCGGAAGATGTTCTCTTCTCTCCTCGTCACGGGGCCGTTTTCCGTTATCCTCGGCTATACGGGCGGGCTGATGGCGCTCGGCGACAGGCTCAAACTCCGCTCCACCGTCGTCGCGGAAAAGGGCGACAAAGCGTATATCGCCAGCGAAGAGAGCGCCATACGCGTGGTGGAGCCAGAACTCGACAAGGTCTGGGCGCCGGCAGGCGGCGAACCCGTCGTCTTTGAATTGTACGGAGGCAGAAAATGAACGACACGCTCTTTATGTATCCCGAATACGAAGTCGTCCGCGATACCGATAAATGTATCGCCTGCCGCGTCTGTGAAAGGCAGTGCGCCAACGAAGTGCATCGTTACGACTCCGATCTGAAAAAGATGCTCGCCGACAGCACAAAGTGCGTCAACTGCCACCGCTGCGTGTGCCTTTGCCCGACGCACGCCTTAAAGATCGTAAAGTCGGACGACACCTATAAGATCAACGGGAACTGGAACAACCAGACCATCAACGAAGTGTACCGCCAGGCGGGCACGGGCGGCGTTCTGCTCTCTTCCATGGGCACGCCCAAGCCGTACCCCGTGTATTGGGACAAAATGCTCGTCAACGCGTCGCAGGTAACAAACCCTTCCATCGATCCTCTGCGCGAGCCGATGGAAACGGCGGTGTATCTCGGCAAAAAGACGGCGAAACTCGAGCGCGACGAAAAGGGGAAACTCAAAGACACTCTCCCTCCGCAGCTCAAACTCAGCGTTCCCGTCATGTTCTCCGCCATGAGTTACGGCTCCATCTCCTACAACGCGCACGAATCGCTCGCGCGGGCGGCGGAAGAACTCGGCATTTATTACAACACGGGCGAAGGCGGTCTGCATAAAGACTTTTATAAATACGGAAAGAACACCATCGTGCAGGTCGCGTCGGGCAGGTTCGGCGTATTCAAAGACTATCTCGAGACCGCGGCGGCGATCGAGATCAAGATGGGGCAGGGCGCAAAGCCCGGCATCGGCGGGCACCTGCCGGGTAGCAAGATCACCGACGCCGTTTCCACCACCCGCATGATCCCGAAGGGGGTGGACGCCATTTCCCCCGCGCCCCATCACGACATTTATTCGATCGAAGATCTCCGCCAGCTCGTCTATTCGCTGAAAGAGGCGACAGGTTATAAAAAGCCCGTCATCGTGAAGATCGCGGCGGTGCACAACTGCGCGGCGATCGCGAGCGGCATCGCGAGGAGTGGGGCGGACATCATCGCCATAGACGGTTTCCGCGGCGGCACGGGCGCCGCGCCCACCCGCATCCGCGACAACGTGGGCATCCCCATCGAACTTGCGCTCGCGAGCGTGGATACGCGCCTGCGCGAAGAGGGGATACGCGACAACGTTTCCATCGTCGC
>CALVST010000023.1 GCA_944359365.1 uncultured Clostridia bacterium
CGCGTCGGGCTTTCGGAAAAGAAAAACGCCTATCCTTACGAGCTTTCGGGCGGGCAGCAGCAGCGCGTCGCCATTGCGCGGGCGCTCGCGCTCAGCCCCGACATTTTGTGCTTTGACGAGCCTACTTCCGCGCTCGATCCCGAACTTACGGGCGAGGTGCTCAAAGTCATAAAGGGACTGAAATCTTCCGAAAGCACGATGATCGTCGTCACGCACGAAATGGAGTTCGCAAAGAACGTGGCAGATCACGTCATTTTCATAGCGGACGGCGTGATAGAAGAGGAAGGCTCTCCCGAAGAGGTTTTCGAAAACCCGAAGAGCGAAAAGACGAAGGCGTTCCTGCAAAAATCGCGCGATCTGCTCGGGGACGAGGAGCCCGAGAGCAAAGGGGGCGTTGCATGAACGCGCATGCAGAGGTGCTTTACGGCGCCCTTTTGAACTGCAAGACGCATGCCGACGTGCAGGCGCTTTTGGAAGATCTTTGCACCTTTCAGGAGCAGGAACAGATGATCCAGCGCGCGTATGCGGCGAAAATGCTCATGGAAGGCAAAACATATGCAGACATCATTGCGGAAACGGACATATCTTCCGCAACGCTGTCGCGCGTGTCGCGCGCGTTGCAGCACGGCAGCGGCGGGTATAAAAAATTCATCCCTTCGCAGGAAAATTAGCGACGAAAAGGGCGGTAAATAAAATGCCGCTCTTTTTCTTTTGCGGTTGACTTTTGCGCGGCGCGGGTATACAATAATATCAAACAATTTTATAGGAGAATGAGCATTATGAAAATTGCGGCAACGTATCTGAACGGTGAAATTTTTCAGCATTTCGGGCACAGCGAATTTTTCAAAATTTATCAGGCGGAAAACGGTGAAATAAAGAGCGGAGAAGTCATATCTGCCGACGGGTTCGGCCACGGCGCTCTCGCAGGCTTTTTGAAAGAGCGCGGCGTGGAAGCGCTCGTGTGCGGCGGCATCGGCGGCGGCGCCGTTTCCGCGCTCGCGCAGGCGGGCATCAAGGTATATGCGGGCGCTTCGGGCAGTGCGGACGACTGCGTTGCCGCCCTGCTTTCGGGCACGCTCGAATTTTCGGGCGAGGCGAACTGTTCGCATCACGCGCACGAACACGGCGAACACGGCGGGCACGATTGTTCGCATGGCGGGCATGACTGCGGGCACGGCGGCTGCGGGCATCACTGATTTTGCATATTGAAGCGCGCCCCTGCGGAAAATACATAGTACTATGTTAGGGAAAGAACTTATTTTCGCGCTCATCGGCACGGGCGCGACCTGTCTTGCCACGGTACTCGGCGCGGCGCTCGTATTCTTTTTCAAAAAGGATATGTCGCCCAAAACACAGCAAATATTTTTGGGGTTTGCGGCAGGTGTCATGACGGCGGCGGCCGTCTTTTCCCTGTTGCTTCCCGCCATGGAAGAGCTGGAAGAGGCGGAAAAGAGCGTCTTTCTGCCCGTCGGCGGCGGGTTCGTGCTCGGCGCGCTGTTCTTGTTCGTGCTCGACAGGGTGTTGCCTCATATGCACATCGGCAGCGACGAGGCGGAAGGGCTGCCTTCACATTTTCAGAAAACGACCATGCTCGTCCTCGCTGTCACGCTCCACAACATACCCGAAGGTATGGCGGTCGGCTTGGCGTTCGCAGGCGCGGCGGCGGGCGGCGCGGGAGCACTGCCTGCGGCGATCGCTTTGGCGGCGGGCATGGCGCTGCAAAACTTTCCCGAGGGCGCGGCGGTTTCCCTTCCGCTCCGCTCGGGCGGCGTCGGCAAGGGCAGGGCATTTGCCTGCGGCGCGCTTTCGGGCATCGTCGAGCCGATTTTCGGCATTCTGGCTGTGCTCGTTGCGGGCAGTATTTCGGGGCTGATGCCGTGGTTTTTATCCTTTGCGGCGGGCGCGATGGTCTACGTCGTCGTCGAAGAACTTATACCCGAGGCGCATCTCGGTCAGCATTCTCACATCGGCACGGCGAGCGTTCTCATCGGCTTTTTCGTGATGATGATGCTCGACGTGATGCTGGGCTGAAATTATGGATTTTGCAAAGTATTCTTTTTACGATAAACTGACGGATAAAGAGCGGGAATTTTTCCTCGCCTCGCTGCGCCCGCGCGAATTTGCCGCCGGGCAGGACGTATACCGCGGCGACTGCGCGGGGCAGATCTTTACGAGAAGCGGCAGGCTGTGCGCGTATACCCTTTCCGCCGAGGGGCGGGAGATCACGCTGTACCGCCTGACGGAAGGGGACGTGTGCCTTTTCAGCGCCTCGTGCGCTTTGGAAAACGCTGATTTCGACGTGTTCGTGCGCGCCGAAACGCAGACGCGCGTTGCCTTGCTGCCTGCCGATGCGTTCAAAAAACTGTCGGAAAGCTCGCTCGCCTTTTCAACTTTTGTGAACGCGCTGACGATGCGGCGGTTTTCCGACGTCATGTGGGTGCTCGACAGCGTGCTGAACAAAAAGTTCGACGCGCGCCTTGCGGCGCTTTTGCTGGAAGAGCGGCGGTATGCGGGTTCCGACAGGCTGAAAATTACGCACGAACGGCTCGCCGCGCACCTCGGTACGGTGCGCGAGGCGGTTTCGCGCATGCTCAAATATTTCGAAGGGGAAGGGCTGATCCGTATTTTCCGCGGCGGCATAGACATCGCGGACGTAAAGGCACTTGAAAAACTCGCAATTTCCGAAAAATGACCGCAAAAAAACCGCGTATCTGTAACATTGTTACGGAAAAAATTTTCTTTTCGGGGTATAATAAGCGTACAAATCACCCGAGGAGGAAAGAAAAATGCAGGTAAAAACGGTTACAGATAAAAATTTTGACGAAGTTTTGCAGCACGAGGGCACGGTACTGCTCGACTTTTGGGCGGGTTGGTGCGGCCCCTGCCGCATGATGGCGCCCGTCGTGGAAGAGATCGCAAACGATCGCCCCGACGTGCTCGTGGGCAAAGTAGACGTCGACGCGGAGAGCGAACTCGCGCAAAAGTTCAACATCTATTCCATCCCCACGTTCGTCGTGCTCAAAAACGGGAAAGTAGCGGCGCAGACGGCGGGCGCGCGCCCCAAAGCCGCGTTGGAGGAACTGCTGTAATGCTGTTTTCTCTGTTCAAAAGCTTCGCTTCACAGGCGGAGCGTGCGAAAAACACGCCGGGTGCGCGCATCATAGACGTGCGCACGGAAGAGGAGTACGCCGCGGGGCATCTTCCGCAGGCGGAAAACATTCCGCTGGATAGATTGAGCGGCGCGCGGTTCAACGAGGGAGAAAAACTGTTCGTTTACTGCCACAGCGGCGCGCGCAGCGGCAGGGCGGCGGCATATTTGAAGAAGGCAGGCGCGGATGCCGTCGATATGGGCGGCATCGCGGGATATAAAGGTGAAATTGTCGGAGGCAGATAACATGAAAGTCGTCATCATCGGCGGCGTCGCGGGCGGCGCGACCGCCGCGGCAAGGCTGAGAAGGCTCGACGAAAGCGCAGAGATCGTCGTTTTAGAGCGGGGCGGGTACGTTTCCTATGCAAACTGCGGCCTGCCGTACTATCTCGGCGGCGTCATAAAAGAACGGTCGAAACTCCTTTTGCAGACGCCCGAAAGTTTCAGGCGGCGGTTCAATGTAGACGTGCGCGTCAAAAACGAGGCTTTGGAGATCCTGCGCGATAAAAAGCAGGTGCGCGTGCGCCGCTTGCAGGACGGGAGCGAATATTTTGAAAGTTACGACAAACTCGTGTACTGCCCCGGCGCCAAGGCGCTTCGCCCGCCTTTTGTGCAGGAGGGCGCGCGCATCTTCACGCTGCGCACCGTCGAAGATACCTTCGCGATAGACGACTGTATCAAAACGGACGATGTAAAGAGTGCGGTCGTGGTCGGCGGCGGGTTCATCGGCTTGGAAGCGGCGGAAAACCTGACGGAGCGGGGCATAAAAGTAACGCTCGTACAGCTCGAAGATCAGGTCATGCTGCCCTTCGATCACGACATGGCGTGCATCCTGCATTCCAAACTGCGCGAAAAGGGGATCGACCTTCGCCTTTCAGGCAAAGTTACTTCCCTGCGCGGGGAAGGCGGCGGCATCGTCGCCGAAATAGAGGGGAAGGGCTGCGTGCGTGCGGACATCGCGCTTGCGGCGGTGGGCGTTGCGCCCGAAACGGACTTGGCGAAGAAAGCGGGACTTTCGCTCGGCATCAGGGGCGCGGTGCTCGTCGATGCGCATATGCGCACGTCCGATCCCGACATATACGCCGCGGGCGACGCGGTGCAGGTGAAAAATTGCGTTACGGGGAAGGATACCCTCGTCCCGCTTGCGGGGCCTGCGAACAGGCAGGGGCGCATCGCGGCGGACAACATCGCGGGCATCGCGAGCGTCTATAAAGGGGCGCAGGGTTCGTCCGTCATGAAACTATTCGAGCTTACGGCGGCGTCGACGGGGCTTTCCGAACGCGCCGCGCGCGAGGCGGGCTATGCGGCTGACAGCGCGCTCCTGTTCTCGCCCGACCATGCGACGTACTACCCCGGCGCCAAGAACATGACGCTGAAAGTCGTGTTCGACCGCGCGGACGGCAGGATACTCGGCGCGCAGGCGGTCGGCTTCGGCGGGACGGAAAAGCGGATAGACGTGCTCGCAACGGCGATCCGCGCGGGCTTTACGGCGGAGGAACTGACCGAACTCGACCTCTGCTATGCGCCGCCCTATTCTTCGGCAAAAGATCCCGTCAACATGGCGGGGTACGTCATCGGCAATATTTTGCGCGGAACAGTCCGTCAGCACACTTGGAAGGACGTCGAAAAACTCGCGGACGACGAAAACGCGCTGTTTTTGGATGTGCAGACGAGGGGAGAGTACGATGCCGCGCACCTTGCGGGCGCGATCAACATTCCCGTGGACGAACTGCGCGGGCGCATGGGCGAACTGGATAAAGGCAAAACCATCTATGTGAACTGTTACAGCGGGCTGAGAAGTTACATTGCCTGCCGTATGCTTTCCGCGAACGGGTTCAAGTGTTCCAATCTTGCGGGCGGCATACGTTTTTACAAGGTCGTCGCAGAGGGCGGCGCATACGACGAAGTTTCCCGCCATCTTTGCGGCATGGCAAACGTTTAAAGCAGAATACGGCGGTAAAACAAATGAGCGGAGATATATAAAACAGCCGCGGGGCGCAATTTTGCGCCCCGCGGCTGTTCCGTATTTCGGAAAAATTTTTTGATAAATGCGTCAGCCGTCGGCATAAGCGGCGGCGAGCCGCCGCGCCCGCTCTTTTACCTGTTCTGCGAGCGACGCGGGGGAGAGGACTTTGATCCCGTCGCCGAAAGACAAAATTTTTGAAAGCAATACCTCCCCGCCGGGCAGCGTCGCCTCGGCGGTGACGTTCTCTCCCGCAATGCGGATATTGTCTATGCCCAGCCATTCTTCCATATCGGGCAGTGCTTTTTTGTCTACCGAAAATTTTACCTCGGTAAGTTCGGCGTTTTCAAACCCGAAATGCAGCGGCAGCGCCGTGCGGTCGATCTCTCTTCTTTCAAAAAATTCGCCCGTCTTTCTCGCGCTGCGTATCCTGCCCACCTTAAAAAGGCGGAAATCGCTGCGTTTTCTGCACCATGCGTATACATACCAAATGTTTTGTTTATAAACGAGCAGGTGAGGCTCTATCGTGCGGCGGCTCTCTTTTCCCGCGCGGTCTATGTACAAAAGGTCGAGGCATTCCGCGTCCGCGGCGGCGTCTTCGAGCACTTTCAGCTTATCCGAAAAATCGTAAGCGTCCCCCCATGTGCCGCAGTCTACGACGATGTTGCCCGAAAGGGCAAGGCTCCGCCTGTCCGCCTTTTGGCGGGAAACGAGCTTGTCGAGCGCGCTCTTTACCGTTTCGTCGTGCATCTGCTCGTATAGCGCGCCGAGCGCGTTCACCGCGGCGGTGTATTCCTCCTGCGTGAAAAAACTTTCCGGCAATTTATATGTGTCGGGCAGGAATATTCCGCCGCCTCTGCCGCGTATGATATCCACGGGTACGCCCGAAACGATCAGCTCTTCGAGATAGCGGTGCACGCTCCTTTCCGATACGCCGCAGGCGATCGCAAGCTCCGCCGCGCTCGTCTTTCTCTTTTTCAAAAGGGTAAACAATATTTTCAGCATCGCCTGAAATTTCATCGCTTTCACTCCCGAAAAAATTTTAAAATTTTCAAAACTATTTTAATAAATATGACAATATATGTCAAGTATTTTTTAGTATAATGCAGGTATAAGAACGGAGGACAAGCAGTATGAAAAAATTGTGGGCGATACTTCACAGGGAACGGGCGTTTGCAGCGCCTCGGCTTTCGGTGCGCAAGGGCGCCGTCAGAAAAGACGTTTCCGCGCCTGCCGCGGCGTTGGCTGCGGAAAACATCCGGCGCGCACGGTTTGCGGCGGTGCCTGCAACCGCCGGAGAAAGGAGAGTTTCGCCTCTGCGCGCGGCAGCGGGCGACGGGTTGGACGAGATGATCGCTTCGCTTTCACGTTTGAAAGGGCTGAACGTTGCAGAACGCGAACTCTTCTCCCGCGAGCGCGCATAGCGCTTTTATAACGCGGATTTATAAAAAATATAAGATTTATGAATAGATGAAGCGCGTTTCAACGATTGCAAAATATTTCGGTTTCTGTTACAATAGGATATGAAAGAAAAAACAAAGGAGTTTTTGCCATATGTCTTATGTAGAAAGCGTTCTCGAGCGCGTCAAAGCGCAAAACCCGAACGAACCCGAGTTCCATCAGGCGGTCACGGAAGTTCTTAACAGCCTGAAACCCGCGATCGATGCGAACCCGCAGTATGAAAAAGCAAGCCTGCTCGAAAGGCTTGTAGAGCCGGAAAGGATCATCATGTTCCGCGTTCCCTGGATCGACGATGCGGGCAACGTGCAGGTGAACAAGGGCTACCGCGTTCAGTTCAACAGCGCCATCGGCCCTTACAAGGGCGGCCTGCGTTTCCATCCGTCGGTCAACCTGTCCATCATCAAGTTTCTCGGCTTCGAGCAGATTTTCAAAAACAGCCTGACCGGGCTCCCCATCGGCGGCGGCAAGGGCGGTTCCAACTTCGATCCGAAGGGCAAGAGCGACAACGAGATCATGCGTTTCTGCCAGAGCTTTATGACCGAGCTGTATCGCCACATCGGCGCGGATACCGACGTGCCTGCGGGCGACATCGGCGTAGGCGGCAGGGAGATCGGCTATCTGTTCGGTCAGTATAAGAGGATCCGCGACGAGCACGTCGGCGTCCTTACGGGCAGAGGGCTCACTTACGGCGGCTCGCTCGTCCGTACCGAAGCGACGGGTTACGGCCTCGTTTACATCACCGCGGAAGCGCTCAAGAGCAAGGGCGACGACCTCAAAGGAAAAACGGTCGTTATCAGCGGCTCGGGCAACGTGGCGATCTATGCTTGCCAAAAGGCACAGCAGCTCGGCGCGAAGGTCGTTACGATGAGCGATTCCAACGGCTACGTTTACGATAAGAACGGCATCGATCTTGCAGTCGTCAAGCAGATCAAAGAGGTCGAAAGGGGCCGAATCAAAGAATACGCGGCGCGCGTGAAGGGCGCAGAGTATCATGAAGGCTGCAAGGGCGTATGGACGGTCAAGTGCGACGTGGCGCTCCCTTGCGCAACGCAGAACGAGTTGGACGAAGAGGCTGCAAAGACGCTCGTCAAGAACGGCGTGAAACTCGTCGGCGAAGGCGCGAACATGCCCACGACGCTCGCGGGCACCGAAGTGTTCCTTTCCAACAAGGTCGTGTTCCTTCCCGGCAAGGCGGCGAATGCGGGCGGCGTTGCAACTTCCGCACTCGAAATGGCGCAGTCAAGCGGCAGGCTGTTCTGGTCGTTCGAAGAGGTAGACGCAAAGCAGAAAGGCATCATGGCAAACATCTTCAAGAATATCGACGCCGCCGCGAAGAAATACGGCTTCGAGGGCAACTATGTCGTCGGCGCGAACATTGCGGGCTTTGAAAAGGTCGCAAACGCGATGATGGCGCAGGGCGTTGTGTAATAAACCGAAAACAAAAATAAAATCGGCAGGGCGGGTTTTCCGTCCTGCCGATTTTATTTATAAAGTTTTGCTCTCCTGTTCGTGCGGTGTGCTCTGTTCCTGTTCTTTTGCTGTGCCTTCCGACGGCGCGCCGCCGGATGTTTCTTCGGCATCCTTCGGCGATTTTTTCGAAGAGGGGTAATACCGCGGCTTTCCGAAAATATTGTAGATCATAAGGCATAAATTGAATAAAAGCATTCCGACGGAAAACAGACCGGAAAGTTTATTGTAATTGTAGTCGGCAACATACATGGCGGTAAGCAGTAAAACGAGAGAGTAGCTCCGAGCGACCGCTTTGGCGATCTTCAGCTTTCGGAGCCGTTGATTTACGGCATTTTTACGATACAGGATGTATTCATAAACATATACGACCGCCGTGAAAACAAACGATGAGATCAAAGCGAAACCGATCGCATACCCTAAGCCTTTCATCTTGCTGAATGCGATGCAGGTGTGCACCGTGTATGCCGCATAGGCGGTCAAATAAAGGATACGTATAAAATAATACCGCGCTTTCGCATAGGAGAGCGCCTTTTTATAATCTGTGCGGTCTTTGCTGATATTCCTGACGACGGTATAAAGATCTTTATTCTTTTTTTCGACTGCATATTTAACCGTCGTTTCCGGATTTTTAAAACTATAGATGCGAAAACGTTCTTTATGAGAACGTGCGGAAAAATAGCCGGTTATGCAGAACAGCAAACTGCCCAAAACGAAATGCGCCGCCTGCGTCATGAAAAGCTGTATGGATGATGAACGCACTTGCGCGGTAAAGACGGCAAGGGCAAACAGTCCCGCAAGCGCGAGCATTAGGGCGAATGACGTGAGCCAGGTGAACAGCGCTGCTTTGAGAGGAGAAATATGCCGATGTTTCTTTTCGGCGGTTCTGGCAAGGGCGGAATAGAAAAAGGCAAAAAAGAGCATGGAAAGTATAAATCCGCCGACGGCAGGCAAAAAAGAATTCAAAATGATCGTTTCCGTGTGAAAACGAGTCAACAAAAACAGCAATACAGAGTAAACGCATAGAGAGATCTCAATAAACGGGGGAATAAAAAATTTGAATCTTTTTTGAATAAATACGGGGGCAGATATCGCCGCAAGAGAAAATGCCGTCAACAGAGCCTGCACGAATAGTGAATACAGCGACGCATTCGGGTAGTTTGCCAAAAAGTAAACCGCGGCGCCGATCAGCGAAAGCAATAAAACTCCCGCGCATACGATATAGACGACGCCCGTCGACTTTTTTCCGAATATTTTTTCCAGCATCTCTTATTTCCGCATTAAAAAAGTATATTTATTATAACAAAAATTTATGTATTTCGCAATACCTTTTCAATTTTTTATAAAGGGTGCCGCAGCGAGGAAAACCGCCGGCAAACCGAACGGCGATTCCGGGGGGGGGGATGCGGTTAAAGATAGCGGTTCAAATGGTTTGATTGGCGCAAGGTCCGCGTTTTAACCGTGAAAAGATGCGGGCGAACAATTTACATGAAAAATATGCAACGAGGCACAGACAAAACTGCACCGCGCATAGGATGAGCAAATAGATCGGTGAAAAGGTAAACATGCCGAGGCGAACAGGCAGTATTTTGTGCAGAGGCAAGGGGAGCGGGCATTGGGCGACGTATGAAAAATTCGGATCATAACCGTTCCCGAAGCGGACGGCGATCCCGTTCAGCACGACCATTAGCAAATAGTAAGCGAGGATCGCGTAAGAAAGATGCGCAAGATGCGCCCTGCGGGGCATTCCGTCTGCACTTATAGCGAGGTGGGCGGTGGTCACGAACAGCAATATATGCGAAAAAACAAAATAAGTAACATTATAATGGAATATCGTTACCGGTCCGGTATTCGGCCACACGAAAGCGATGATTGCGCCGGGGCAGTTGATCATAAAAAGGGCTCCCTGAAAAAAAGCCGAGCCGGAAAGAACGGCAATCGGTAACAGAACAACTCCGAAACTGCAAACGTATAGTGGAAGTGCGCCCACGATGCCGTGGGCGGTCTGATAGTCTTGCAGCCGTACAAAAGAAAAACGCATACATAATTGATGTAAAAGTACCATCGATAATAAATAAAGAGCGGTCACGCGCTCAGGCTTGCTTTTGTTTCTCATGAGCAGGTACAGCCCTATGGTTGCGGCTACAAGCAGGGCGATAAAGAAAAAGTGCCACAAACCGAAGTTATAAAAGCGCAAGGGCGCCGCAGTCAAAAGCGTGCGCGACTGCATAAATATATTCAGCGGGAGAACGCCTGCAAGTAATAACGCGAAAAGCAATGCCGCTCGCGGCAGAGTTCCGTGGTTCCCCGGTTTATCCGTAAAAAGCAGATATAGGCAAGATGCAAGCATTGCGGCGTTCGCGCATATGTAAGAGGCGATCTCGTAAGGCGCGGGGGTGTGCACGGAAAAATAGGCGCGGCTGAAAGCCGCAGCAGTCACTGACGCCGGCAGGACGGCAAATATGCAAATCGCGCGGCAGCGGCTCTCTTCATATAGCAATGCGGCGGGTGCGGCGACAAATCCCGTCATAGAGATCCATCGCGCGATGCTTCCGATCAAATTGGCGGTGCCGCGCATATGCAAAAACTGTTCCATCATGTTCGCTGAAAAACTGCACCATATAAACGCCGCAACGGTTATGACGGCTAAGATAATGTTCGGCGCCTTTTTTGTGATCTGCATAGAAGTTTCCTGTTTTGTGGTTTTTCTACATTTTACCACAATAGCGGCGATAAGGCAAGCGTGACAGGCGGTCGCTTTTTTCCACGTTCTGCCGCGCCGTTTCGCCGCATATATTAAAGGGAAGTACAAGCATACGGAGAGGCATACATGGAAGTTTGGAAGGCGGCTGTTCTGGGAGTAGTGCAGGGATTGACGGAATTTCTGCCCGTATCGTCGAGCGGGCACATTATCCTCTTTGAAAAGCTGCTCCGCGCCCCCTCGGGCGGGCTGTTTTTCGGCGTAATGCTCCATGCCGGCACGCTGATCGCCGTCCTGTTCGCGTATTTTTCGCGCATAAAAGAGATATTGCTGCGCGACAGAAAGATGATTTTTTATCTTGCCGCGGCAACGCTGCCTGCCGCGCTCGTCGGTTTCTTTTTCGGCGACGCCATTGACGAATTGTTTTTCGGCGGAAGGTATCTGCCCGTCTTTTTCGCGCTCACGGCGGTACTGCTTTTTGCCGCGGAAAAACGTTCGAAAAAGCCGCATCTTCTGCGCCCCGTCGGAATAAAAACGTCGCTCATTGCGGGCGCGGCGCAGGCGCTTGCGGTCATACCTGGGCTTTCGCGCAGCGGAACGACGCTTTCTGCCTGCATATTTGCGGGAACGGAAAGGGAAGAAGCGGCAGATTTTTCCTTTCTGATGAGCATACCAATCATCGCGGGGGCGATATTCGCGGAGCTGTTGAAGGCTTTTAGCGGCAATGCGTTTGCGGTGCAGATCTCCTGGCTCAGCCTTGCCGTCGGTACGCTCACCGCGGCAATATGCGGATTTTTCTCCATTAAATTGGTGCAAAAGTGCGTAAAGAAGGGGAGTTTGTACGGGTTTTGCGTTTATTTGCTCATTCTCGCGCTTTTTGTACCGCTTTTGACCAAGCTCGGAGTTTTGTAAATATACTTTCACCAACTTTTTTCGGGGCGAATAAACGGTGCGGCGCGGCGCATACTGATAACATCTTATTGAAAGGAGGTTTTATCTCAATGAGACTCAATTGCGGTGATACCGTACCCAAGAGCTGCTCTTACACGGTCGTGAACGAGCAGGGCGAAGTGATCGGAAAGGTGTATATGAACGAGGGCGAAACATTCCCTCCGACGCAGGTTTCCGGCTGCCACTACGAGATGGACTAAACAAAGGGATAAATAGAAAAAATCAGGCGCGGCATGAAGAGCCGCGCCTGATTTTTTTAAAACATACAATAAAAATTAAAAATTTGTAACGAATCTTTTTTATTGAGTTGGCGTATGCGGTCTGTTTGCGGACAGACCGCATTGTTATGCTATCGGTAAACGCTGTTATGGAATATTCCGTTTTATTCTGCTATACTGCATACATACACGACATAAGGAGCAAGCCGTGAAGAAAGGTATCGTCATTTTGGCGGAGGATTACTGCCCCGCGTGGGAAAAAATTTTTTTCGAAGAAAAACCGCATTCCGTCGGGTTCCATTTTCGTCCCGCAGATTATCCGATGGAAGAATATTTTGCGCGGGTAGGGGCGCCGCCTTTGCGCCGTGCGGCGGAAAGGCTCGAAAATGCGGGCATAGCGGTGGAACACGAACTGCATGCGGCTGAATGGCTCCTGCCGCGCGTACTTTTTGCAAAAGAGCCTTCGCTATTCCGGGAAGAAAAGGGGATGAGGACGCCCTCGCTCAATTACTGTTTTTCTGATACGCGCGCCGCGGAGATCGTTTCCGAGCGCGCGTATCTGTTGGCAAAAACGCTGAAACAGAGCGGCAATAAATATTACATTTGGTCGGATGACGCGGAAAACGGGCTGTGTTCCTGCGCGGTTTGCCGCAAACTGAACGGAGCAGATCAAGCGATGTTGTTTGCAAATGCCGTGCTGCGCGGTCTGCGGTCATATTCATCGAAAGCGGAGTGCTCCTTTCTCGCTTATGCAGACGCGCTCCAAGTGCCGTCTGTTCCTCCTGCTGAAGGAGTTTTTTTGGAGTTTGCGCCTATCTACCGCGACTTTGCCGTGCCGATAGAAAAAAACATCGGCAAAAACGGCGCCTACAGAAAGCTCCTTGCGCAGCTCGGCGGTGTGTTTGATACAAAGAATACGCAGATCCTCGATTATTATCTCGATATATCGCTGCAATGCGGATGGAAAAGAGAAAAAATCTCGGAAGTAACTTTCTGCGAAGACGTGCTTGCGGCAGATGTCGCTTATTATGAAAAAAGAGGGATCGGTATCATCAAGACGTTTGCTGCATTTGCAGACTTTTCGTATTTTCAAAAATACAGCGACGCGCCTTTTCGCGCCTTTTTGCGCGCATGAATATGCACGTCAGGTCAGTTCGAGTTTTCTGAATCGGGTAGGGGAAACGCCCACGCATTTATGAAAAACTTCGGTAAAATAAACGGGATTGCCGAATCCTACGTTCAGGGATATTTCCGAGATGGTATCGTTCGTTTTTGTCAAAAGAAGTTTTGCCTGCGATATGCGCACGGCGGTCAGGTATTGCATGGGCGGTATGCCGACGATCGCCTTAAATTGTTTGAGAAAATACGATTTATTCAGATAGCTCTTCTGCGCGAGCATTTCGAGGGAGATATCCTCGGAAAAATGTTCGTCGATATACCCTTTTATATCCAATATGCGCTGCTCGTTGTTGAGTATTTTTGATGTGGCTCTCGGCGATGACGAATTTCTGAACAGCCGCAGAACGTCGATGAAAAGTTGCGTGAAAAGCGCATACACGCGTTGGTAATAGGCGAACGCCTTGTTTCCGAGTTCGTTGAGTATTTCCTGAATCGAATACAGGCAGATATTCTGCTCGTCTGCAAAGGAAAATATTTCGTAGGGGCGGTCGGAAATGGTGTTGCATATCAGTTGCGGCAGATACACGCTGTCAACGAAGAAGTTATAGTACTGCACCGGCTCTTTTTCGGCAAGGGAGTATTGCCTGTGCCTGACGTTCGCGTTGATGACGAGCAGGGTATTCGCTTTCAAGGGAACGGAACCGTGCGGCAAAAGCTCGAAAACGCCATCGCCGGATTTGATATAAAAAATTTCGAGATGCGAATGCTGATGGAACTGCGCCGTTTCTACGGTGCCGCTTTGGATATAGCGGAATGTCAGCAGCAGCGGATTTTTCCAGTTCGTGAATTGATTCAGCCTGTTTTGGTCTCCGATGCTGTAATAGTTGTGTACGATATTCATGATGACCTCTCTTTCGTGATATTTGACCTTTCTTAAACATCGTATCAAAAAATTTACGATTTCGACAGCCCTTTTTCCGAAAAGGTCAACGCTGTTATGGCATATAACAATTTTGTTATTATTTCAGCGCTCCATTATAAATAAGGGCACTGTTTACGGAGCTATGTTTTATCGAAAAAGTCAATTTTGTTATGTTTTGCATCGGCAGTGTTATTGAAAGGGCGCCCGCGGTGTCGTAAACTATAAATCAAATGAACGGAGGTGTTCACATGGCGGTCTTTGCCGAAAAAGGTGAAACATATACAATTTTTTCAGGGGTAGGTCCGCGGGGCAATTATTGCTGGCCGTCCGTTGCGGTTTTGCCGGACGGGGATCTGATCGCCGTATGTTCGGGAAGGCGTTTCGCGCACCTGTGCCCGTTCGGCAGGCTCTCCGCCGCGTATTCGAACGACGGCGGAAAAACATGGAGCAAACCCGCAGGACTTTTGGATACATATACCGACGAGCGCGATGCAGGCGTTTTAGCGGCGCCTGACGGCGTATACGTTACAACCTTCAACAATACGCTCGCGGCGCAGAGAAAATTTTCCGAGATCATGCAGTGGGACGGGCGTTCACAGCGCTATATCGACGCCCAATTGGAAATGTACGGAGAATATTTTCAAAAAAACGCAGGTTCGCTTTTACTGTTCGGCAAAGACGGTTACACGTTCGGCACGCCCGTTAAAATACCGCTGACGGCGCCGCACGGACCCGTCTTATTGAACGACGGAAGCGTCGCGATGGCGGGCAGGGCGTACCCGTATTACGAAGAGGGCGATCCTCTGTATTTGCCGGACGGCATCTATTGGATGACGTTCAATAAAACAAGTTTTTCGAACCCGGTACTCGTCGCACCGCAGGGAGCGCTCGGGCTTCGCCTTTACGAGCCGCATGCCGTGCAGCTTGTAAGCGGCAGGATATTGATAGCCATACGCGCGGAAAAAGATACGTCGGGCAGCACGGTCAATACTTTTACCATACTGACCTGTTATTCCGACGACGGAGGAAAAAGTTTTTCCCCTCTCCGAATGACGGGGATAGAGGGTTCGCCGCCGCATCTTTGCAGGCTCCCTTCGGGCGATGCGCTCATGACTTACGGGCGGCGCAAAGCGCCTTTCGGCATACGCGCCGCGCTCACGGGCGACGGCGAACGGTGGAGCGAAGAGATCGTGCTCCGCGACGACGGCGTCGATTTCGATCTCGGGTATCCCGCGACGTGCATTTTGCGCAGCGGCGATTTGTACACCGTTTATTACATGAAAAACAGTGTCTCCGCGAAAAGCGCGGTGTACGGCACAAAATGGAGATTATGAATATGAAGAAATTGTTTGTACCACTCATGACTGCCTTCGACGAAGACGAAAACGTCAATTACGGCGAGACTGCAAAACTCGCGGCATCTCTTTTGAAAGAGGGCGCCGACGGCATCTATGCGATCGGTTCGAGTTCCGAATGCTATCACCTGAGCGAAGACGAGCGCATCGAGCTATTAAAAGCCGTGGTCGATGCCGCGGAAGGGGCGTCCGTCATCGCGCACGTCGGCTGCATCGGTACGCGGCGCACGATAGCGCTCGCCGAGCGCGCCGCAAAGGCGGGGGCGACGGGGATTTCCAGCGTGCCGCCGTTCTATTTTCACTATACTTTTGCCTCGGTAAAACAATTTTACTGGGACCTTGCCGACGCGACCGGGCTTCCGCTCATGATCTATTACCATCCGTATAATACGGGGCTTTCGCTCAGTGCAGACGAGATCGCGGAGATCATAAACGGCAGGAAGAACATCGATTCCATAAAATTCACCGACGGAGATTTTTATTTGATGGAACAGGTCAGGCAGAGAACGCCGGGCAAGCACATCATGAGCGGAAAGGATCAGTGCTTTCTGTCTGCGCTCGCTGTCGGGGCGGACGGCGCCATAGGTACGACGCAGAATTTTGCCCTCGGGCATTTCCGAAAAATTGCGGAATATGCGGAAAAGGGCGACCTTGCGCGCGCGGCGGCGGTGCAGGGCAAGCTGAACAACATCATTGCTGCGTGCGGCTCGAATATTTTCGGGGCGGGCAAAGCGATACTCGATCACAAGGGCTTTTGCATGGGCAACGGGCGCAGACCGTTCCTTCCGTTATCGAATGAAGGTCGGCGCAGGATGATAGAAATTTACGAACAGAATTTAATTTAAGGAGGAAAATATGAAGAAAAAAGGTAAATGGTTGGCGCTTCCTTTGGCGCTGCTGATGGGGATGTCCGTATTTGCGGGCTGTTCGCTCGAACAGGTCGGCGAAGAAGTCGATGCGACGCGCACAACTCTCAGAGTCGGTACCTATACGGGCGGGGTAGACGCAAGCTGGCTCGACGGCGTAAAAGAGCGTTTCGAAGCCAAGTATGCAGATACCTGTTTTGAGCCGGGTACCGACAAGAAGGGCGTGCAGGTCATTATCACGCCGGATAAGACGATCTATCACGGCTCGTCTATAATGAATAATATCGCGGGCTTATCGGACGCCGTTATCTTTACCGAAAATGTGGACTATCATTCGGCTGCGGCGTCGGGACTTCTCTTGGACGTTTCCGATATATTCGGTGAAAATCTCAGCGAAAAGTTCGGCGAAAACAAGACGATACGCAGCAAAATGTACGACGAGGAATGGGAATTTATACAGCATAACGGCGGTGTTTACGGAGTTCCGCACTATATGCTCCTCGGCGGTATCCAATACGACGTGGACCTTTTCGAGGAAAACAACCTCTATTTCAACGAGGCTGGCACGGGATTCGTGCGCAGCGCTGCGGAAGCCCGCTCTGCAGGACCGGACGGAGATTTTTCCACTACATACGACAACGGGCTTCCCGCGACCTATGACGACTTTTTTGAACTGTGCGACGAAATGCTGCTGCGCGGCATCTCTCCCATTGCGTGGTCCGGATATTATCAAAAAGTGCAGACTTATTACACGACGTGGGCGCTCATCGCCGACTACGAGGGACCGACGAATTTTATGGCGAACTTCAACTTCGACGAAACGGTTGACGATATCGTAACGTCTATCACGCCGAGCAGCGACGGTACATTTGAAAACATAGACGTGCAGACGAAAGATGCCGAAATAACGCCGGAAACGGGATACGAACTCAGGCAGCAGGCGGGTTATTATTATGCGCTCAAATTTTTTGAGCGCATCGTAGACGGACCTACCGATCCTGCCGTGCTCGCGCTCCCCGATCACTCTTATTATGACAGGACGACTGCCGGCTCCATGGTTTCTCATCTCGGCGCGCAGGAAAACTTCATCAAAGGCTATTGGGAAGGCTCGCCCATCGGTATGCTGTGCGACGGCGCCTGGTGGGAGAATGAGGCGAGCGGGCTGAACGGCGCGTTTGAAACGGCGGTCGCGGAATTCGGTCCCGAAGCGTCGCGGGAAAATCATAGGTACGGCTTTATGCCCCTTCCCAAAGCCACGAGCGAGCAGGTGGGGGATCCGTATACCCTTGCAAACTTCGGGCAGTGTTACGGCGTCATCAATAAAAACGCGGTGGAGGGCGACGAAAACCTCATCGCGCTGAGCAAACTCTTCCTGCAATTTTGCTGTACCGATTCTGAGTTGGAGGAGTTCACTCTGAAAACGGGGACGCCTAAGAACTTTAAATATGATATCGATGATACGCGCGTTGCGGAAGAGATGACTTATTTTCAGCAGACGGTTTGGAGCATTTATGAAAACGCAGA
Organism: uncultured Clostridia bacterium; assembly: GCA_944359365.1. GTDB lineage: Bacteria > Bacillota > Clostridia > Christensenellales > Borkfalkiaceae > Borkfalkia. Next base: position 17,696 of record CALVST010000023.1, read on the forward strand.
ACTTTTACAGCCTTATTCGGGGCAGACGCTCTTGAAGAACAACAAATCGACGCTCGGCTACGGCCATGACATCTATACGACGGTGAACAATCAGTCTTACGGTATCCCCGTTACGGCATTCATCGATACGAATATCACCGCGGAGCAGTACTTCTTCGGCATGAAGATGAGCGCCGAAGATTGGAACATGACTTACGGCAGGGATCTGGCGACCGTTTCGTGAGGCTGTTATGCAGACTGCTAAAAAGAAAAAAAGCAAAACGCGGAAACAGTTTCTGTTCCTTATAGCAATCACGGCGGTGCCCCTCGTCCAGTTTGCCATATTTTATGTGGGCGTCAATTTGAACTCGATATTGCTCGCGTTCCGCTATTACAGCTTTGATACGGGCTACTCCTTTGCGGGATTCGGAAACTTTGAACGAGTGTTTTATGAAATTGCGAACAATGCGCTTTATAAAACGATGCTCGTCAATTCGCTTATCACTTATGTGGTATATGTGGGCGTCGGCATTACGCTCGCGCTGCTCTTTTCTTACTTTATTTATAAAAAGATGCCCCTTGCGGGCGTGTTCAGGATCGTCCTGTTTTTGCCATCCATCATCTCGTCGGTCATCATGGTGCTGCTGTTTAAATACTTTACGGAATCCGCCATCCCCACGCTTTTAAACAACCTTTTTGACATAGAAATGAGCGGATTTTTGAGTACCACGAAAACGGCGCAGCCCGTCCTTCTATTTTACATGGTTTGGGCGGGGTTCGGTCCGCAGATCCTCATGTTTACGGGCGCCATGAACAATATATCGGACGCGGTGGTAGAGTCTGCGCAGATGGACGGCATTACGCCCGTTAAGGAATTTGTTTTCATCACGGTACCGCTTATTTGGCCAACGTTCGTAACGTTCATGGTCGTGAGCGTGGCAGGCATCTTTACCAACCAGCTCAATCTGTACAGTTTTTTCGGTACGGGCGCAACGACATCGCTTTGGACGTTCGGCTACTATCTGTATCATCAGGCGTCGATGAGCAATCTGCCCGAATACCCGTTTCTTGCGGCCGTCGGAATACTGTTTACTCTTATTGCGGTGCCGCTCACTTTTTTAGTGCGGTGGCTGCTCGAAAAATTCGGACCGTCGGCTGATTGAGGAGGGCAAAATGCAAGTAAAGAAGAAAAGTTCGGTTTCGCCCTTCAAGATCGTCATGTGCGCACTTTTGATCGCCTACGCCGTCACGCTGTTTCTGCCTATGCTGTGGGGGCTGATGACGACGTTCAAGGCGCAGGCGGAATTCCGCAAAAATGTGCTCGGTCTTCCGCAGGATTGGACGATAGAAAATTATACCACGGCGCTCACGCATCTTTATCTCGATGTGCGCAGGGGCGTCAGCCTCGTGCGGGTGCCGTTTACGCGGATGTTTCTCTATTCGGTGCTGTATGCGGGCGGGTGCGCCCTTGCTACAACGGTTACGACCTGCGTCATGTCGTATGCGTCGGCGCGCTTTCCGCAGTACAAACTGAGCAAGGTCATTTATTACATCGTCGTCGTGTGCATGATACTGCCCGTGGTCGGCAGCCTGCCTTCCGAGATCAATATGTCGCAGATGTTCGGGCTGTACAACAAAATATGGGGACTTTGGATCATGAAGATAAGCTTTCTCGGCATGTATTTCCTCGTGTTTTATGCTACGTTCCGCTCCCTTCCCGACGATTACGCGGAGGCTGCCCGCATAGACGGTGCGGGGGAGTTGCGCATCATGGTGCAGATCTTTTTTCCGCTTGCGCGTTATACATTCATGACCATATTGCTGCTGTACTTTATACAGTATTGGAACGACTATCAGGTGCCGCTCATTTATCTGCCCGCCTATCCGACGGTCGCATACGGCGTGTTTTCTTTCGGCAACTCGGGCGACGCGGCGCTGGCGAACGTGCCCGTCAAAATAACGGCGTGCATCATAACCATTATTCCCATTCTGATACTGTTTTTGATCTTTCATAAACGCCTTATCGGCAACGTTTCGATGGGCGGGCTGAAAGAGTAAATAAAAAGGAGGATGCGATGAAAAAATTAGCAGGGGTACTGTTGAGCCTTTTGATGCTGATGTCGGTACTGGCGGGTACGCTCGCCTTTGCGGAAGGCGGAAGCGGGGAGACCGTTTCGCTCCCGTCCGTTTCCGAAGTGGAAATGCCGGCGAATGCATTCAAAGGCGACACCTTTACCGTACCCGATGCCGCCATCACTTACGGCGGCACGGCAAAACAGGCAGAGGCGACGCTCATTTATCCCTCGGGGAAAGCCCGCCGCACTGAAAACAACGTTTATACGCTCGACGAAGACGGCGCCTATACGGTGGAATACAAGGCGGATTTCGACGGCATGCCCGTCAGCGAAACGAGGACGTTCGTCGCTGCGGAACACCTTTACGAAACGACGGGCGAAAAGGCCTATTACGGTACGGTGGAAGAGGTCCCCGACAAGCCGGGTATCGTAACCACGCTCAAAGAGTATGAAACTTTCACCTATAACCGCTTGATCGACTTTACGAATATGACCAAAGATGACAATCTCATCGAAATGATGGTCATTCCCTCCGTCATCGGCGAGTGCAATGCGAGGCAGGTAACGTATACGTTCACCGATGCGGAAGATCCGACCAATTATATCACGATCGAGCAGGAAGCGCATCACGCGGCGGACGTCGCTTGGTCTGTACAAAGCACGTTTGTTCGCGCCTCATCTAACGGTCAGCCCCGGTGCGGATGGGAAGAGAGCAAAAAACTGATGCATAAGGGTGATAAATGGGGTGCGCCCACCCTCTATTCGATGTACGGTAAGCACGCGGGCGGCGGCTCTCTCGGATCGGTTACGCTCAGTATTTCCATCGATTACGCCACGCGCGCCGTATATATCACGAACGGGACGATCTTCGTCGTCGACCTCGACGATCCCGATACGTTCGACCGCCCTTGGACGGGTTTTTCTTCGGGGAAAGCGTACCTGACGGTAACCTGCGGGCTGTATAACAAGACGGATTCCGAGATCGTTCTGCTCGACATTGCGGGGCAGAAACTTTCCGACGGCGATACCGTGCGGGTTGAAGATACCGAAGCGCCCGTCATCGATATCGATATAGACGGCGGCAGCGCGCCCGCGGCGGTTACTGGGCAGCCTTACAGAGTATTTCCCGCGGAGGCGCTCGACGGCGTGCAACCGGTCGACGTAACGACGCGCGTATATCGCAATTATGAGAGCAGTATGCGTGCGGAAGTTGAAATTACGGACGGCGCGTTCGTGCCGAAATATAACGGCGTTTATACGATAGAATACACCGCGTCGGACAAGTACGGCAACAAAGCCACGGAACTTGTGCGCGTGCAGGCGGGCGGCAGGGAAGCGCCGCTTACGATAACGCTCGCAAATGACGGGCAGAGCGGGTATGCGGGGCAGGACGTAACGGTGCGCACGCCCGTCGTGAACGGGGCGATCGGTACGGCAGCGACTGCCGTTACCGCGACGCTGATAGGCTTCGACACCGTTTATGAAGTAAAGGACGGTAAGTTCATGCCCGAATATGCGGGCACTTACAGGATAGATTATGTGGCGCAGGATTATATAGGCAGTGCGGAAACTTCGTATGAAATAACGGTCGGCGCTTCCGACGTGGTGCGCATCACCGAGCGCGTCCGGCTGCCCGAATACTTCCTCGCCGGCTGTACATACGCCCTGCCGCAGATGACGGCTTACGACTATTCCTCGGGCTCGCCCGTACAGGTGGGGACGGTCATCTCCGTCTCCGGCGCGGCAAGCGAGTTTACAGGCGCGTCGCTCGTGCCGACGGAGGCGGGCACGCTTACGGTAACTTATACGCCTGAAGGCGGTTCCGCACAGGATGCAGTCGTATACAATGTGCCCGTGCGCGATGTGGGATACGGCGGATATTTCGAGCTGGACAAATATTTCTTCGGAGAAAACGCGGCCACGACCGCCTCGGCAAGCGGCGTGAGCGTGTTGGCGACGCAGGATACGACCGTATGGATGATCAAGGAAGTGCTCGCCGATTTCGACACCACTTTCGACGTCGATCCCGCCAACAGCGATTATACCTATCTGACCGTCATCGCGCGCGACGCGGCGGACGAGAACGTGCGGCTCGAAATAAAAATACGCCGCAACGGCGCAACTTCTGCTTATTCCTTTGACGGCGGCGCGACGTGGTACGACCTTACGGGCAATTGGGCGGAATCGGGCGACAATTTCTCGGTAGCCTATTCGAGCGCATCGGGCGAATTGACGGTGGGCGGACGCTCCGTTACGGTCACCGAGCGTGCCGACGGCGCCGATTTTGCAGGATTCCCCTCGGGCAGGGTGTATATCGGTTACCGCCTCGAAGGCGTTTTCTCGCAGGCAGGCATGAACATCATATCTGTAAACGGACAGACGTTCAACAACATAGACAGGGATCTCACCCGTCCGCAGGCGGTCATTTACGGGGATTCCGGCAGGGAAGCGGGTATCGGAGAGATCGTAACACTCTCCCGCGTGGACGCGTGCGACGTGCTCGATCCGTACATCACCTTTACCATGACGGTGCGCGGACCCGACGGCGCGGAAGTATGGTCGACGAGCGGCAGAAGGCTCGTGAACGTAGATCCCACGCAGGAATACGAGATAGAGCTGACGCAATACGGGCAGTACACCGTGTCGCTCACGGTCATCGATTCTTCCGGCAACCGCCGCCCGCTCTCTTATGCGATCAATGTAGTGGATTCACAGGCTCCCGTGCTCTCGTTTGAGGCGGCGCCCGCTTTGACGGGCAGCGTCGGCGAAAAGGTCGAGGTACCCGTCTGCACCGTTACGGACAATTACGACGAGATCGTCGAGTACTTTGTTTCCGTGCAGCTGCCGGACGGCACTACGCGTAGCCTATGCGTCGTCGCGCGCGATAACGAGGGGAACAACCTTTATACCGAAGACGGTCGGCTGCAGATCACCTATTATACGGCGTTCATACCGCGCACGGCGGGCATATACAAGCTCGTCTATAACGCGGTAGACACTTACGGCAACGCTGCCATGCAGGCGTTTTCGATAACCATAGCATAGGAGGGGAAAGATGAAATATAAGAAAATATTGTCTCTCGTCCTTGCCGCCGCCTGCGCCGCGTCCGTTGCGGCGTGCGCGAAGGAGGATAACGGCGGGAACGGGAATGGTCCCGCGGCGCAGGAAAACGTCGCCGATCTGGTCATAGAGGACAGCATCTTCAAAGACGGCGTGCATGAGTATAACGTCAGCGAAAGCAATTACGATCTCGTACTGAACGGGCGGTCGGATTATACCATCGTCTATCCGTCGGAACGTGATTCGCTCATTGATACGGCAGCGGTCGAGTTGCAGCTGTTTTTTCTGAATGCGACCGGAATAACGCTCCCCATGCGTACCGACGAGGGGCTGACCTATTCGGCAGATGCAAAGTATATCGTGCTCGGCGACAGCGCGCTTGCCGGGCAGGCGGGCATAGAAGTGCCCGCGGAGCGCCTCAACGAAAACGGGCTGTATATCGAAACCAAAGACAGCAACGTATTCCTTTGCGGGGCGACCGACCGCGGCGTAATCAATGCCGTATATGAATTTTTGCATCAGCAGTTCAATTGGGAATGCTACGGTACCGAAGAGATCGTTTATGACAGGAACGTCGTAAACGAAAAACTGCTGAATATGACCATCGTCGACGCGCCCGATCTGACGACGCTCAGTTCTACCTACGGCATAACCGACAATAATGTAGTGGTCGCCAACAGGATGCGCTATTCGCACAATGCCTCATATTGGAATTCTGGTCCCGGTATGTTCCATAACAGTTTCAGCTATCTGCCCCGTTCGGAGTACCGCGCACAGTATCCAAATGCTTACAGCGACGACGGTACGCAGCTCTGTTACACGGCGCACGACGATGCAAAAACGCTCGAATGGATGACTGACACCATAGCCAAAAAAATAGGGCAGTATTTCATACAGACCGATGAAAGGCACATTACCGTATCGGTGGAAGACCTTTCCACCGCCTGTACCTGTAAAACTTGCACGGATATGAAAAACAAGTACGGTACCGACTCCGCCGCGATTATCAAATTTGTCAATATACTCTGCGAAAAGGTGGACGAATGGATGCTTACGGATGAGGGCAAGCCTTATGCTGGCGATTATGAAATAGCTTTCTTTGCTTATCATGCGACCTATAAAGCTCCCGTCAATTATGACGCCGCTACCGACACCTATACGGCGATCGATGACAGCGTTATCCTAAACGAGCACGCGGGCGTCATTTTCTGTCCGATCAACGCGACATACCAGCTGCCGCTCAACGATCCGTACAATCAGGAATTTTATGAATACGCGCGCGGTTGGACGGCTGTTACGCAAGACGATAACCTGAGCATGTGGATATACGGTACAAATTTCCATTATTATCTCGTGCCCACCAATAACTATAATTCTATGCAGTTCAATAATCAGTTTATGGCAGACCTGAATGTACAGTGGATGGAAGACCAAGGGCAGTACAATAACGCAAATTCTACGGGTTTTTCGGCTTTGAAGGTGTACCTCAATTCCAAACTCGCATGGAACTGCAATTTGGATATGGGGCAGCTCATCGACGATTTTTTTGAAAATTATTTCGGTCCCGCCGCGCCTTATGCCAGAAACTATTATGACGAACTGCGCGCACATTTTGCTTACCTCGAAACGGAAAGGAATTGGATAGGCAATACCTATTTGGAACCGCTCAGTCAGGATCTTTGGCCGAAAAACCTGCTCGAATGCTGGATAGGATATTGCGATGAGGCGCTCGAGGCGCTCGCGCCTTTACAGGAGAGCGATCCCATCATGTATACCGTATATTCGAACAACGTAACGCTCGAATCGATTTCGCCGCGCTATTTGCTCATCGATCTTTGGCGCAGTAAATATCCGGCGGCGGAGCGGTTGGCTATGATGCAGCAATTCCGCACCGACTGCGAAAAACTTTCCATCACGCAGTACAGTGAGAATGCAGATATTTACAGTTTGTGGCAAAACTGGGGCTTGTGAGAGGGCTCCGTTTGCAAATAAATATATGTCCCGAAAAGGGCAAAAGGAGGAAAAATGTTGAAAAAAAGGCTATGGATCCTGATTTGCGCGCTGATATGCTGTTTCGTATGCGGCATTGCCGTTGCCTGCGGCAACGACGAAGCGGATGACGGCGGCGACACGACAAAGCAGACGATCACCCTCGAGCGGAACACGGTCGAAATGGAGCTGTACGAACAGCTCACGCTTACCGCTACGCCCGAGCCGGCGGGCACGGTAACGTGGACGACGAGCAATGACGAAGCCGTTTTGGTAGACGGAGGTACGCTTACCGCGGTCGGCGTAGGCACGGCGACGATCACCGCCGCCGTCGGTACCGCGTCGGCGAAGTGCGAAGTCACCGTCGTTTCCACGACGAACGTTCCCGCGCTGAACATCGGGCGCACGGCGATAGAAGTGATAGAGGGCGATTCGCTCACCGTAACGCCTTCCGTCACCTATCTCGGCTCTGCCGTAAGCGATGCGTCGTTCTCTTACTCGATAGACAAGACTGATATCGCTACCGTAAGCGGGGCGGGCGTCGTAACGGGTGTAAGTTACGGCACGGCGCGCCTTACCGTAACGGCGCAATGGCGCGGCGCAACGCTCACGCAGTCGGTCGAGGTCAGCGTCAAGGCAGACGCGAATATCTCTATACTTTATGAAGATGAAACCATCGAAACGCTTATACTTCGCCTGAGCAATCCCGCGAGCAATCCCGCATACATCACATCTGCGCAGCTTACAGCGATTACGGAGGAGGGCGGCAGCGAAGTGGATCGCACCGTTACATGGAGCATCCTTTCCGGCGACAGCGTGTCGCTGTCCGACGGCATAGTCACGGCAACAAAGGTAGGCGAAACGACGGTGCAGGCGGCATTCACCACCGACGACGATATTGAAATTGCGGCGACCGCGGTCATCGCCGTTGTCCTGCCTGAAGTGGAATTGACCGAATCGCTCGGCACCTTCGATATACGCAACATGCAGGCGCTCGACCTTGCATCGGAAGGGATTGCAGGAGACGTAGTTTCCGTTATGCAGGAAGGCGTTTCAATTGCCGAAGTATCGGGGACTTCCGTTACATTCAATTCCGAGTGGTATCTTTCGGCGGCGCTTTCCGAACAAGATATCGTCGTTACCACAGACGAGGCGATTTATTATGCTGCCGTAACATTGTATGAATCTTACAAAGACCTGAATTTGGCGGGAGACGATTATCTTGCATTCTTCACGACTGCCGCAGTTGGTGCAACATATAACCCCGCAGAAACGGCTGTCGGTGGCAGGGAAGATGTTTATCACTTTGTGAGCAATGCTGCTGCGTCCGACATTTACAGTGCCCGTTTGGATCTTATGGGTACGACAGACAGCATCTATGCGCAGGATTTGAAGGACTCTTTTGATTATGCAGTCATATCTATATACATACCTGACGGCAAAAGGGCATATTTATGCTATGGACCGCATGGTTCGGCAACGCAGGAATGGTTGTTCATGTATGAAGGCGGTGCACTCGATCAGGCATATAGTTATGGCACGAACAGCTATGTTTCTACAGAGATAGTCGAGCTTTGCCTGAATGAAAAGGGAGAGCGCCTTACAAGTTATGTTACGGGTGAATGGATGACACTCGTACTCGATCTTACTAAGCTCACCGTCAACGGACCTACGCGTTTTGCTTTGGGTGCGGGTGGTTGGTATAATCCTGCCGAATTTTATTTGGAATATGTCCGCTTCTATACGACGGAAGAGCTCGGCGTGCTCAACTGCGTGTATGAAAGCTCCATTTCTTTGGATGCGCCCGATGACGCCGCAAACATCGTCATGAATATATACGAAGGCGTTACGCAGGTGCAGTCGCCCGTCATCTCTTACAGCGGGTATGATGAGGATATCATCTCTATCAGCGGCAACACGGTAACGGCGAAGGCGTTCGGCGCTACGACTATCACTGCGACATACGGCACCATTACGCGGACGATCAATGTTGCGGTGGGAACGCCTGTATCTGAAACGATCACGGTAGACGTGAACGATCCTTCCACATGGGCGCTGTCTTCCGATGAAATTACAGGCACGATCTCCGACGTTCAATATGAAGGTTCGTCCGTATCGGGCGGCGCAACGCTCACCGAAACATTCGTAAAGAGCGTCGGTCAAGTGGCGCTTACTCCCGCAACGCGCAGCCTCGTCATTGCAACGAGTGAAGGGGGCTATTATGTGGCAAATGTGCAGTTTACGGGTGATTACGATGCCGTCAGTCTCGATATGTTTACTTATAATGTCGGGAGTACCGCCGCAAGCACCTGGACGGATGTAACGGAAGAAGAGAGCGATGCCGCGATCGTCGGCGAACGCGGTGAGGTTTACAAGTTTACCGCTTCCGTCGCGGATTTTTGGAGAACTCTGCGCGGATTCCAGCAAAACGGGCAGGAAAACTTCTTTACGGAGTATGCGGTCGGGTACGGTACACTGTCGTTTGATCTCTATTATTCATCCGGCTCTTCGTTCATCATGTATATCGGCGGGCGTGCATATCGCCTGTTCGGTAATCAGACGGATAACAATCTGACAACAGAACTTCCGTTTACGGTCGGTTATTCCGAAAACGGTTCGCCGTTAGAGGGCTTAGAGGGGAATACTGGCAAGTGGATCACGTTGACCTTCCAGATCGATGAATTGCTCGCGACCGCCGGTTCAAGCGGAAGGATCGGGTTCTGTACGCTCGACAGCGGCACCGTGTTCTATGTTTCCGATATGCGGCTGAACCCGCCCGCGCAGGCATAACGCTTGCTGGCGGAATATGCGCTCTGGCGCATGAAAAAAGAAAAAGAGGGCTTCGGGTAATCGTAGCCCTCTTTGCTGTTGCAAAAAGGCGGTTTCGGAGTTTTCCGAAACCGCCCGATGCGTTGTAGTTACATATTATAGTTTGAATACGGGTTCGCCGTTTTCGAATTGCACTTCCAAAACGTGTGCGTGGCGATCGGGGTTGTTCAGAGGATCGCCGGAAATGTGTTTGTCAGAATAGTCGCGGTAGTGGAGTATGCACAGCACTTCTCCGTCGTCGCCCGTGGTAAAGCAGTTGTGCCCGGGACCGAAAACTTTCTTTTCGGGATCCGTCTTTAATACGGGATAGCGCTTTTTTGTCCAGACGTGCGGATCGAGCAGGTCTGCGTTTTCGTCTGCGGAAAGCATTCCCATGCAGTACATTTGCCCCGTGGCGCTCGCAGAATAGGTGACGAATATTTTGCCGTCGTGTTTCAGAACGGCAGGTCCTTCGCACACCCAAAAATCAACGCGTTCCCAATCGTAATCGGGGGTGGTGAGCAGCACCTGCACTGTTTTCAGTTTGTTGGGCGCTTCCATTTCCGCAATGTACAGGTTGGATATTCCGAAACGCCTGTGCACTTTTTCCGCCCAGATCATATAGCGCCTGCCCCTGTGTTCGAAGGTGGTCGCATCCAGCGAAAATTCGGTAAAGGAATAGCTGTCGTAGCCGTTTTTGCGCCTGCCGGAAGGGGAACGGTGCGCAAGCATCGGCCCCATTTCCTTCCATTCGTCCGTCATGGGATCGCCGCTGCACTCGAGTACATAAGGGCGTATCTCCCATATTTTTTTGCTTTCGCCCGCGGCAAAGTAAATGTACCATTTGCCGTCGATATAATGAATTTCGGGCGCCCAGATGTGCGACGCCATGACGCCCTCGTCATGTTTGCGCCAGATCACCTTTTCTTCCGCGTCGGTGATGCCGTTGATGGTCGACGCCCTGCGGATGCATATCCTGTCGTATGCGGGATAGGTCGCCGTAAAGTAATAATAACCGTCCGTGTGCTTATAGACGTAAGGATCCGCTCTGCCGAGAGCCAAAGGATCGTTGTATTTTGCCATGATCTCTACCGCCTCGTAAAAATTGATTTTCGACAGCTTTATTGTAACATCGCAAGCGCTTTATGTCAATCCGATTTTCATAATTTTCTTTGTAAAAATCAAAAAAAATCGGGCAAAATAACTGCTTTTTATGCCGAATCGTTCACTTATTTTGCGCGGTTTTCGCAAATTTATCCGTTTTTTCCGAAAGGCGCCCGCTTTCCTTCGTTAATATAAATAATTTTGTCGTACTGTTGCATTTGCAACAGTAATTTTATTGTGGCGATGTTAAAATAATGGCGTAACCGAGGCGGTGCTTCGGAATAAAATCGGAGAGGTTTATAAAATGAAAAGATGTGCTATCTGCGGCGAAATCGTTGCCGATGATGTTGAAGTTTGCCCCGTTTGCAAGGCTACGAAATTTGTTCCCATCGACGAAAACGCGGAGATCAAATTTGCCTGCGTGCATGAAGTGGGCGTTGCCAAGGGGCTCGATGAAGAGGTCGTGAAGGGGCTTCGCGCGAACTTTGAAGGCGAGTGCACCGAAGTAGGTATGTACCTTGCGATGGCGCGCGTTGCGGAAAGAGAGGGCTATCCCGAGATCGCCGAGGCGTACAAGAGATATGCGTATGAAGAAGCTGAGCACGCTTCGAAATTTGCGGAGCTTTTGGGTGAGTGCATCACCGATTCCACGAAGAAGAATCTGGAAATGAGAGTTGCCGCGGAAACGGGTGCGTGCGCGGGCAAGCTCGAAATCGCAAAGCGTGCAAAAGAGCTCGGCTACGACGCGATCCACGACACCGTTCACGAAATGGCGAAGGACGAAGCGCGTCACGGCGCCGGCTTCAACGGGCTGTTGAAGAGATATTTCAAGTAAAAGAATATCATTATAATATAAAGAAGGACAGGCAGAAATGATATGCACCCCAAAAGTTGGACAGACTTTTGGAGGTGCATATTTTTATGGCAAAAAAAGGAAATAAGCAGAAAAA